>NZ_SDKK01000003.1:193824-335030 GCF_008107625.1 Zoogloea oleivorans
TGGGCCTTTTGCATGGTGTGACCCAGTCTTAAAGTTCCTTTGGCAAGGAGATTTGTGACTTTTCGCACATGCCAGCGGGCTGTTTCGCATCTATTGCGCGTGAGACCATACGGCATAAGAATCAATCGACAGGACGCATACGCCATGGAATTCATCGACAAGCTGAACAGCCTCGCCGCCAAGATTCGCCAGCAGAAAGCGGCGATCCAGACCGAGGAGGCAACAAAGAACGCTTTCGTGATGCCGTTCATTCATTCGGTGCTGGGCTATGACGTGTTTGACCCCACCGAAGTGATTCCGGAATACGTTTGCGATGTAGGCACCAAGAAGGGCGAAAAGATCGACTACGCCATTCTCAAGAATAATGAGATCCAGATTCTTGTGGAGTGCAAGAAAGTCGGCGAGCCCCTCCACCTCAACCACGCTGGTCAATTGTTCCGCTACTTTCATGTGACGAACGCACGCATCGCGATCCTCACCAACGGGCAGGTCTACAAGTTTTTCACGGACCTCGATGCGCCCAACAAGATGGACGAAAAGCCCTTTCTTGAACTCGACCTGCTCGACATCGACGCGCACGTCGTGCCTGAACTGGTCAATCTCACCAAGTCGGCATTCGACGTTGAATCGATCATCAGCGCCGCCGGTGAACTCAAGTACGTCAGCCAGATCAAGAAGGTGCTCGCCACCCAGTTCAGTACGCCAGAGGATGAGTTCGTCAAGTTCATCGCCTGCCGCGTCTATGAAGGCCCGATCACCCAGAAAGTCCGCGAGCAGTTTGCCGAACTGACCCGCAAAGCCACCAGCCAGTTTCTCGGCGACCAAGTCAATGAACGGCTCAAATCGGCCATGAGCGGCGTTGCCGTCCCGACAGTCAGCACCGCAGCGCCGGGCGTGACGGAACCCACAGAGCCGCAGGTAGAAGCGAGCGAAGACAAGGTCGTGACCACAGAGGACGAGCTGGAAGGCTTTCATATCCTCAAGGCCATCGTGCGCTCGGTCGTCGACGTAAAGCGAATCACCATGCGCGACACGCAAAGCTATTGCGGCGTCCTGCTGGACGACAACAACCGCAGACCAATCTGCCGGCTCCACTTCAATCGCAACCAGAAATACCTCGGCGTATTTGATCAGCAGAAGAATGAAACCCGGCACCCGATTGAGTCGGTGGATGATATTTACGGATTCATGGAGCAGTTGAAGGCGACGGCGGCTTCTTACGTGTAACTGAGGGTCCCGAAAGCTGCCGTAAGTACAGCCCACAGCCGTTACCCATCGCGGACTCTAAAGCTATCTGTGTGACTGGAATTAACAGAATTACCCATTTCGGTTAAAATTACGGCTCCACTTAACACAGGGAGATACCATGATTCGAAAACTGTTTGCTACAGCCGTTCTTGCCGCCAGTTTGGTAGGTTGCGCATCTGTCCCGATGGGCGATGCAAAGAAAGATGCCGAACTCAAGTCCTTTTCGGTAAAGCCGGAGGTTTCCGGCCTTTATATTTATCGCAATGAATCCATGGGGGCAGCTGTTCGAATGGATGTCGATGTCAATGGGAAGCCTTTGGGCCAAACCGCTGCAAAGACCTATTTCTACACGGAAGTTGCCCCTGGCAAACACACCATCACCTCCAAGTCAGAAAACACTGACAGCATCCAGATCGAAACAGTCGGTGGCAAGTTGTACTACGTCTGGCAGGAGGTAAAGATGGGCATTCTTTACGCTCGCACTAAGCTACATCTCGTGAGCGAGGAAGAGGGTAAAAAGGGCGTTCTTGAAACCCAATTGATTTCTGGTCAGTAACCAAAATACGGTTCAAGGGATGACTTGCAAGCTGTGCGTGCATTTCATCCCTGGGCTTGAAAATCTGCTTTTAAAAAGACTGGAAGTCGCGTTTGGGGCGGGAAAAGTTGGGCTGAAAGGCAGAGTCCGGCCAGAAGCCGCAAGTCGCCACCCGATACAGAAAGCGGACATCCGGGGGCATATGCTCTACTCCTTCGTACCACATGAATCGGATCGCCCCTATGCCCACGGCTGCTCCTTTTTCTTTCCTGTTATTTTTCCTTGCGCGAGGCTCCTACTTCTAAACAGTAACTTGCAGAGCCTGTTATCCGGCATTCCGATGTTATGCGGCAGAACTGTCGCCCTAAAACAAAGTTAGCGCCTTCAAGGTAGCTCGCAATGACACCGTCAGCCGTTTCCGAGTACCAAATGAAGCGGTTCTTCATTCCGGGACCAATGCTTCTCTTCCTTGCCGGTCTCAGTGGCCGCTTTGTTTCTCCGAGCTATCTATGGGTATCCATTTTGGTAGCAGCTATCTCCGTTCCATTCACACTCCTGTTCATTGCCGCCAGTTTCCGGGCGTTTGTCCAATCTCGGCGGGAGAAGTAGTGGAAACCAATTGTCTTAATAGCCCCGTCGCTAACACTCCGTTCGAGGCGCGGCTCCGCCGCTGGGACGCCGTGCCGGTGGGGCCGGCCCGTCGCCCCTCACCTCCACGTTAGCGCTCAAGGAGAGCCCATGTCCAACACGCAGTTCGCCTTTCTAAAGAAGTCACAGGCTCCGAGCAGAGCGGCGCTTCAAGCATCTATCGACGCGCTCGGCTTCGACTTGAAACTCGATCCCACTCTCAACCTTCTAGAAGACTCTGGCTTTTCGCCATGTGTATTGGCAGGAATCTCTGATGTTGGGTTCGAATTGTTCACAGAACCAGCCAAGGATCTCATTGGCGACAACGACGAATTCCTAGAGTCAATCGGGGATAGTGACTTGGCCGTAAACATGATTTGGCGTGGCAGCATGAAGGACTGCGCATCCGTGCTAATCGTTAGTTGCGCGCTGGCAAAAGACTTCGGTGCGGTCATTTCATACGAAGGAGAGCCTCCTGAGCCGTTCGAAAATCTGCTGGAGGCTACACGTGAAGCCATTGCCGAAGCCAAGAAAGAGCGCTAACAAATCGGTCAAGGCCGCTCCCTCCCTACCTGCAACAGCAGACACTCCCACTCTTCTTACTCCATGAACGCATACCACCTTGCCCAAGTTAATGTCGCCTTGGCGCGTGCCGAGATGACTTCCGAGATCATGAGCGGCTTTGTCTCACGCCTAGATAAAATCAATCGCCTCGCAGAGAATTCAAAAGGTTTCGTTTGGCGCCTCATCGGCGATGGCTCCGATGCAAGCAGTATCAGGGTGTTTGAAAACCCATTGCTCCTCGTAAACATGAGTGTCTGGGAAGACTTGGAGTCGCTGAAGATCTACGCCTACAAGTCCGCCCATGTCGAACTCATTCGGGATCGAGACGCCTGGTTTCACAAGCTGCCCGAGGCACACCAAGCGCTCTGGTGGGTCCCCGCTGGTCATATCCCGACCGTTTTCGAAGCCAAGCTCCAGCTTGAGCACATCAGGGCGCACGGGCCTTCGCCTAAGGCATTTACATTCGCAAAGCCTTTTCCGCATCCAACCGCGCGCCCCTTCCCCTGCATGTCAGACATTGTCTGCCACCAGTCTAGTAACCAATAACCACTTGAGAGATGCAATGCACTATCTAATGTTTTACGACTTTGCACCAGACTATCTCGAACGCAGAACCCCGTATCGAAACGAACATCTCCAACATGCTTGGCAAGCGCATGCCAGAGGAGAGCTTATTCTCGGTGGTCCATTGGCCGACCCAACGGATCGTGGCGTCTTGCTGTTTGAATGCGATTCACCTGATATTCCGTCGCGGTTTGCGGATGCCGATCCTTATGTAAAGCGCGGTGTCGTCACGCGTTACCAAGTGCGTCCATGGACGACAGTCATAGGCGAAGACGCGTTTTCCCCCGTGAAGCCCAATGTCTAACATCACAATCCACCGGACCTCCGGCAAGCTGCGCTTGCCTACGTCCGGTGATTTGCAACGTTGGGCATCAAACCTCCTGATTCCATGAACCCATTCATTCAATTAGCACAGTGGATTAGCGAAGAACGACTCGCCGGCATTCCCTTTAGTCATGGGGCCGTGCTTGGTACTGTTGGGCATGATGGCATCCCAAGAACACGTATGTTGGGCGTGCATTTCGATGAAGAGAGCATTCCCAGGTTCCATACTTCGCCCACTAGTCGGAAGGTCACCGATATTGGAATCAATCAAAATGCATCGATCACCTTTGCTTTTCAGAGAAGCCTTCGTTCGGTGTCTATCGAGGGCGTTCTTGAGGTGATTCCTCACGGACAGCTCGTATCTGACTGGCTAGCCCTCGATCAAAAATTCAGGCGTAGTTATCTTGTTTTTGGCCACCGCTCCGGGCAACCTGCTGACTCAGACGTATCCCTCGAGCACTTACTTAAAGAACTTTCCCCAGGTTCCGAAAACGAAATGCCCCCAAGCTTTATTGGGTATCGCTTTTCGCACGTCAGCAGGATTGCCTTCTATTCAGTAGGCAGCGGGAATTTTGCCGAGCATGTCGTATTTTCCCGAGATGGCGGCGGAGAAAACTGGCTTTATTCAAGAGTGGTTCCATGAAACCATGCCCAACCAATCATTCCACCGGACCTGCGCAAAAAGCCGCGCAGGCCGGTGAATTAACACGTTATGTTGCAACAAAGGACTCATGCGCTACGTCGCCATTCTTTTCATCCTAGCCCTCGTAGGGTGCTCGAGGTCGAACACGGATGCCAAGATGCAAAGCCACTACGAGAAAAAGAAAGAATACTTCTCTGCGCTTGTTTCGGGCACTGACTGTCATTTCGACAAGGACAAAATATTGTTTCGGTCGGAGGTCACCAAGGAGAATAGTGCTTGTTTGAAGCTAATGGCTGAAGTAGAAGCAAACGGCGTTGATATCGATCCTTTTTCGGGTGGAGTAGTGGTGTACCCATTTTGGCTTAACTTCTCTAGCAAGCAAAAAGGATATGTTTATTCGGCAGAAGAGTTAACCCCGCTATACCCTTCACTCGACGAGCATCCAGAAGATTTGCACCCGTACGAGAGGGGGTACAAAAAGATAGCCGACAAATGGTACATCTATTACGAATATGTCAATTAGCAAATGCTACATAACCCGACAGTCAACGCGGACGCTGCGCGATAGAGCCGCGCAGCGCCGGTCACTTCTACGTTAGACACATCCGAATTTATGGCCCAAGAAATCGACGAACAGTTTTACGAGAGAGCAGATGCGCACATTCACTTATCGAATGAGCAGGCTCAAAGTATTGGCCGAGGAAAAGTTAGCGCCTCGATGATGTATGCCACTGCAAGATTCAATGCGTGGGTGAGCGCCACAGGCTTTTCTGAAAAGGAGCAAATGGCTTCCACTCGCCAAGAAACAATCGAGTATTTCGTCGAGCAATACCGGTCAATGCTCGAAAGCAATCTCGATGATTACATTTCAAACTTTGAGAGTTACATGCAGGTAGGCGATACCAATGTCTAACATCTCTAAGGACTTCCCCGTCAAGTACCGTTTTTCAATGACCGGCCGGCAGGCCGGTTTTTCTTTCCTGCGCTCCCTTCCTGACCTCTGCACACACGCGACGGATCGGACAGACAGACTGCCTCTCTCTAATCGGCCTTGATCGGGTCTCGCCCGGGGCCATGCGACTAACCGCACCAGCAGGCCTCAATCGTTCGTCGGCGGGATCAGGGAAGAGGGGATCAGCCACGTCCCTTGTTGATCCGCCATCAGGTTAGCCACTCATTTGCCAACTGAGTCTGCTGGTCGGTCTGACCTGTTCTCTATCGCTGACGTGCAGTTGCCATTGCTCGGTTGTGCTCAGCCCCGTTGCCAGGCCTGTGGGTTGTAGGACTCGCCTTTCGCCAGCACCGCCCACAGTTGCCGGGCGTGCTTGTTGGCGATGGCGACCAAGGTCTTGTGATAGCCGATCCGTCCGTTGAGCACGACGATCCACTGCTGCAGACGAGTCAGCTTCTCGGGGGATTCACGCCGCTGTTTTCGGAGCGTCGCGGCCAGCACGCTGCGCGCGCCTTGCACGAGCAAGGTCCGCAGATAGTCGTCGCCTCGCCGGGTGATGCGTCCAAGCTTCGTCTTGCCCCCGCTGCCCGACTGGCTGGGCGTGAGGCCGAGCCACGCGGCGAACTGGCGGCCATTGCGGAACATTGATGCGTCGCCCACGCTGGCGGTCACCGCATCGGCGGTGATGAGCCCGACGCCGGGCAGATCCCGCGCCCGTTTCGCCAGCGGATCGTTCGCCTGCTGGGCGGTGATCTGCCGGTCGCATTCGCCGATCCGGGCGTCCAGCGCATCGAGTTGGTCGCGTACGCTCTGGATCAATCCGCGCAGGGCTGGCGACAAGGCGGTGTCGAATTCCCGCTCGGCCAGCAGCGCACGCAAATGCTTTGGACCGGGATCGACAATCATCCCGAATTCGGCGAGCAGCCCGCGGACACGGTTAAGGAGCGCGGTGCGTTCTTCCACCCAACCGACCCGCAGGCTGTGCCAGGCCAGGCGCTGCTGCTGGGCTTCGGTCTTGACCGGGATGAAGCGCATGCCGGGCGAAAGCAAGGCCACGAGGATTGCCTCGGCGTCAGCCCGGTCATTCTTGACCGACTGGCGCTTGCGATAGGGTCGGACAAACTCGGCGGCCATCAGGCGCGGCGCCAGGCCCAGACGCTGTGCCGTGCGGCCCCAGTGGTGGGCGCTGCCACAGGCTTCCATGCCGATCACTGTGCCAGCCGGCAACGTGCCAAGCCAGGTCATAAAGCCCTCCCGGTTGAACTCCTGCCGCGCCACGATCCGCCCGGCGCAGTCTGCCACGCAGGCCACGAAGACGTTCTTTGCCAGATCCACACCAACCGTCGTAGTATCCATTTTGACTTCCCTCCTCGCCGTTTCAGATTGAGCCTGAGAAATTCAATCTTGGCACTTGGATGCCAGGTGGCAAGCCCACCGGGTGGGTGGGGGAAGTCCTTTTGTAGTCGGTCAAGGCGCTCTCTTCGGTCGCTGGGACGTCCCGCAAGCGGGCCGCCCCTTACCTAGCACAGTTGGGCGTCACGATGAAGGTACCTGCTGCTATTTTCGCGTTGCTACTAATGGCCTTTAATGCGTCTGCCTCTGAGGAAGGGAAATCTTGGCTGTCAGCTCCAGCCGGAATGAACGAAGAGTCGGGGACTCCAATCCCGACCGAGGATAGCTGCGAAGTCCCAGCATCAAAACTTACCAATGCTCTCTCTCAATTAGCCGAAAAAACGCTTATCGCGCTTGATCCAACTACGGTGAAGAGTCTCGTAGGTGAGTGCATCAAGATCGCGGCGAACAAGACTCCCTACTTAGTCAGGGCCGTTTATGGGCATCGGGGAACAGGCCATTATTTCGTGCGCCGTGTAGGTGACGATCTTCTCGTCGCCCATGGATCATTAGGCCGTTACACCACTTATTCAAAATCTGCACTTGTTGTGAATCTGTCTTTCGCTCCAAAGAGTGAGTTCATCATGGTGGTCATTGACCAATGACGCCCAACAATCCGGTCCAGCGGCAGTCGGCCAGCTGCGCTGTCCGACTGCCGCTGACCTACAACGTTGAGCGACTGCTTTCCTCACCGTTCAACGGCCGCATTGGGTCGCAAACAGCCACTCCACGCGATCCACTTGCGGTGCAAGACCAATAGACGAAACCACGGCCATGCAAAGACCCAGCGCTACCCTTTCTGCATCCATTACGGTCCCGTTGTTTTGAGCCATTCATACATCTCTCTGCGCCTCCACTTTCACCCCCGACTTTTATGTCACGACAACTTCGCTGCCTCACCGCATTCATCCTGCTGATCCCCGCCGTCGATTACGTCTGCGCCCAATCCCTCCCGCCGCCGTCCCGCACGGTCTTTCGGTGCGAGGAGGGCGGTAAGGTGGTCTATTCGGATTCGCCTTGTGTGGGGGCGAAGAAGATTGATGTGGAGCCGACGCGGGGTGTCAGCAAGTTGTCGGGCCGGGAGCGGGTGGGGCGGGATGTGCAGCACGAGCAGTTTCGGGAGCAGCTTGCCGAGGCGATTCGGCCTATTAGCGGGATGGATGCGCGGCAGTTTGCGGTGCATGAGCGTCGCATTCACTTGAGTGCCGAGGCGCAGCAGGAGTGCCGGCGTCTGGATGCGCAGCTGCCACTTGTTGAACGGGAGGAGCGGCAGGCCAGCACGGCGTCTTTGGGCGATGTTCAGAGCCGCTTGTTTCGCTTGCGAAAACGCTTTCGCGAGCTTGGTTGTTAGTTCTTTCCCTGTCAGCGCGTCCCTCACCCTGCCAGCCGCAGCGCCGGGGCCGGCGATGACCAGCAGGTTGCCGGCGGCGAGGCCCCTGAGCCTCGGATTGGCGGCAAGGGCGACCAGCAAGCGGTATTTGATTAGCGTGAGGTGCTGTGCTGTGTCGGACTGAAGTCCGACCCACCGTACGCCAAAGTCCGAGCTGCTGCGTGATTTGTCCCGTTTGATTGAGCGGCTGCCCCCGGCTTATCCGCTTCACGCCATCCTCATCACCGCACCAGATGCGCGTCGAAGGCGGCCTTGGCGTTGCCTGAGAAATGGTATCTGGCAAACAGGCGCTGCAATTTGTCGGAGTTGGTTCTGGCGGTGGCGGTGAACCAGATGCCGATCCGTTTGCCTTCGCGGGCGAGGGTGGTGAAGGCGTAGTGCCATTCACGGGCTTCTTCGAGGCGTTCGATGACTTCGCGTTCGTTGTTGATCGCCACGCCTGCGCGTTTGAGCGAGTTGATGAACTGGGTGGATTCCTTGCTGGGGCTGGTCGTCATGTTGCTCTCCGGGTTTTTGTGTCTATGCGCAACTAACGACAAGCCCGGGGTTTGGATGACGGCGCTGCTGTTTCAGCATGTAAGGGCGCTTCGCGCTGGCTGTTAGTCGCGGTCTTTCCCTGTGAGCGCCCCTCACCCGGCCAAGCGCACAAAAAACTGCTCACGCCAACTCAACGACGCCCACCATTTCTCGCCGCTTTGCCAGAAGTCGTAGCCGCGCGGGGATATTCGGTAGTACTGGATGCCATTCAGTGAATTGGCTTCAGCAATCCATTCGTGGGCCAGGATGTAGTTGAAGAGTGTGGCGACGTGGGGGAGGCCGTCGAGAAAGCATTCGAAAGCGCCGGGGCCGGAGATGACCAGCAGGTTGCCGGCGGCGAGGGAGCGCAGCATGGCGAGCAGCAAGAAGCGGTGGGGAATGCCGCTTGGCGTCGATTCTCTGGAAGTCATGACTCCACCCCCCCTCCCGCATTCTTGCTGTCGGTAGTGTGGTTGACAGTGGAATCGGGGGTGGAATTCCCGCGGTGAATCGCTGGTCTTTGGGGGCTTACGCGGCCTTTCTCAGATACCCCAACGCATCGACCACTCTGGCGGAGTGCTCAAGCCGTTCGACCACTTCATAGCGCGCCAGGGCTTGTTCTTCGGTGAAGTGATAGGCGGTGACGAAGAGTCGTCTTGTTACGGCTTGCCCTTGCTGCGCGGGTTTTTCCCTGACAAAAAAGCGGTAGCGGGTTTCTGTTGCCATGACATCTCCTTCATGTGTGGTGAGACTGTGCATCGGGCGAGACGCCCTCGCGCCAGTGATCCACGTTGGGTTCCCGGTGGCTGGCGACTTGCAGCCCGGCTGTTGCCAGCCTGGCAAGGCGTGACTCGTTGCTGGTTTCCATTGCCCAGAGGGAGGCGGAGTCAAGCAGGGTGAGCGCAGCGGCCACCAGCACTTTGTACTTCATTCTTTGCGACTCCTTGAGGGTGGGCTGCCGTGTGTGACTGCAGGTCAGGGTGACAGAACTTCATTGCAGTCTTGCGTGGGTTGCGCGGGGGCTGTGTCGGACTGAAGTCCGACCCACGGAAGGGGGTAGGGCGTCCGGGAATGATGTCGGTATTTTTGTGAGTGTGGGGCCAGCTCACCTTTGACGTGATCGTGCAGATTGAGACCGTAAGGCTTGCCATTTACAGCAGCTTCGACGCGTCCACCTTGTAACCTGCGTCCTTGAGCACATTGCGGTCTGCTTTCCAGCCGCCCTGAAAGAGAATCTTCATGGGTGTTTCTCCTTTGAGACAACATTGCCCGGCACGCTCACAATTCCCTCTGCTTCAGGCCACAGCCCGGGAAACAGGAAGCGGAAACTGAAGAACGGAAACCCCGGTTCGAGGTGTCCCGCCCTCGACGGCGAGACGACGAGCCTTTGTTCAAGCAGGCTGCTGATGACGCGAGAGGCTGTTCGATCTGAACTATCGATCATTGCCTTGAATTCTCCGCGATCGAGCCGGCCTTCGACGAACAATCTATGCAGTGCGCGGCCGAGCAGTTCGGGGCGCAGCTTGCTGCGGTGATGCAGTAAGGGGCCGCGCCCGTAATCGTGCAGGAACTGCAGGGCAAGGCTGACGTATCGGGCCTGCATGGTGTCGAGAGACAGTAGCTTGTCCATGAACTGGACCTGGTCGAGGCAGGTTTCCAGCCAGAAGCCGATGAATTCGGCCAGACCTTTGGAGCTTAGGTTTCCGCGACCGTCGGTGTCGTTACGTCTTGGCAGGTCGGCCTGGTGCAGGGCGCCGTAATAGTCTTGCTGGCGACGGGCGAGACCGCGCATGGGGGACCAAAGCCCTTCGGTCAAGCCCATATGGTGCAGAAGCAGGTGGTTCTGCAGGCGGCTGACTCGGCCGTTGCCGTCAGGGAAGGGATGAATCCATGACAGGCGGTGCAGGGCTGCGCCTGCCACCACCAGCTTCATGGAGTCGCTGTATTTCGGGACGCCGTATCGGAAGTGGAAGTGCGCTAGGAGTTGGGGGAGATCGGCGGGGTCGGGGGCTGCATGGGAGCCGACCTTTACCCAGCCTGCCCGGATTTCTCCGGGTTCCATGAGCCCGCGTTTGTTGCCATCCTGGTCGACGATGACCCGGCAGTCGTCACCGAGTCTGGAATAGAGCGCACGGTGGATGCCGGCAATCCACTCGGGCTGGAACATTTCGGCCCACGTCTGGCTCCTGGTGTTTTTTTCCAGTTCCTCTTCGACTTCCATGTGCGCCAGGGCCAATTGTTGACGCCGCTTGATTTCGTGGTCCTGCGAGAAGTGATTGGAGAGTGCCTCTTCCAGGTCGGACGGGTAGGTGTGCTGCCCTTCAATCTTGTTGGTGTAGTACGAGTTCATCGCACGCAGGATTCTGGCCAGTGACTGGCGAGCTTCCTTGCCGATCCGGGGCATGAGGCGGGCGCATTCAGTGCGCACGTCGGCGACTTGCTCAAGCAGGGGCACTAAATCAATGTCACTGGGAACGACGGGCTCGATCAGGCCTACGACTAGCATTTGGCGACTCTTCTTTGTTTGTATGAATAGAAAATTGCTTACTAAACAGTTGCTTGTTGCTTGCTGTTTTGTTTATTGGCGACCTTTTGACGAATCCTAGCACCGCAATTGCACGTGCGTCACGCCACAAAAAAACGGCGACCGTTTTATCGGTCGCCGTTCAAACTCCCAGGGGACGCATCATCCCCGGTCATGCCGCAAACTCAGCCGCTTACGGGATCATCCACGGGAAGACATAGGCCTGCAGCGTGGTGATGATGCCGACCATGCCGGCGAACATCAGGCTGTGCTTGAGGGTGAAGCGGAACAGGTCCGATTCCTTGCCAACCAGGCCGACTGCGGCGCAGGCGACGGCGATGGATTGCGGGGAGATCATCTTGCCGGTGACGCCGCCGGTGGTGTTGGCGGCCACGAGCAGGGTGTCCGGTACGCCGATCTGGTGGGCCGTGGTGGCTTGCAGCGAGCAGAACAGGGCGTTCGACGAGGTGTCGGAGCCGGTGAGGAACACGCCCAGCCAGCCCAGGAAGGGCGAGAAGAACGGGAACAGCACGCCGGTGCCGGCCAGCAGCAGGGCCAGGGTGGCGGACAGGCCGGAGTAGTTGGCGACGAAGGCGAAGGCCAGTACCATGCCGATGGAGTAGATCGGGCGCTTCAGCTCGATCACGGTTTCCTTCAGGGTCTTGGCGGCTTCGCCCGACTTCATGCCCAGCACGAACATGCTGATGATGGCGGCCAGGAAGATGGCGGTGCCGGTGGCGGAGACGACGTCGAACTTGTACACCGCGGCGTAGGGCGTGGCTTTGGCAACGATGGGTTCCATCTTGATGACCAGCTTGTCGAGCATGGGCATCGGGAACTGGAAGACCAGTGCGTACAGCGGGCCGTCCTTGGCGAACAGGGCCTTGAAGGGCTTGAGACTCCAGATGGTGACCATGACGGTCAGGATCAGGAAGGGCGACCAGGCCTTGGCGATCTGGCCAAAGTTGTACACCTTGCTGGTGTCGATGGCCTTGGTTTCGTGCTGGGTTTCAAAGCGGAAGATGCGCTTCGGCTTCCAGTTCTTCAGGAAGATGGTCAGGCAGACGAGGCTGACGAGGGCCGAGGTGATGTCCGGCAGTTCGGGGCCGATGTAGTTGGCGGTGAGGAACTGGGTGATGGCGAAGCTCAGGCCGGCGACGAGGATGGCGGGCCAGGTTTCCTTGATGCCACGCCAGCCGTCCATCATGGCGACGAGCCAGAAGGGCACGATCACCGACAGCAGCGGGAGCTGACGACCGGCCATCTGGCCGATCTTGAAGGGGTCGATGCCGGTAACCTGGCCGCCGACGATGATGGGGATGCCCATGGCGCCGAAGGCGACCGGGGCGGTGTTGGCGATCAGGCACAGGCCAGCGGCGTACAGGGGGTTGAAGCCCAGGCCGACGAGCAGGGCGGCGGTGATGGCCACCGGTGCGCCGAAGCCCGCTGCACCTTCCAGGAAGGCGCCAAACGAGAAGCCGACGAGCAACATCTGCAGGCGCTGGTCATCGGTGATCGAGATGACGGAGGCGCGAATGATGTCGAACTGGCCGGTCTTGACCGTGATCTTGTAGAGGAACACGGCGGCGATGATGATCCAGGCAATCGGCCACAGACCGTACATGAAGCCGTAACCGGCCGAGGCCAGGGCCATGGGCACCGGCATCTTGTAGAAGAAGATGGCCACGGCCAGGGCGATGGCGACGGTGATGGTGCCGGCTACGTGCCCCTTCATGCGCAATACGGCGAGCGCGATGAAGAAGAAGAAAATCGGCAGGGCGGCGATCAGTGACGACAGCCACAGGTTGCCCAGTGGGTCGTATATCTGCATCCAGGGTTGCATGGGTAAATCCTCCTTTGGTGAATACGGTGAATCGTTGTGCGCGGCGTAAAAAAGTGCCCCGTGGGTCGGACTTCAGTCCGACAGCTCGCATGGATTAGCGGACTGAGTCGGACTGAAGTCCGACCCACGGGGTGTTGTTAACAGGTGGCCAGGCGGGCGGCCTCGGCGCTGCATTCGTCGAGCAGATGGACGATGGATTGGTAGGGCACGCCGGTGGTGGCGGTGAGGCCGATCTCGCAGGTCTTGTTGCTCGAGTAGCCGCCGCAGCAGTTGGCGGGCACGTCGGCGTGGATCTTGCGCAGGGCGTGGGCGTTGAGTTCGGGGACGACGAAGCCGCGGTCGCCGCCAAAGCCGCAGCACTTCACTTCGGCGGGCATCACCACCTGGGTGGCGCAGGCCTGGGCGAGCTGCTTGAGCTTGCCTTCGAAGCCCATGCGGCGGGCGCTGCAGTTGAGGTGCACCAGTACCGGCGCTTCCTTCTTTTGCAGCATCAGGCGCGGCAGCAGGGCGTCGTGGGCAAACTCCACCAGATCAAACACCGGCAGGCGTTCGGCGAGGTAAGCCTTCATGCGCATGGAGCAGGCGCTGGCGTCGAGCAGGATGGGGTACTGGCCGTTGTTGCTGGCCTTGCGCAAGGCGGCTTCGACTTCGGCCGACTTCTGGTCGGCTTCCGCTTCCATGCCCTTGCTGGCGAAGGACTGGCCGCAGCACAGGGAGTCGACGCCTTCGGGGATGATCGGGGCGTAGCCGGCGCGTTCGAGCACGCGGATGACGGTGGTGGAGAGGGCGTGTTCCGGGGTGTCGGCGCCGAACATGCGGCCGGCGCAGGTGGGGAAGTACACCACCTTGTCGCCGTTGGTTACCGTGGCCCGGCCGGCCGGCTGGGGCTTGGGCATGCCTTCTTTCCACGCGCCACCGGTAAGGCGGCTGAGCAGACTGGTGCCAACAATCGATTCGGCGATGTGGCCGGCCTTGAGGGCGGTGCGGGCCAGGGCCTGGGTGGCGCCAAAGTGATTGGCGGCAACCTGGCCGAGGCTGCGGGCCACGCTGGAGAGGTTCTCGCCACGCACGGCGCGGGTCAGGGCGCCGGTTTCGATGCCGACCGGACAGGCCGTGGAACACAGGCCGCAGGTGGCGCAGGTGTCGAGGCCCATGTAGAGGTAGTCCTCGCCAAGCTGTCCGGGCGCTTCGCCGGCCGCCTTGCGGCGCGACAGCTCACGCCAGCCGACGATGCGTTGGCGCGGCGACAGGGTGAGGCCGTGGGACGGGCATTGCGGCTCGCAAAAGCCGCACTCGATGCAGCGATCCACCGGGGCGTAAAGCTCGCCGGCGGCGGGCATCGGCTTGAGGTTCTTGAGGTGGGCGGAGGGGTCGTCGTTGATGATGACGCCCGGGTTGAGCAGACCTTCCGGGTCGAAGATCTGCTTGATGTCCTTCATCAGGCCGTAGGCCTTGGTGCCCCATTCCAGCTCGACAAACGGCGCCATGTTGCGGCCGGTGCCGTGTTCGGCCTTCAGCGAGCCGTCGTACTTTTCCACCAGTACGGCGCACACGTCGTCCATGAAGGCGGCGTAGCGGGCGACTTCGGCGTCGATGCCGAAATCCTGGGTGAATACGAAGTGCACGTTGCCTTCAAGCGCGTGGCCAAAAATGATGGCCTCGGTGTAGCCGTGCTTGGCGAACAGCTTTTGCAGGTCGAGGCAGCAGGCGGCCAGATCGGGTACGGCCACCGCCACGTCTTCGATGATGACTGTGGTGCCGGGTTTGCGCACTGCGCCGACGGCCGGGAAGGTGCCCTTGCGGACGTTCCACAGGCGCTCGATTTCGGCGGCGTTGGTGGTGAAGGCGGGGGCTTCGATGAGCGGGTAGGGAGCCAGCTCTTCGAGCACCGAGGCGATGCGCACGTGCAGTTCGGTGGCCGACGGGGCACGCGTTTCGATGAGCAGCGCGGTGGCGCCGTCGGCCAGCGTCTTGAGCAGCGGCGGCATGCCGGGCTTGTCGGCGACGGCGCGCAGCGAGGCGCGATCGAGCAGTTCGACCGCATCCACCGGCCGCGTCTTGAGGCCGACGACGGCGCGGCAGGCCGTTTCCATGTCCACAAAGAACACCAGGGCGCTGGCCTTGTGGGCGTACTCGGGCACCGTGTTGTAGGTGACTTGCGAGATGAAGCCCAGGGTGCCCTCGGAGCCGATCATCAGGTGAGCCAGGATGTCGATCGGGTCGGTGAAGTCCACCAGCGCGTTGAGGCTGTAGCCGGTGGTGTTCTTGATCTTGTACTTGCTGCGGATGCGCGCGGCGAGGGCCTCGTCGGCATGCACTTCGGCGGACAGCGCGGCGATGCGTTCGAGCAGCCAGCCGTGGGTCTGGCAGAAGGCGGCCACGCTGGCGGCATCACCGGTGTCGAGAAGGGTGCCGTCGGCCATCAGCACGCGGATCGAGGCCAGCGTGTTGTAGCTGTTCTGGGCGGTGCCGCAGCACATGCCGCTGCTGTTGTTGGCGGCAATGCCGCCGATCTTGGCGGCGTTGATGGAGGCCGGATCGGGGCCGATCTTGCGGCCCAGTGGGGCGAGGCGACGATTCACCTCGGCGCCGATGATGGCTGGGCCGACTTGTACGGTGCCGCCGTCGGCGCTGATCTTGCAGGTGGCCAGCCCTTCGCCGAGCAGAACCAGCACGCCGTCGGTGACGGCCTGGCCGCACAGGCTGGTGCCGGCGGCGCGGAAGGTGACCGGACGCTGGTGCTGGCGGGCCACGTCGACCACGTCGCGTACCTGGTCCTCGTCGTTCACCACGGCGACGACTTCGGGAATGAGGCGGTAGAAGCTGCCGTCGGTGCCATAGGCCAGGCGGCGCAGTTCGTCGGTAATCACGCGCTCGGCAGGCAGCAGGCGGCGCAGGGCTTCGATCAGTGCGGACACGGGGGGTACTCCCGGTAAGGATTCGGTGGTCACGTTCTTTCGTGGGTCGGACTTCAGTCCGACAGCGGGGGCTGGGCGAGTGGAGTCGGACTGAAGTCCGACCCACAGGGCCTAGCGGCGGTCTTTGACCATGTCCCTGAGCCTTCGCGGGGCGGGTTTGAGCGGTGTGCGGGCGGCGGTCCAGCCGCTCTGGCTCGACGGTGTGAGCACGCGCAAGCGCGTGGCCAGCCAGCTGAAAGTCCGGTATATGCCGGGGCGGGCGTAGATGCGCGCCCAGCTCTTCCACACGAAAGTCATCAGCGGGCTGTAGCCGGCGCCCTGGCCGACCATCGCCGGGTTGGCGTGAGGGGCGGTGTTGGCTTCTTCGCGCAGGCGGATCAGCAGTTCGGGGATGGGGATCTTCACCGGGCACACTTCACCGCAGGCGCCGCACAGGCTGGAAACCGTGGGCAGCAGGTGGGTTTGCTCGAGGCCCATCATGTGCGGGGAGATGATCTTGCCGATGGGGCCGGGGTAGGTGGTGCCGTAGGCGTGGCCGCCGACGCGGGTGTACACCGGGCAATGGTTCATGCAGGCGCCGCAGCGGATGCATTGCAGGGTCTTGCGCAACTGCTCGTCGGCGTAGGCCTGGCTGCGGCCGTTGTCGAGGAGGATGAGGTGCACTTCCTCGGGGCCGTCTTTCTCGTAGGCCTTGCGCGGGCCGGAGATCATGTTGAAGTAGGTGGACACGGCCTGGCCGGTGGCCGAGCGGGTGAGGATGGAGAACAGCGGGGCGACGTGCTCCAGCTTCTCGACGATCTTCTCGATGCCGGTGATGGCGACGTGGACCTTGGGCACGGTGGTGCACATGCGGCCGTTGCCTTCGTTCTCGACGAGGCACAGGGTGCCGGTTTCGGCGACGGCGAAGTTGACGCCGGAGAGACCGATCTCGGCTTCCTCGAACTTCTCGCGCAACACGTCGCGGCCGATGCGGATGAGGGCGTCCACGTTGTCGGTGTAGTCGACGCCGGGTACCTTGTCGGCAAACAGGCGGGCGATCTGTTCCTTGGTCTTGTGGATCGCCGGCATGATGATGTGCGAGGGCTTTTCACCGGCGAGCTGGACGATGTATTCGCCCATGTCGGATTCGAGCGCCCCGACGCCGGCGGCTTCCATGGCGTGGTTGAACTCGATCTCCTCGCTGACCATCGACTTGCCCTTGACGATCAGCTTGGCCTCATGACGGCGGGCGATGCCCAGCATGATGGCGTTGGCTTCGTCGGGGGTTTCGGCCCAGTGCACCTGAACGCCGTTGCGGGTCAGGTTGGTTTCGAGCTGTTCAAGCAGATCGGGCAGTCTGGCCAGGCTGTACTGACGGATGCCTTCGGACAGGGTACGCAGGGAGGCCAGCTCGGATTCATCCGGAAACTGGGCGGCCCGCTTGGCCATCAGGAAATCCATGGCGCCGCGGAAGCTGGAGCGCAGGTGCGGGTCATTCACCGCGTCGTGCATGCGCTCGCGCAGGGCCTGCGCCGAGACGAAGGCGATGGGTTTGCCGGCGTCCTTTTCGGCGGAACTGGTGTGGGCGCTCATTGCTGGGCTCCTTCGGCGTTGATGACCAGCACGATCAGTTCCTTCGGGCCGTGGGCGCCGTAGGCCAGGGTTTGCTGGATGTCGGCGGTTTTCGATGGGCCGGAGATCAGCAGGGCGTTGGTGGGCAGTCCGGCGGCCCAGTTTTCGGTACGCAGGGCGTCGAAGAAGGTGGGGTGGATGCTGCGCGCGTCGAGCAGCGCAAAGTGGATCGGCGGCACCAGCGACAGGGTGCGCGGCTCGGCTTCGGACGGCCAGACGATCAGCGTGCCGGTTTCGGCGATGGCGCCGCGCGCCTGGGTGAAGCCGGCGTCGACGCGGTGGAACAGGTCGGCCTTGATCTCTTCGACCTGGCCGATCCACGGGCGCAGGGTGGTTCCGGTAAACACCGCGGGGTCGAGGCGGCGGCCGGCCGGGGTGTCAGCCCCGAAAAGCAGTGTGCCGATGCCCTTGTCTGCGCACAGGTGGGCCAGCAGTTCGGGCCAGTCGGCGTTGCTGGTGAGGTGAACTTCGGCGTGGAAGCCTTCGATGCCGGTACGAAAGCGGGCCAGGCGCTCGGCGCTGGATTCGTCACGGGCGCGGGGGCTGTAGTGGGCGTCAAGCACCGGGGCGCTGACGGGGGCCTGCGGCTGGGTGGCGCGCAGCTTGGCGAGGATGCGGTCGCGGGCGCTCATGTCAGTTGCTCCCCGCGGTTTGCCCGCCGGTACGACGGAGCAGGAAGGTGGCCAGGTGGTCGCCGGGCAGTGAGGCTTTCACACGGCGGGCTTCGAGGTCTTCCTTGGCGGCGCGCTTGGTGATGTTGAGCAGGCAGCCGCAGTCGGCGGTAACCACTTCGCGGGCACCGGTAGCCTTCAGCGAGGCAACCTTGTCGCTGACCATGGCAGTGGAAATGTCCGGGTGCTTGAGGGAGAAGCTGCCGCCGAAGCCACAGCATTCCGATTCGTGGTCGTGGTGGGCGAGGGTCACGTTGCCGAGGCGGGCCAGCAGTTCGCGCCCGACCAGATGGGTGCCCATCTCGCGGCGTGCCGAGCAGGACGTGTGCAGCGTCACGGTGGTCGGTTCGCCTTCGTCCTTGCGGTTGAAGCCGACGACGTGGAGCAGGAACTCGGCGAACTCGTAGGTGCGCGCGCCGATCGCCGCAGCACGGGCCTTGAGGGCCGGATCGTTCGCGCAGACCTTCTCCCAGTGCCAGCGGATCATGCCGCCGCAGGAGCCGGAGGGCACCACAATGGGGTAGTCGCCGGGGAACAGGTCGAGTTGCGATTCGACGACCTGGCGGGCTTCGTCGGGGAAGCCGCTGGTGAAGGCGGGCTGACCGCAGCAGGTCTGGTTGTCGGGGAAAATCACCCGGATGCCTTCCCGCTCGAGCAGGGTAATGGCGTCCATGCCGGCCTCGGGGACGAACATGTCCACCAGGCAGGTGCCGTAGAAATACACCGCCTCGGGGCGAGGCGGGTAGCTGCGAGCCGTGTCTTCGGCTCCCGTGCTGTTCAAGGGCTTGCTCATGTCTCCTCCAGTCCTGCCGGTTGGCGACGGGAATGAACCCGCGCTACGGCTATTTGGCTATCCGGTTTAAAGCTGAACGGTAAAGTGGTAAGACCAATTTATCGGCTTGGGAGAAAATTTACGCGGAGCCCAAAACGAAGTCAATTATCCAAAACCCTGATGCCTACAATTTCTTTGTTTATAGCTCGAAAGTGGTGCTTTGCCCGCAGGCGAAGGTTGTTGCGGGCTATATCCAGGTCGTATTATTCTGGTCTTACCAATTTTTAGAGGCAGGCATGAACACCGGCAAGATTGCAGTCCAGCGACTCTCCGACACCATCGCTCACGAGCTTGAAAGGCGCATCCTGGAAGGCGCGCTGAAGCCCGGCGACCGCCTGCAGCCCGAGCGTGAGTTGTCGGTCGAGCTGGGCGTGTCGCGGCCGTCCCTGCGCGAAGCAATCCAGAAGCTGGTCTCCAAGGGCCTGCTGCACAGCCGCCAGGGCGGCGGTACCTACGTTACCGATCAGCTCGATGCCGGCTTCACCGACCCGTGGCAGCAGATGTTGCGCCAGCATCCGAACCTCCAGTCCGACATGCTCGAATTCCGTGCCATGCTCGAATCGGAAGCTGCCGCGCTGGCCGCTCGCCGCGCCACCGATGCCGACATGCAGCGCATCGGCGACGCTTACGCGCGCGTCGAGGCGCTGTTTGCCGAAGGGCCCTCGGCGGCGGTTTTTGAAGAGCAGGTGGTGGCTGATCTGGCCTTCCATCAGGCGATTGCCGAAGCGGCTCACAACGTCATGTTCGGCCACCTGACGGCCAGCCTGTTTCGTGTGACTCACGACCACATCGACCGCAATCTGCGCCACCTGCGCCGGCTAGAGGAGGACTGGCAGGAGCTGCGCGCCCAGCACGCCGCCATCTGGGAAGGCGTGCGCACCCGCAACGCCGCCGCCGCCCAGAGCGCCGTGCGGCGGCACATGGATTTTGTGCAGGAAAGCATGCTGGCCAGCGCCCGCCACGAAGAGCGTGAATCCCGCGCGGTGCTGACGCGCAAGCTGAAAAAGCCTGAAGCCCAGTCGGCAGAGTAGGCGATCGTCATGCATTCACTGGAAGATTTGCGCGCCGGCAAGCTGGCCGGCAGCCGGCGGCTGAAGCTGGCTTGCGGCCTCGAGGCTTTTCCGCCGGAGATCTTTGATCTGGCCGATACGCTGGAAGTGCTCGACCTGTCGGGCAATGCCCTGTCATCGCTGCCCGACGATCTGCCGCGGCTGCACAAGCTGCGCATCCTGTTCTGCTCGGACAACCGCTTCACCGTTTTGCCGGAAGTGCTCGGGTGCTGTCCGCGGCTCGATATGGTGGGTTTCAAGGCCAACCGGATCCACACCGTGCCGGCCGCGTCCCTGCCGCCCGGTCTGCGCTGGCTGATTCTCACCGACAACGAAATCGGTGCACTTCCAGCCTCGATTGGGCAATGTAGCGGCATGCAGAAGCTGATGCTGGCCGGCAACCAGTTGCAGGCGCTACCGCCGGAAATGGCAGCGTGCACCCGGCTGGAACTGCTGCGCATCGCCGCCAATCGCCTGAACGAATTGCCGGACTGGTTGCTTGGATTGCCGCGTCTGTCCTGGCTGGCCTACGCCGGCAACCCGTTTTGTGAGGCGGCCGAGCTGGCGCAGCAGGCCGGAGTGTCGGTCGCCGGCATCCCGTGGAATGACCTCGACATGCAGCACAAGCTGGGTGAAGGCGCTTCCGGCGTGATTCACCAAGCCACATGGCAGAACGGCGAGGCGGTGCAGGATGTGGCCGTGAAGCTGTTCAAGGGTGCCGTCACCAGTGACGGCTTGCCGCACAATGAGATGAATGCCTGCATCGGCGCCGGCGAGCATCCCGGGCTGATCCCGGTTCTCGGCCGTCTGGACGCTCATCCGGACGGAACGAGCGGGCTCGTGCTGGCACTGATCGACACCGGCTTTCGTAACCTGGCCGGCCCGCCGAGCCTCGATTCATGCACGCGTGATGTCTATCCGGCCGATCTGGTCCTGACACCTGAAAACGCCATTCGGATTGCTCTCGGAATCGCCGCCGCAGCCTGTCATTTGCACGAACGCGGCATCGCTCACGGTGATTTGTACGCTCATAACATCCTGCACTGCGGGGAGGGGCGTGCCTTGCTGGGTGATTTTGGTGCTGCATCCTTTCATCCGCCGGATGACCGGCAGACGGCAGAGGCACTTGAGCGCATCGAGGTGCGGGCGTTCGGGTGTTTGCTGGAGGAGTTGATCGAACGGTGCCCGGCGCTGCCGGAGTTTGCCGGTGCAACGCTGGTTCAACTGCAGGGCCGCTGCGTAGGCGACAAGCCGGCGCAGCGGCCCTTGTTTGCCGAAGTGGCGCAGGTGCTGGCCGGGCTGTCTGCGCCATTTTTCAATGGATTGAGCGCTTGATTATTGCGTGTTGTGATTGCGCAGTATCGCCTGAAACTTTTTGAGGCTGGCGTCAGATGCCGTCAAGGGCTGCGTCTGGGCTTCAATGGAATTCGGACGCGCTGCAATTGCTTTCGATTTAATGACTTCCAGTGCCTGCAACTCAGCCTGGATTGCGCTGAATTGCTCATGTTCAGCGTTTCTCGGTTCGAACAAGTCTGTTGCAAACCTGTCGGCCTGGGCTGGCGCTGCGGTGCGATACCCCTGCATGAGATAAGGGGTGCTTAGCAAGCCAGTGAAGTGAGATTTCTGATAGTAATCACCCGATATTGCATCGGATCCGTTCATCTCGAATGTGAAAGCCTGATCCATTAAAATCAGGCCATAGTCATACAAAATCCACTTGTTCAATGCAGGGAAGTACCCAACAGAGGCATCAAAGTTGCCATACTGATCATGCCCCAGCATTATGCAGGGCATGCTGGAGTCATTGGTGGTGGTGAGGTCTTTAAGGGAAAAAGTGAACTTGTCTGTAAACGTTGTGAGGATCGTATAAGAAAGTGACCAGGCTCCCGCCATTGCGGCAGTCTTGCCACACGGAGAGTTCGGATCGTAGCCTCCAGAAGATGGGGGGCTTGATATATCTGTTACAACGAAACTCTGCTTTGCCTGGTTCCACTCTACGGTGGCGTTTTGCCCAACCGAGGGGAAGTCTGAAACTATGTCACTCCTGGTCGTACCGGAGAGGAACGGGACTCCGCCCGAGCGTCGACTGGAGAAAGAGCGAGTTTCAATCAAATTCCCGTCAGCAAACACTTGAATCGTGTGCGGCCCCGGTTCAAGTTTGTTGTAGTTGTAAAGCAGTGAATATCCCCCGTTGGCATGCCCGCATATGCTCGCGGTGTCATTGCGAATGCTGCCGACTCCGGACTTTCCCAAAGAAACGCCATCAATGCTGACGGTAATTTGATTTGCCGTGCAGTGCCAGCCCGAGACAAGCCCTATGCCTGACTCTACTGAGTCAACGGCCGGGTTTTCTAAGTAGCCTTCTGTTGCGAGTGCCGCGCTGGCAGGCAGGAGCATGGCAAGGATAGCTGACGCTTTCAGCATGGAAACCTCTTTTGTTCTTGAGTGAAAAATGCAAAATACATGTAATTTTTCCTGAAGAAAAGGGCTTCTGCATACTGCGCATAGCGAAAAAAGTCACTTGTGCAGGAAGGCGTGTTGGTCGGCGCCTGCCACGAAGGACGTGAATCCCGGGCGCTGATCGACACTGCCGGCGCAGCGGCCCTTGTTTGCCGAAGTGGCGCAGGTGCTTGATGCTTTGGCGGTGAAACTCAGTCCTTGCGACGGCGTGCGGCCAGCCCTGCCAGTCCGAGGCCAAGCAAGGCTAGCGTAGCCGGTTCGGGAACGACGTTTGTCGTCGATGCTTCATCGTAAGTGTAGGTGATCTCGCCGCCACAGCCTGCGGTGGTGGTCTGGCCTGCTTGAATGTTGCCGCCCCCTCCATGCAGGGTGAGTGTTGTATCGGATGTGCAGGTCACATCGAAAGTGCGATCGCCCACCGTTTGCAGGCTCAGCAATCCGCTGTACAGGGCGGAATCGAGTGACTGGCTGTCGGAAGCGACTGTGGGACTGGTGTTTGCCGTTCCTCCGGCTGGAATCGAGAAATTGGGACTGGCATCGAAAGACAGGGTCAGGAAGGGGTTGTCGGCATTGAAGATGCCGCGTAGTGCCAGGTCGGAACTGAAGAAGTTCAGGAATACGCTGGACTCGGCGCTGGCGGTTTGTTCCTGAATTGTGTTGTTGGTTAACGTGATGCTTGTCGTGCCTCTGCCGAAAGCGGTGAACTCGACGCCGGTCAGTGTGCCGAGGTTCGAGTTGAAGAAGCCAAGCGTGCCCGTCTGGTTGAGTTCGGTGGCCTCTTCGGGGTTGCTGTAAACGTAGGAGATGGTTGCTGCGCTGGCGTTCGCTGTGGAAAGGGCTGCCAAGGCAGTGGCAATGAACAGTTTTTTCATCTTTTGGCTCCGGGGCTGGTGGTCTGATCGTGTTGGGGGACGTCAACGCGAAGACTAGGTGCCGTGCCAGTTAAAGTCTGTGCCCTGCCAGACATAGAGCGGTTCGGGCTGCCGGTCCATTGCTTGAGGGGTGTTTCGAGAGTTCGGGGTGACCCGTCCTAACCCAGGTTGACACCTGTTGTGACGGATAAGCAGGCCTAACGGTTGGCCTGCAAAGACGCCCGATGAACTTCATCGGGCGTCTTCAATTGTAGCGAGCAATGCGGTCGCTCCGTGTTGTAGATGGCGATCGACTGACGAACCATGTGCCGGGCCTGATTCAGATCGTCGGGCAGTTGGAGCAGAAACTCGTGCTTGAGAATGCCATTGACCCGTTCCGCCAAGGCATTCTGATAGCAGTCGTAGCCGTCGGTCATCGAACAGATCAGTCCGTGTTTCTGGTGAATGGCCTGGTACTCATGGGCGCAGTATTGGATGCCGCGATCGGAATGATGAACCAGCGGCTGCTGTCCCTGGCGCCCCTTGAGGGCCATCTTCAAGGCCTGGCTGACCTCGGCTGTGTGCAGGCTGTCATGGACGTGGTAACCGACGATCTTGCGGGAGTAGGCATCGGTGACCAGGCTCAGGTAGGCGCAGCGCTCCCGGGTCGGCAGATAGGTGATGTCGGCGACCCAGACCTGCTCGCTGGCTTCGGCCTGAACCTGTTCCGGCCCCGCCTTAAGTAAATTCGGGTGGCGCCGGAAACGATGGTGACTGTCCGTCGTCTTGTGATACGCCCGCCGGGGCCGGACCAGCAGACGATTCCCGCGCAAGAGATCGAACAAGGCATCACGCCCGATGCCCAGGCCTTCGGCCATCAGCGCCGGGCGAATCAGGTGGTGCAGCTTGCGCGTGCCTAAGCGGGGCTGGCGCAAGCGCTTCTCCTTCACCAGGCCCACAATCCGTTCGTGCCGGGCTTCGTCGCACGCCCGACGGCGCTGCCATTGGTAGTGCGCCTGCCGGCTGATGCCCATGTAGCGGCAAGCCCTCGACACCTTCAGCCCTTCGACGGACTTTTGCGCGAGGACTTGCCCACAGGCTTTTTTACGACGTGCACCCCATAGTCCGTCTTCAGCACCTCGATCACCGCTTCAAAGAACCGGGATTTCTCCCGGGCCTCCTTGAGCTGGACTTCCAGTTCCTTGATCCGCTGCTCGGGCGTGAGCGTCGGGCTGTTCGGGCTTGGGTTCGGCTTACTCATGCGGCCGTAGTGTGCCATCGGCCCCCAGTTCTGGCGACCGTGCTTGCGTAGCCAGACCAGCACCGTTGATCGACCCTGGATGCCGTACCGGTCCTGCGCCTGCTTGTAGGTCAGTTCGCCTTTTTCCACTTGCTCGACCACCGCCAGTTTAAAAGCCAGCGTGTAGTCCTTCTGCGTCCTCTTGATCCCTGAGTCCATCTGACTTCCCCTCTCTTGACAGAAAAGGTGTCAACTTCTTTCAGGACGGGTCAGGGGCAATAAAAAAGCGCCCTTGGAGGCGCTTTTTTATTGATGACTTGGCGGAGTGGACGGGACTCGAACCCGCGACCCCCGGCGTGACAGGCCGGTATTCTAACCAACTGAACTACCACTCCACGGCTACTGCGAAGACTGAAAGGCTGGAGCGGCAGAAGAGTCTCGAACTCTCGACCTTGGCAAGGTTGCGCTCTACCAACTGAGCTACTGCCGCCTGTAGTCTGGCTCCTCGACCTGGGCTCGAACCAGGGACCTACGGATTAACAGTCCGGCGCTCTACCGACTGAGCTATCGAGGAATAAATCTTTGCTGCTTTTGTCTCTGAGCAAAAAGGCCAACCCTTGCGGATTGGCCAAAGTGCTTGAATCTGTTGGTGGTGATGGGCGGAGTCGAACCGCCGACCTATGGGTTATGAATCCATCGCTCTAACCATCTGAGCTACATCACCGTCGAGAGGCCGCTATAATAGTCACTTGATGGTTAGAGGTCAAGAATCAGATGAAAAAGCTTTATATCCGCACGTTCGGTTGCCAGATGAACGAGTACGACTCGGACAAAATGGCGGATGTGCTCGGGGCGGCCGACGGGCTGGAGAAGACGGACAACCCGGAAGAGGCGGATGTGATCCTCTTCAATACCTGCTCCGTGCGCGAAAAGGCGCAGGAGAAGGTCTTCCACGATCTGGGTCGGGTCAAGCACCTGAAGCAGCTCAATCCCAACCTGATCATCGGGGTGGGCGGCTGCGTGGCGAGTCAGGAAGGCGCGGCCATCGTGGCTCGTGCGCCGTACGTGGATCTGGTGTTCGGGCCGCAAACCCTGCATCGCCTGCCCAAGCTGATTGCCGAACGCCGGGCGTCGGGCCGTTCGCAGGTGGACATTTCCTTCCCGGAGATCGAAAAGTTCGACAACCTGCCGCCGGCCCGCGTGGAAGGGGCCAGCGCTTTCGTGTCGATCATGGAGGGCTGTTCCAAGTACTGCACCTTCTGCATCGTGCCCTACACCCGTGGTGACGAAATCTATCGTCCGCTCGGCGATGTGCTGGCCGAGGTGGCCGGGCTGGCGGCGCAGGGCGTCAAGGAGGTCACCCTGCTGGGCCAGAACGTGAATGCCTGGCGTGCGCCGGTGGACGGTGAGGACGGCGAGATGGCCGACTTTGCCTACATGCTCGAATGCGTACACGAGATTC
The DNA here is from genome assembly GCF_008107625.1 of Zoogloea oleivorans. Lineage (GTDB taxonomy): Bacteria > Pseudomonadota > Gammaproteobacteria > Burkholderiales > Rhodocyclaceae > Zoogloea > Zoogloea oleivorans. Next base: position 220,041 of record NZ_SDKK01000003.1, read on the forward strand.
CCGGCATCGAGCGCCTGCGCTATACCACCTCGCACCCGCGGGAAATGACCCAGCGCGTGGTCGAGGCCTACGCCAAGCTGCCCAAGCTGGTGTCGCACCTGCATCTGCCGGTGCAGGCCGGTTCCGACCGGGTGCTGGCGGCGATGAAGCGCGGCTATACGGTGCTGGAGTACAAGTCGCTGGTGCGCAAGCTGCGTGCGGCGCGGCCCGACATTTCCCTGTCGTCCGACTTCATCATCGGTTTCCCCGGCGAGACCGAGGCGGACTTCGAGGCGACCATGAAACTGATCGACGATCTGGGTTTCGACAACTCCTTCAGCTTCATTTACAGCTCGCGCCCGGGCACGCCGGCGGCCGATCTGGCTGACGATACGCCCGCGGATGTGAAGCTGGCGCGCCTGTCGCGTTTGCAAAAGCGTATCGAGGAGCAGGCCGCGAAGATCAGCGAAAGCATGGTCGGTTCGGTGCAGCGCATCCTGGTGGAAGCGCCGTCGAAGAAGGACCCGAACGAGATGGCCGGGCGCACCGACAACAACCGGGTGGTTAACTTCGCCGGCAACCCGCGTCTGATCGGAAGTTTCGTGGATGTGACCATCGTTTCGGCGCTGCCGCACTCGCTGCGCGGCGAAATCGTGGTGGCGGACTGACGGTTTTTGATGGTGGTGTCTTCCCCCGCGGGCGCGGCTCTGGCAGCATGCGCTCGATGAAACCCACCGAAATCACGCTGCATCCCCTCGACAACGTGCGCCTCGCCAATCTGTGCGGGGCGCTCGATGAAAACATCCGCCAGATCGAGACGGCCTTTGACGTGACCATCGCCCGCCGGGGCGAGCACTTCACGCTTCACGGCAGTGTGCCCCAGGCACAGGCCGCTGTGCGGGCCCTGCGGCATTTCTACGAGTGTGCGGATGTCAGCCTGTCGGTGGATGACCTGCAACTGGGTTTGATCGAGTTGTCCAACCTGTCCCAGGCCGTGCCGCTGGCGCCGGTGCTGATGACCCGCAAGAGCGAGCTGCACGGCCGTACGCCGCGCCAGGTCGAATACCTGCGCCAGATCCAGGAGCATGACATCACTTTCGGTATCGGCCCGGCCGGTACCGGCAAGACCTACCTGGCGGTGGCCAGTGCGGTGGATGCTTTCGAGCGCGAGCACGTGGAGCGCATCATCCTGACCCGTCCGGCGGTAGAGGCGGGTGAGCGTCTCGGCTTTCTGCCCGGCGATCTGGCCCAGAAGGTGGACCCGTATCTGCGCCCACTCTACGACGCGCTCTACGACCTGATGGGCTTCGAGCGGGTGACCAAGCTTTTCGAGCGCGGCTGCATCGAGATTGCTCCGCTGGCCTTTATGCGCGGGCGTACCTTGTCGCGCGCCTTCATCATCCTCGACGAGGCCCAGAACACCACGCCGGAGCAGATGAAAATGTTCCTCACCCGCATCGGCATCGGCTCGCGGGCGGTCATTACCGGCGACCTGACCCAGGTGGATCTGCCCCGCGGCCACAAGAGCGGCCTTGCCGAAGCGGCTCAGGTGCTCTCCGAAGTGCGGGGCGTGGCCTTCACCCACTTCCTCAAAGAGGATGTGGTGCGGCATCCGCTGGTGGCACGCATCGTCGCCGCCTACGAAAGCCACACCCTGGCCCGTAACCAGCAGCAACAGAACCAGCAATGAGCGACATCAAGCTAGCCCGCCGCCTCGATCTTTCCGTGCAATATGCCTGCAACAGGGAGGGCGTACCCTTGCGCACCGACTTCCGCCGCTGGCTGCGTGCGGCGGAGCCAGGCGCAGCGCGAATTACCGTACGCATCGTGGATGAGGATGAAGGGCGCGAACTGAACCGCGATTACCGCGGCAAGGATTACGCTACCAACGTGCTGACCTTCGCCTATGGTGAAGGGGAAGACATGCCCCTGCCCGAAGGCCTCCCGTTAATGGGTGATTTGGTGTTGTGCCGGCAAGTGGTGGAGCGCGAGGCGGCCGAGCAGGGCAAGCCACTGGATGCCCATTACGCCCACTTATCCGTGCATGGTATGCTGCATTTGCAGGGTTTCGATCACGAAGAGGATGCCGAAGCCGAGGAGATGGAGGCGCAGGAGCGCGCCATTCTCGCCAGCCTTGGCATCGCCGACCCCTACGCTGGAGAGCGATGACTGTGGTGTGAGCAATGCGCCATGGGCGATGGAATGATTCGTTGAGGATATTCCATCGTCCATGGCCCATTTCTCATCCACCCCCTTTATGGAACCCTTTAGTAGTAAACCGTCTTTGCTTGAACGGCTTTCCGCCCTCCTTACCCGGGAGCCGGAAGACCGGGAAGAGTTGCTGCACCTTCTGCATTCCGCTCACGACCGTAACCTGTTCGATGCGGATGCCTTGGCGATCATCGAAGGCGCCCTGCAGGTTTCCGAAATGCAGGTGCGCGACGTGATGATTCCGCGGGCGCAAATGGACGTCGTCAATCTGCACGACTCCGTCGAAGACATCACCCGTTTCGGCATCAATGCCGCCCACTCCCGCTTTCCCGTCATTGGCGAAGGCAAGGATGACGTGGTCGGCATCCTGCTCGCCAAGGATCTCCTGCGTGTTTTTGCCGGCGAAGCCTTCAATCTCCGCGACATGCTCCGCCCGGCGGTTTTCGTGCCCGAATCCAAGCGCCTCAACGTGTTGCTGCGGGATTTTCGCGTCAGCCGCAATCACATGGCGATCGTGGTCGACGAGTACGGTGGGGTGGCCGGGTTGGTCACCATCGAGGATGTGCTTGAGCAGATTGTCGGCGACATCGAGGACGAATACGACTTCGACGAAACCGCTGACAACATCCGCCTCGATCAGGCGGGCCGCTACCGGGTCAAGGCCGGTACCGAAATCGAGGATTTCAACGAAGCCTTCAGCACCACCTTCAGCGACGCCGAGTACGACACCGTCGGTGGCCTGCTGATCCGCAAACTGGGGCGCCTGCCCAAGCGCAATGAAATTGTCGATCTGGAAGGCTTGCGCTTCCAGATCCTGCGTGCCGACAGCCGGCGCGTGCATTCCCTGCTCGTCGAACGCCTGCCCGACGCGGAAGCGGTCGGCGGCTGATGGATTGGCGGCGTCAGGGCAGCGCCCTGCTGGCGGGGGGCGCGTCAGTCTTTGCTTACGCCCCGTTCGAGCTGTTTCCCCTTGCTGCCGTGTCCCTCGGCCTGCTGTTCTGGCTGCTGGGGCCGGGCGCGCCGGCAGGTCTGCGGGTGCGCGACGGTTTTTTCATCGGCTTTGCCTGGGGCCTTGGCGCCATGCTTGCCGGGGTGTCGTGGATTTACATCGCATTGCAGCGTTTCGGCGGCATGCCGGTGCCACTGGCGGCCTTTGCGGTGCTGCTGTTCTGCGCCTTCATGGGTCTGTATGCCGGGCTTGCGGGGGGACTTTTCGCCTGGCTGAAGCGGGGCAGGGCGGGGCTGGATGCTGCCTTGTTCGCGGCCCTGTGGCTGCTGTCCGAATGGCTGCGCGGTTGGGCCTTTACCGGCTTTCCGTGGTTGGTGAGCGGTTATAGCCAGACGCCACCGAGCCCGCTGGCAGGTTTTGCGGCGCTCTTCGGCGTATATGGCGTGGGTGGTTTGCTGGCGCTGGTGTCGGCGCTGGGCGTGGTGGCCCTGCATGGCCGCAACTGGCGGCCGGCGGCGCTGGCTGTACTCGTCCTCGGTAGCGGCTTCGGCCTGCGCCAGGTGAGCTGGACCGAGCCGGTCGGCGCGCCGGTGAGGGTTGCGCTGCTGCAGACCAACATCGAGCAAAGCCTCAAGTGGCGGCCGGAAATGCTCCAGCAGTGGCTCGACCGCAATGTGCAGATGCTGCGCGACAACCCGGCAGAACTCGTCGTGCTGCCTGAAACCACTATCCCGCTGCTCGTCGATTACCTGCCGGCAGGCTATCTTGAGGAGGTGCGCCGTATCGCCGAGCGGAACGGCGGCGATGCCGTTCTCGGCACCTTTACCCGCGACCGGGAAGGGCACGTATTCAACGCGGCGGTCAGCCTCGGGCGCTCCCCGTCGGGGGAATACAACAAGCAGCACCTGGTGCCATTTGGTGAGTATTCGCCGCCGTTGTTCCAGTGGTTCTACGCGCTGGTGAACATTCCGATGGCAGACCAGACTCGCGGTGCGGTCCGCCAGCCACCGCTGTTGCTGGCTGGCCAGAAGGTGGCGATCAACATCTGCTACGAGGACGTTTTTGGCGAAGAGCTGATTCGCAGCCTGCCCGAGGCTACGCTGATGCTCAACATCTCCAATCTGGCCTGGTATGGGGATTCCTTTGCGCAGCCCCAGCATCTGCAGATTGCCCGCTTGCGGGCGCTGGAAACCGGTCGGCCGATGCTCCGCTCGACCAATACCGGCATGACCGCGCTGATCGCCCCGGATGGCGCCGTCAGTGCCGTGCTGCCGCCCTTCGAGGTGGGTGCGCTGCACTTTGCTGTGCGCGGTTATCAGGGACTGACACCCTACGCCCGCTGGGGCAACTGGCCGGCGGTGGCCCTTGCCCTGGCTGTTCTGGGCCTGGAGCTGGCCCGCAGGCGGCGCAGCTGAGCGGGCCGGCGTATCATCGGGGTTCGCCCAATTTCAATGAAAAGAACCCCGCATCATGCGCACCTACGCAACAAACAGCCCTGCCGCCATTGGTCGTCTGATTGCCATGGCGATCCTTGCCGATGGTCGCCTGGACAATCGGGAAGTGGACTGGATCAAGCACAACGACACCGCTTCCCTCCTCGGCGTAGACCGGGACACCCTGATCCAGGTCCTGCTCGACTGTTGCCGTGACGTCATCACCGAAGCCGAGCAGGAGCGCGTCTTCCTGCTCGAAGATCATCGTCTGGCCCGCCTTGCCGACGACATCACCGACAAGGCCCTGCAGAAGGTGGCCCTGTCGGCGATCCTGCTCATCGCCAAGGCCGACGGCGACGTCAGCGAGGGCGAGCAGACCCTGCTGCGCTTCCTGATGAACCGCTGGCAGATCACGCTTGAAGAGCTGACCAGCGCCTGATCGGCCCACATTTTTCGCAGTAAATCAAAAGACCAATAGCAAACCGGAGGATAGCCCTATGAGCGACCAGATCAAATATCTGCTCGACGAATCCCGCATGCCCAAGGCCTGGTACAACATTGCCGCGGACCTGCCGACCCCCTTGCCGCCGCCGCTTCACCCGGGCACCCTGCAGCCTCTCGGCCCGTCCGATCTGGCACCGATCTTTCCGGACGCGATCATCGCCCAGGAAATGTCCACCGAGCGCTGGATCGACATTCCCGAACCGGTCAACGAGGTGCTGCGTCAGTGGCGCCCGAGCCCGCTGTTCCGTGCCCGCCGTCTTGAAAAGCTGCTCGGCACGCCGGCCAAGATCTACTACAAGTACGAAGGCGTGTCGCCGGCCGGCAGCCACAAGCCCAACTCGGCGATTCCCCAGGCCTGGTACAACGCCCAGGAAGGGGTCAAGCGCCTGTCCACCGAAACCGGTGCCGGCCAGTGGGGCTCGTCGCTGGCCTACGCGGGTGGCCTGTTCGGGCTGGACGTGACGGTGTTCCAGGTGCGCGTGTCCTACGACCAGAAACCCTATCGCCGGGCCCTGATGGAAACCTGGGGTGCCCGCTGCGTTGCTTCGCCGTCTGCCGAAACCGAGTACGGCCGCGCCGTGCTGGCCGAGACGCCGGACCACATCGGCTCGCTGGGCATTGCCATTTCCGAAGCGGTCGAAGTGGCCGCCAAGCACGACGACACCAAGTACGCGCTGGGTTCGGTGCTCAACCACGTGCTGCTGCACCAGACCATCGTCGGCGAGGAAGCCATCCTGCAGATGGAAATGGCCGGTGACGATCCGGATGTGATTATCAGCTGTACCGGCGGCGGTTCCAATTTTGCCGGTATCGCCTTCCCCTTCCTTGGCCTGCAACTGCGCGGCGGCCCCAACGCCAAGAAGCGCCGCATCGTCGCCGTCGAGCCGTCGGCCTGTCCGTCCCTCAGCCGCGGCCAGTACGCCTACGACTTCGGTGACACCGCCAAGCTGACCCCGCTGGTCAAGATGCACACCCTCGGCAGCACTTTCACACCGGCCGGTCTGCACGCGGGCGGCCTGCGCTATCACGGCATGGCGCCGCTGGTCAGTCACGTGAAGGAGCTGGGCCTGATCGAAGCACGCAACTACCACCAGACAGCCTGTTTCGAGGCCGGCGTGATGTTTGCGCGCAGCGAAGGCATCGTTCCCGCCCCCGAGTCCACCCATGCGATTCGCGGTGCGATCGACGAGGCCCTGCGCTGCAAGGCCGAGGGCAAGAGCGAGACCATCCTGTTCTGCCTGTCTGGCCATGGTCACTTCGACATGACGTCCTACACCAACTATCTGGCGGGAAATCTGGTGGATCAGGATTACGACGAGAAGGAACTTGCCATGGCGTTGTCCTGTCTGCCTAAAGTGGCTGTCTGAGGCGTGTAGAGACCAAGCTGTTGTGGGTCGGACTTCAGTCCGACATTCCCGGGCTGAACAGCTTGCTGTCGGACTTCGGTCCGACCCACAAGGATTTCTCCACGCTTTAACGCATCCCATGACCCTCCCTGATTTGCCCGGCTGGCATGCCCGGCCTCACGATGCGGCCTTTGCTGCGCTTGATTCCAGTGCCGCAGATGGCCTGAGCGAGGCGGTTGCCACCGAGCGCCTAGTTGCCCACGGACCCAACCGCATCGATGCCCACGCCGGGCGTAGCGCCTTGCTGCGGTTTGCGCTGCAGTTTCACCAGCCCCTTATCTACATCCTCATCGTCAGTGGCGGCATCGCGGCCTTTCTTGAAGAATGGGCCGACGCCGGGGTGATCTTCGGCGTGGTGCTGGTCAATGCACTGATTGGTTTCATTCAGGAGGGACGCGCCGAGGATGCGCTGGCGGCGCTGGCCCGCAGCGTGGCCAGCGACGTTACCGTGCTGCGTGCCGGCCAGCGCCGGCGCATTGATGCCGTGACGCTGGTGCCCGGCGACGTTGTGTGGCTGGCCGCCGGCGACAAGGTGCCGGCCGATCTGCGCCTCTTTGACGCCCGCGCGCTGCAGGTCACTGAAGCCTCGTTGACTGGCGAATCGACGGCGGTTTCCAAGGGGGTTGAGCCGGTTGCCGCCGACAGCGGCATCGCCGAGCGTACCTGCATGGCCTTTGCCGGCACCCTGGTGGTGGCCGGGCAGGCCGGTGGTCTGGTGGTGTCCACCGGTCGCGGTACTGAAACCGGGCGCATCGCCGATCTGCTCGATGCCACCGAGACCCTCGCCACACCGCTCACCAAAGCCATGGAGCGATTCTCCAACTGGCTGCTGGTGATCATTCTGGGGCTGGCGGTGCTGGGCTTTGTGGTGGGCAGCCTGCGTGGCGAGCCGCTCCTCGACATGCTGATGGCGGCGGTGGCGCTGGCGGTCGGGGCGATTCCCGAAGGCCTGCCGGCGGCCATCACCGTGACGCTGGCCATCGGTGTGTCGCGCATGGCCAAACGGCGCGCCATCATCCGGCGCCTGCCGGCGGTTGAAACCCTGGGCAGCACCACGGTGATCTGCTCCGACAAGACCGGCACGCTGACCGAAAACCAGATGACCGTGCGCGCGCTGCTCGCCGACGGGCAGCGCTTTGCGGTGAGTGGCGACGGCTACGCGCCGCTGGGCAGCGTCAGCCAGGACGGTGGCACCGTCGAGGTGAGCGGCCCGCTGCGCGACCTGCTGGTAGCCGGCGTGCTGTGCAACGACGCCGGGCTGGCCGAGGTGGATGGCGAATGGACGATTACCGGCGACCCGACCGAGGCGGCGCTGCTGGTGTCGGCCCGCAAGGCCGGGCTCGACGAGAACAGGCTGCGGATGGAGGGGCCGCGCCTCGACGAGATTGCCTTCGATTCGGCCCGCCAGTACATGGCCAGTCTGCATCGCCTTGACGGCCAGCTGGTCGTGCTGGTCAAGGGGGCGCTCGAAGTCATTTTGCCGCGCTGCACGACCATGCTCGATGCCGACGGAGAGCCGGTCGCCGCCGATATCGAAGCGATCGACACGGCATCGCGGGCCATGGCCGCCGAGGGCCTGCGGGTGCTGACCTTTGCCCGCATCGAAGTCAATTCGGAGACGCTCGACGAGATGCAAGTGGCCGGCGGCCTGTGCTTCCTTGGCCTGCAGGCCATGCTCGATCCGCCGCGGCAGGCCGCTGTACAGGCCATCCAGGCGTGCCGGGCCGCGGGCGTCAAAGTAAAGATGATTACCGGCGATCACGCCGTGACCGCGCTGGCCATCGCCAGCCAGCTGGGGCTGGCTGAGCCGGGCGAGAAGGCCCTCACCGGCCGCGAGCTGGCCTTGCTGGATGCCGACCAGTTGCGCGTCGCTGTGGAGGACGTGAATGTTTTTGCCCGCGTCGAGCCCGAACAGAAATTGCGCCTGGTGCAGGCCCTGCAGGCCAACGGCGAAGTGGTGGCGATGACCGGCGACGGGGTCAACGATGCGCCAGCCCTGAAGGCCGCCAATATTGGTGTGGCGATGGGCGCCGGTGGCACCGAGGTGGCCAAGGAGGCCGCGGCGATGGTGCTGACCGACGACAACTTTGCCACCATCGAAGCAGCCATCGAGGAAGGCCGCGGCGTTTACGACAACCTGGTGAAGTTCATCATCTGGACCCTGCCGACCAATTTCGGTGAAGGGCTGGTGATTCTTTTCGCCGTGCTGGCGGGTGTCACGCTGCCGATCACGCCGCTGCAGATTCTGTGGATCAACATGACCACGGCAGTGCTGCTGGGCATGGCGCTGGCCTTCGAGCCGATCCAGAAGGACGTGATGGGCCATGCGCCGCGCCCCCCGGGGGCGCCGATTCTCGATGGCGTGCTGATCCGCCGCATTGTGCTGGTGGGGGTTTTGCTGCTGGTGGCGGCCTTCGGCCTGTTCCTGCGCTGGCAGGCGCTGGGGGCCTCGCTGGAGGAGGCGCGCACGGTGGCGGTGAACGTTTTTGTGGCGGGGGAGATTGCCTACCTGTTCAACTGCCGCAACCTGCGCGGGCCATTCTGGTGCTGCGGATGGTTTTCCAATCCGTGGTTCTGGGGCGGGATCGGAGCGATGGTGACGCTGCAGGCCTTGTTTACCTGGCTGCCGGCGATGAACCGGGTCTTCGCATCGGCCCCCATTCCCGCCGAAGCCTGGCTGGAAATCCTGGCTTCGGCGGCCTTCATTGCGTTGGTCGTGGGGGTTGAGAAGCGCCTGACCCGGGTTGTGCGGTGAGTCCTGCTAGATCCGGAAGCGGCTGATCTGGTCCTTGAGGCCGACGGCGATGCGTTCGAGCCCGATGGCCGCATCCGCGGCGCCGCGAATGTTCTCCGAGGTGCTCTCCACCATGTTCGAGATTTCCTCGACCCGCTGGGCAATGGAAGTGCTGGCGGCGCTTTGTTCACGGGTCGCATCGGCAATCTCGCGCACCCGGACGAGCGTCTGGCGGGCGCCACTTTCGATCGCCTGCAGCGCTTCTGCGGCTGAGGCGGCCAGCGTTACGCCTTGATCCACCTCGGGCAAGGCGGCGTTCATGGCGCCCACGGCACTGCTGGTGTCGCTCTGGATGCCGGTGATCATCTGCTCGATTTCAGTGGTGGCCGACGAGGTGCGTTCGGCCAGCTTGCGCACTTCGTCGGCGACAACCGCAAAGCCGCGACCCTGTTCGCCGGCCCGGGCCGCTTCAATGGCTGCATTGAGGGCGAGCAAGTTGGTCTGACCGGCGATTTCCTTGATCACGTTGGCGATGGATGAAACCTGGCCGATGCGCTCTTCCAGCGCCAGGATGCGGCTGGAGGCACCGGTGACCGTTTCCGACATGCGGCGAATGGCGGTGGAGGCCTGGCCGACCCGGTCGCTGCCCTCGGCGGCGAGACGCATGGCTTCCTGGGAGTTCTGTTCGGTTTCGAGGGCACTGGCGGAAATATGGCTGGAGCTGACGGTGAGCTCTTCCATTGCCGCAGCCATTGAGGCGGTGGCGTCGGACTGGCGGAGCGCCGCGTCGGCGACTTGGCTGGACACCCGGCTGATGTGATCGGCGTTGCTGACGAGCTGGTTGGCGCCGCTGTTGATCTCGCCCATCATCGTGCGCAGGGCGCCGATCATGCTGCCGAGGGCGGCCAGCATGCTGCCGTTCGGCGCGTTGCCCAGATGGGTGGTCAAGTCGCCTCCGGCGGCGCGCTGCATGACCGCGGTCGCTTCCCGCGGCTCACCGCCCAGCTGGCTCGTCACGCTGGCACTGACGCGCCAGCCGAACAAGCCAAGGACGAGCAGCAGGGTTGCGGAGATTCCGCCGAGGATCGTGGCGATGGAACGGAATTCCCGATCCACGTCGTCCACGTAGATGCCGGTACCCAATACCCAGCCCCAGGGGGCAAAGGGCGCCGCATAGGAGAGCTTTGGCTGGGGATCTGTTTCGCCGGCCTTGGGGTACAGGTAATCCACGAAGCCGCCACCGGCAAGGGCTGCCTTGACCAGTTCCTGGATGATGACCTTGCCGTTGCTGTCCTTGAGCCCGCTGGCGTCGGTGCCTTCCTTCTCGGGTTTGGGAGGCAGCAGTACGTAGGTGCTTTTGTTGTCTACGACGAAAAGGTAGTTGTTGCCTGCATAGCGCATGGCCCGCAGGGTTTCGGTCGCGCCTTTGCGGGCGTCGGCCTCGGCGAGTGTGCCGGCCTGCGACTGTTTGTAGAAGTGTTCGATGACGCCCTGGGCGCTTTCGACAAGATATTTGGTCTGCAGCTTCCTGTCGTCCATCAGGCTGCTGCGCAGGTTGGCCAGGCTGACGGCGCAGAGTGCTACCAGGCCGAGCAGGGCAAGGGCGACGAGCAGTCGCATTCGGGTTGAAACACGCAAGTTTTCCAGTTTCATGATGTGCTAGCTCTCCTCAAGCCTGAGTTTTTCAGGGCGTTATGCCGGTCATTCATCGATGCCGGCCTTTATGTGTGTGGTTCGTATACGGCCGGGGTGTCCCGTTTCTTGACACCTGTCCGGCGGGTGTTCGTAGCGTGTCGGGGAGACGTGGCTGCCATCAGGCATGCCCTGCCAGCAGAAACCCAGTAAAATCGGCGTTTTGCCCCAATCAGCGCGGCGGCTGCCGCGGAGCATCCATGTCCGTCCAAAAACCGACTTTTCAGCAGATCATCCTGCGCCTCTCCAATTTCTGGGCCGAGCACGGTTGCACCTTGCTTCAGCCCTACGACATCGAGGTTGGAGCCGGCACTTTCCACACCGCCACCTTCCTGCGCTCCATCGGCCCGGAACACTGGAATGCCGCCTATGTGCAGCCTTCCCGCCGCCCGAAGGATGGCCGCTACGGCGAGAACCCCAACCGCCTGCAGCACTACTACCAGTACCAGGTGGTGCTCAAGCCGTCGCCGGTGAATATCCAGGAGCTGTACATCGACAGCCTGCGGGCGCTGGGCATCGACCCCAACGCCCACGACATCCGCTTCGTCGAGGACGACTGGGAATCCCCCACCCTCGGCGCCTGGGGCCTGGGCTGGGAAGTGTGGCTGGACGGCATGGAAGTCACCCAGTTCACTTACTTTCAGGAAGTCGGCTCGCTCAGCTGCAAGCCGGTGCTCGGCGAAATCACCTACGGCCTCGAGCGCTTGGCCATGTACCTGCAGGGCGTCGAAAACGTCTATGACCTGGTCTGGTCGATCGGCCCGGACGGTACGCCGGTGACCTACGGCAACGTCTATCACCAGAACGAAGTCGAGCAATCCACCTATAACTTCGAGCACTCGAACGTGGAATGGCTGTTCCGCCTGTTTGGCGAATACGAAAGCGAAGCCAAGCGCCTGCTGGCGGTGCCGCTGGTGCTGCCGGCCTTCGAGATGGTCATGAAGTGCTCGCACACTTTCAATCTGCTGGATGCACGCGGGGCCATTTCGGTGACCGAACGCGCCGCCTACATCGGCAAGGTCCGCGTGTTGGCGCGGGAAGTGGCGCAGGCCTATTACAACTCCCGTGAAGCCCTCGGCTTCCCGATGCTCAAGAAGGAGGCCGCGTGATGACCAGCGCGACCCTGCTCGTTGAACTGCTCACCGAAGAGCTGCCCCCCAAGGCCCTGCCGAAACTCGGCCAGGCTTTCTCCAATGGAATCGTTGCCGGCCTGCGTGCCCGTGGCCTTGTCGCCGCCGACGGTGAGTTCCGCTGGTTCGCCACCCCGCGCCGTCTGGCGGTGACCGTGGCCCACGTGCTGCCCGCAGCGGTGGCGAAGGACGTGACCGAGAAGATCATGCCGGTGTCGGTGGCCCTGGGCGCCGACGGCCAGCCCACCGCGGCCCTGACCAAGAAGCTCGAAGCCAAGGGCATTCCCCTGTCGGCCGTGGCCGGCTTTGAGCGCCGCATGGATGGCAAGGCCGAGGCCCTGTTCTACACCAGCACCGTGGCCGGCGCGCTGCTTGCCGAGGTGCTTGGCGGCATCGTGCAGGACGCCCTCAAGGCGTTGCCGATTCCCAAGGTGATGCGCTGGGGCGACGGTGATGCCACCTTTGTGCGTCCGGCCCACAAGCTGACCATGCTGCATGGCGCCGACGTGGTGCCGGGCAGCGTGCTCGACATCCAGTCCGGCCGTACGACCAAGGGCCACCGCTTCATGAGCCGCGGCGATATCGACATCGTCAGTGCCGACGCCTACGAGCCGACCCTGCTGGCCGAAGGCAAGGTGATTCCCGACTTCGCCGAACGTCGCGCCAACATCGAGAAGCAGCTCGTCACCGAAGCCGGCCTGCTGAACGCCAGCCTCGGCCAGTACGCCGACCTGCTCGACGAGGTGACCGCGCTGGTCGAACATCCCACGGTGTACGTGGGCGAGTTCGAAGCCGAGTTCCTGTCGGTGCCGCAGGAATGCCTGATCCTGACGATGCGCGCGAACCAGAAGTATTTCCCGCTCTTCGCCGCCGACGGCAAGCTGCTCAACAGCTTCCTGATCGTCTCCAACATGCAGCTCGAAGACCCGTCGAACATCATCGCCGGTAACCAGCGCGTGGTGCGTCCGCGTCTGTCGGATGCGCGTTTCTTCTTCGAGCAGGACATCAAGGCTGGCCTCACCACTCGCGTGGTCAAGCTCGATGGCGTGGTCTATCACAACAAGCTCGGCTCCCTCGGCGACCGGGTTCAGCGCATGTCCATCGTGGCGCGCAAGATTGCCGGCCTGCTGGGCGCCGACGAGAACCTGGCCAACCGGGCCGCGCTGCTCTCCAAGGCCGACCTGCTGACCGACATGGTCGGCGAGTTTCCCGAGCTGCAGGGCACCATGGGCCGCTACTACGCCCTCGCCGAAGGTGCGTTGCCGGTGGTGGCGGAGGCCATCGAGCAGCACTACCGCCCGCGCTTTGCCGGTGATGCGCTGCCCGACAGCAACATCGGCCGCTCACTGGCCCTGGCCGACAAGCTCGATGCGCTGGTTGGCTTCTTCGGTATCGGCCAGGTGCCCACCGGCGACCGCGACCCCTTTGGCCTGCGCCGTGCCGCCCTCGGCACGCTGCGCATCCTGATGGAAACCCCGCTGCCCCTCGATATCGCCGCGCTGATCCACGAGTCGGCCGCGAGCTTTGCCCCTGGCAAGTTGACTGCCGATGTGTCCGGCCCGCTCTACGAGTTCCTGCTCGAACGCCTGCGCAACCAGTTGCGTGATGCCGGTCATGCCCAGGATGCCGTCGATGCGGTGCTGGCCCTCAAGCCGACCCGCATGGATCTGGTGGTGCCCAAACTCGAGGCCGTCGTCGCCTTCCAGCAACTGCCCGAAGCAGCAGCTCTGGCCGCGGCCAACAAGCGGATCGTCAACATCCTCAAGAAGGCCGAGGGCGAAGTCGGCGAGCCTGACTTGGCCCTGCTTGTCGAGGACGCCGAGAAGGCGCTGTTCCACGCCATCGTCGATGTCGCCCCGCTGGCCCGCTCGCACTTCCAGAACGAAGCCTATACCGACGCGCTGAAGGTGCTGGCCGGACTGCGCGAGGCGGTGGACCGCTTCTTCGACGAAGTGATGGTGATGGCCGAGGAGCCGCTGGTGCGTCAGAACCGCCTGGCCCTGCTGGGTCAATTGGCTGGCCTGATGAACCAGGTGGCGGACATTTCCCGTCTGTCGGCTTAAAGGCAAACCATGAAAATCATCGTGCTCGACCGGGACGGGGTCATCAATCTCGACTCTGACCAGTTCATCAAATCGCCTGACGAATGGAAGCCGATTCCCGGTTCCCTGGAAGCCATCGCCCGGCTCAACGAAGCCAACTGGCGGGTGGTGGTGGCCTCCAACCAGTCGGGGGTCGGGCGCGGTCTTTTCGACATGGACACCCTCAACGCCATCAACGAGAAGATGGTCAAGGCCATTGGTCATGTGGGCGGCCGGCTTGACGCCATCTTCTTCTGCCCCCACGCGGCGGATTCCCCCTGCGAGTGCCGCAAGCCCAAGCCGGGCATGTTTTTGCAGATCGCTGAGCGCTTCAACGTGGACCTCGATGGCATGCCCGTGGTGGGTGACAGCCTGCGTGACCTGCAGGCCGGTGTGGCGGTGGGCTGCAAGCCCTACCTGGTGCTGACCGGCAAGGGCAAGAAAACCGTCATCGATCCGGCCTTGCCCGAAGGCACCGTGGTTTTCCCCGACCTGGCTGCGGTGGTTGCGCAGCTGACTGCCTGAGAGTTTCCCCGTGGTCCTGATCCGCAACGTTCTGTTCATGCTGGCCCTTGCCGTGTTCACGCCGCTGTATGCGCTGATCGGCATGGCAACCTTTCCCTTCGGCCCGAAAACCCGTCACAAGCTGATTCGTGGCTGGCCGCGCATCATGGCCTGGGTGGTCAAGCACGTGCTGGGGATTCCCTATCGCCTGATCGGCGCCGAGAACATTCCCCAGGGGCCGGCGATCATCCTGTCCAAGCACATGTCGGCGTGGGAAACGATCATGTTGCAGGATATTTTTCCGCCGATGGTTTTTGTCATGAAGCGGGAGATCCACAAGGTGCCTTTCTTCGGCTGGGGCATTGCCCAGATGCCGATGATTGCCATCGACCGCGCCGCCGGCAAGGACGCTCTGGCTCAGGTGGAGGCGCAGGGGCGCGACCGGCTGGCCCATGGTTTCTGGGTCACGATCTTTCCGGAAGGTACCCGCGTGGCGCCGGGCAGCAAGAAGCGCTACAAGGCCGGCGGCTCCTGGCTGGCCGCCCAGACCGGCACGCCGGTGGTGCCGGTAGCCCACAATGCCGGTGAGTTCTGGCCGCGTAATGCGTTCTTCAAGCGTCCTGGCGAAGTGGTGGTGAGCATCGGCCCGGTGATCGAAACCGCCGGGCTCAATGCCGAGGAGATCAATACCCTCGCGCAAACCTGGATCGAAGGCGAGATGCGGCGTTTGTTCCCGAGCCACTACCGCAACGCAACTCCCCGCAAGGAGAAAGCCGAGGCGTGAGCGCGTCGGTCGTCGAAACCCGCGAAATCGTCCTGCAAGGTCAGCGGGTTGCCTATACGCTCAAGCGCAGCGTTCGCAAGACGCTCGGGCTGCGCATCGACCAGCGTGGCCTGACGGTCGGCGTCCCTGTCCGGGTTGGCCTGCACGACGTCGAAGCCTTCATTCGCAGCCACGCGGCGTGGGTTGTCGAAAAACTGCATGCCCGTCCCGCGCCTGTCGTTCCGCCGGTTTTCGAGCCGGCGGAGGGCGCCATCATCCCATTCCTCGGCGAAGCCTGGCATCTGCGCATCGGGCGTGGCAACAACCGTGTGCTGTGGCACGAGAGCGGGCCCGAGCCGGTACTTGAACTGGCCTTGCGGGCTGGCGGCGATGCCCGTTTGCTGTTGTTGCGCGGCTTGCAGCAAAAAGGCCTCGAATTGTTCCGCAACCGGGTCGAGGCGTTCTGTCTGCGCATTGGGCGTCCGCTGCCTGCCGTGGGCTTGTCCAGCGCCCGCACCCGCTGGGGCAGTTGCAGTACGCGTAGCGGTATCCGCCTGCACTGGCGCCTGATTCACCTCCCGCTGGGGCTGATCGACTACGTGGTGGCTCACGAGGTGGCGCACCTTGTCGAGATGAACCACTCGCCGCGTTTCTGGTCTGTGGTGGAGTCCCTGTATCCCGACTATTCCGCTGCCCGCAAGGCGCTTCGCCAGGCGGGGGCATCCCTTCCGCACATCTGAACCGAGGAAACGCCATGCGTCTTCTGCACACCATGCTTCGCGTTGTCGATCTCGACCGCTCGATCGCTTTTTACACCGAAGTGCTCGGCATGCGCCTTTTGCGCCGCCACGATTATCCGGAAGGCAAGTTCACGCTGGCCTTTGTCGGCTATCAGGATGAGTCGGAAGGGGCAGTGCTCGAGTTGACCCACAACTGGGGTGTCGAGTCCTATGAGCTGGGGACGGCCTATGGCCACATTGCGCTGGAAGTGCCGGACGCCTATGCCGCCTGCGAGGCCATCAAGGCCCGTGGCGGCAAGGTGGTGCGCGAAGCCGGGCCGATGAAGCATGGCACGACGGTGATCGCCTTCGTGGACGACCCGGATGGCTACAAGGTCGAACTCATCCAGGCCAAATCCTAGTTCTCAGGCATCCGCCTCGATCGGGAGGCCGAAGGCTTCCCGCAGGGCGCCGAGTTCATTACGCAATTCGGTCAGGATGGCCGGCGCATCGGCGAGATGTTTCTCCCGCCCGAGACGTTCCAGTTGCTGGGCCTTGGCCTGGGCCCGGCTGGCGCAGAAGTTGGATACCGCGCCCTTGAGGGCGTGGGCGGCACTGTGCAGGGCTTCCGCATCGCCAGTCCGGACGGCGTTGTCGATGTCGGCGAGCATGCGCGGTTCGTCTTCGCTGTACATCACGATCAGTTGGGCGAGCAGGTCTTCGTCGTCGCCCAGGTTGGCGAGCACGCTTTCCCGGTCGAATACGGGCCCGCTCGGCGGTGCCAATTCGGTGCCCGGAGGAGGGGCCGGGTCGCCATGGCCGGCGTGGTGAATCAGCACTTCCACCAGATCGGGGGCGTGCACCGGTTTGGACAGGTAGCCGTCCATGCCGGCTTTCAGGCAGCGTTCCCGGTCGCCCTTCATGGCGTGGGCCGTCATGGCGATGACGGGCGTGTGGGGCACGCCTGCAGCTTCCCGTTCGCGAATTCTGGCGGTGGCGTCGAAACCGCCCATGATCGGCATCTGCACGTCCATCAGGATGATGTCGTAGCGGTTGCGCTCGTGCAGGTCCAGGGCTTCCTGCCCGTTGTTGGCCACATCGACCTGATGACCGAGCTTGCCCAGCAGACGCAGGGCGAGGGTCTGGTTCACCACGTTGTCCTCGGCCAGCAGGATGCGCATCTGGCGCCGTTGTTCGCGCAGGCTGTGACGGGTGATGAGCTGCCGGTCGCTGGTGTTGTCGTCCTCGATAGGAATGACGGATAGGAGAATGGCGTTGAGCAGGTCGGAGGCCTGGATCGGCATCGGCAGGTAGGCCGCCACGCCGAGTTCGCGGCAGCGGGCGCCGTCGCCGCGGCGACCCTCGCCGGCAAGCATGATGATGCAGGGGGTGGGGTTCGTTATTTGGGGAATCGCCTCGACCAGCTGGAAGCCCTCGGAATCCGGTAGTTGGGTGCCGACGATGACGACCCGGTAAGGCCAGCCGTTGCTTGTCGCCTGGGCCAGTTCGCGGCGGCTGGTGGTGGCATCCGGGGTGGCAAAGGGGGCCATGCGCCAATGGCCGAGGAGTTCCATCAGCATTTCCCGTTCAGCCGGGTTGTCGACGGCGACGAGGACCGGGAGCCCTTCCAGGTGGGCTTGCTCTTCGGTGGCCGGTACCGACTGGCCAAGACCGAATTGTGCGGTGAAACGGAAGGTGCTGCCTTCGCCGGGCGTGCTGTCCACGCCGATGTGTCCACCCATGGCCTGTACCAGCTGGGCACTGATGGTCAGCCCCAGCCCGGTGCCGCCGTAGCGGCGGGTGGTGGATGTGTCGGCCTGGGAGAACGCTTCGAAGATCAGTTCCTGCTTTTCGGCGGGGATGCCGACGCCGCTGTCCTCGACGCTGAAAGCCAGGCTGGCTCCGGAGGATGAGGGGGGGCCGGGCTGGACGACGACCTTGACGCCGCCCTCATTGGTGAACTTGATGCCGTTGGAGATCAGGTTGATGAGCACCTGACGCAGCCGGTGCGGGTCGCCGATCAGGCTGTCGGGGATTTCGGGGGCGACCTGCGCGGTGAGTTGCAGATTCTTTTCTGCTGCGCGCTGTTGCAGGGTGCGCACGGCCA
Source organism: Zoogloea oleivorans (assembly GCF_008107625.1). Classification (GTDB taxonomy): domain Bacteria; phylum Pseudomonadota; class Gammaproteobacteria; order Burkholderiales; family Rhodocyclaceae; genus Zoogloea; species Zoogloea oleivorans. The sequence goes on from NZ_SDKK01000003.1 coordinate 238,253, forward strand.
GGGCGACGCAGTCGCGCAGGCTGAAGTCGATGTGCTCGAAATCCAGCTTGCCGGCCTCGATTTTCGAGAAGTCGAGGATGTCGTTGATGATGTTGAGCAGCGAGTTGGCCGAGCTTTTGACGAGGGTCAGGTATTCCTTCTGTTCGTTGTCGAGCCGGGTGTCGAGGGCCAGGTCGGTCATGCCGAGGATGGCGTTCATCGGGGTGCGGATTTCGTGGCTCATGTTGGCCAGGAAATCGCTCTTCGAGCGGCTGTTGGCCTCCGCTAATTCCTTTGCCTGACGCATGTAGGTTTCCGCTGCCTTGCGGTCGCTGATGTCCCGCAAATACGCGGTGATCAGCTGGCTGCCGGCGCTCTCAACCGCCACCAGGGCAACTTCAACGGGGAATTCCTCGCCATTCGGGTGGATCGCAATGGCCTCGATGCGCTGGCCGAGTGCCTCGGGTTTGATGTCTGTGAGCAGATCGCGCAGGCCTCGGCTCTGGGCTTCGCGCAGGCGTTCCGGGAAGAACAGTTTGGCGTAGGGCTGGTGCAGGGCTTCGGCGCGGGTGATGCCAAAGGTCCGTTCTGCGGCGGGGTTGAATTCGAGGATGCAGCCTTCGCTGTCTACGGTGATGATGCAGTCGAGCGCCGCTTCGGTGATGGCGCGGTTGCGCGACTCACTGGCGGCCAGGGCCGACTGACCATCGAAAAGACGGATTGAGGTCCAGTTGAGGGCGTCCACCAGTTTGCGGATTTCAGCGGTGTCGCTGGGCTCGACGAGCAAGGCGCCGCGGCTGGCTTCGAGGCCTTCGGCGAAGGTGGTGGCGCGTCCCAGGCTGCGCAGGGTGGGGCGCAGAAAGAGCAGGATGGCGGCGGTACCGATGAGCAGGGTCAGGGCGCCGGCAAGGATGCTGTCCGTGAGAATATGGCGCAGGTCGTTGTCGGCAGCTTCCGGGCTGATTTCCACGCTAAGCCAGCCCAGCGGTGCAGCGTCGCCGATGCCGGTCCAGGCAACGATCTGTTCTTTGCCCATTCTGGGGGAGAGCCGGCTCGCGGCCTGCCGGTTTTCGCTGGGCAGCGTGATGGGCGTGGTGGCGGTTTCGGCGACGAAGGCGGTGTGTTCTGTCTGCCGGCTGACGATGGTGATGGGGATGCCCTGGCGGTCGGTTACCGTCAGGCGGCGAATGCCGGGGGTTGTCTGCAGTTCGGTGAGGTGCTTGAGGATGCCGTCGGCGTCGCCCTTGACCATGTGTGGTTCGAGCACGGCAGCAAGGTGGCGGCTCAGCTCGTCGGCGTGCTGGCGCTCCAGACGCTCAACGAATTCCGCTTGTTCGAGGCCGACGTAGATGGAGTAGGCGCCGATGGACAGGGTCAGGAGCAGGGCGAACAGCACGGTGAGCTGCTGTCCGAGGGAGCGCAGGCCGGCCCGGGCAGCCAGGCGGTTGAGGACTTGGTTCATTCTTCGTCCTGGAAGCGCTCACGGATGACGAGCGCTTCCTCCCAGCGAGCGAGAAAGGCATCCACGCAGACTGGGTCGAAATGGCTGCCCCGGCCTTCCTTGAGGAGATTGACGGACCGCTCCAGATCCCAGGCGGGTTTGTAGGGGCGGGCGGAGGTGAGGGCGTCAAAGACGTCTGCAACGGCAACGATCCGGCCAGCCAGCGGGATCGCTTCGCCAACAAGACCGTTGGGGTAGCCGCTGCCGTCGAATTTTTCGTGGTGGGTGAGGGCGATCTCGGCGGCCATCTGGATCATCGGCGAGGACGAGCCATTGAGGATGTCATGCCCGATGCTGGCGTGCTGGCGCATGACCTCCATTTCTTCGTCGGTGAGGCGGCCGGGCTTGAGCAGAATGTTGTCGGGCGTGCCGACTTTGCCGATGTCGTGCATGGGCGCGGCGGTCAGCAGGCGATCACAGAATTCGCGTTCCAGGCCCAGGTGCTCGGCGATGAGCAGTGAGTAGTGGGCCATGCGCAGGATGTGACCGCCGGTTTCCGGGTCGCGGAACTCGGCGGCCCGGGCCAGGCGTGTGACGGTTTCCCGTTCCCGGGCCACGATCTCTGCGGTTTTGCGGACGACGGCTTCCTGCAGATCATCATTCCAGTTGCGCAGGCGCTTGTGGCTTTCCCGCAGCGACAGCATGGTGCGCACGCGGGGGTCGAATTCATGGCGGTCGATGGGCTTGGTGAGGAAGTCATTGGCGCCGGCCGTCAGGCACTGGTAGCGGACTTCCTTTTCGTGGGCGGCGGTGACCATCAGGATCGGCACGACATCGGCCGAGTGCAGTTTGCGTACGGCGCTGATGAATTCGATGCCGTTGAGGTCGGGCATCATGTAGTCGACGATCACCAGATCGGGCTCGTGGTCGCTGCACCATTGGAGACCTTCCAGCGGTGAGGTGAAGCAAACGATCTCCGTGCCGGCGGGCGTGAGCTTGCGGACCAGCGCCTGGATCAGGGTCAGGTTGATGGGGGTGTCGTCAACAATGGCTATGGCCATGGGGGCTCCGGAGGGGCGGCTGGCGAGAGTCGGCCCTGATGGGCAAATTGGATGGTCAGATTATCGGCTCCCGATCCCCGAAGTTGAGTTTCTGTTTGCCGGCGTGAGGGCGTGCCTCAGCGTGCCGCGCGGATCACGCCGGCCATGGTGTTAAAACCTGCATCGTAGAAACCTTGAAGGATCGGCGCGAGGTGTCCCAGCGAAAGGATCAGCACGCCGAAGCCGACCGACAGGGTGATCGGAAAGCCGATGGCGAAGAGGTTCAATTGCGGCGCGGCGCGGGTCAGGATACCCAGGGCGATGTTGGTGATGAGCAGCGCCGTGACTACCGGCAAGGCCATCAGCAGGCCGGACGCAAAGATCGTGCTGCCAAAGCGGACGAGCATCATCCAGCCCTCCTTGTGCAGGGGGGCGTCGGCGATCGGTAGCCACACGAAGCTGGCGGCCAGGGCGTCGAGCATCAGCAGATGCCCGTTGAGGGAGAGAAAGATGAGGGTCGAGAGGAGGGTCAGGAGTTCGCCGACCACGGCAGTCTGGCCGCCGGCAATCGGGTCGAAGAAGGTGGCGAAGGACAGGCCCATCTGCAGGCTGATGAGTTCGCCCATGACGTCGAGTGCGGCAAATACGACCCGCATGGTGAGGCCCATGGCGATGCCGATGATGGTTTGCTGCAAGAGCATCAGCATGCCGTTCCACGAACTCAGCGAAATCGGTGTGGCGGCGGGAAGCGCGGGCACCATGCCGATGGCCACCGCCAGTCCGACCATCAGTTTGATGCGCCTGGGCATGGCGTTGTTGTTGAATACCGGTGCAGAGCCCATCAGTCCGAGGATGCGGGCCAGCGGGTAAGCCATGACGGCAAGCCAGGCGTCGAGCTGGGCGGTGGTGACGGACAGCATGGGGAGCGTCGTCAGCCGATCATCGACGGAATGCTCTCGAAGAGGCGCCGGATGTAGTCGGTCATCATCGTGATCATCCACGGCCCGGCGAGCACCAGGGTGATGAAGGTGGCGATCAGCTTGGGCACGAAGGACAGGGTCTGTTCGTTGATCTGCGTGGCGGCCTGGAAGATGGAGATGATCAGGCCGGTGGTCAGGGCCGCGATGAAGAGGGGCGCTGATACCAGCAGGGTCAGTTCGAGGGCCTGGCGACCGAGGTCGATGACGGTGGTCGGAGTCATGGCAGTTCCTATCCGAAGCTCTGGACGAGGGAGGAAATCAGCAGGTTCCAGCCATCCACGAGCACAAAGAGCATGATCTTGAAGGGCAGCGAGACGATGGCCGGGCTCATCATCATCATGCCCATGGACATCAGCACCGATGCGACCACCATGTCGATGATGAGGAAGGGGATGAAGACGATGAAGCCGATCTGGAAGGCGGTTTTCAGTTCGGAGGTGACGAAGGCGGGGATGACGACACGCATCGGCAGGTCGTCGGCCTTGTCAACCCGCGGTGTCTTGGCCAGCTTGGAGAACAGGTTGAGATCGGGTTCGCGGATCTGCTTGAGCATGAAGGTCTTGACTGGCACGGTGGCCCGGTCGACGGCTTCGTTGAAGGTGATGCGGTTTTCCGACAGGGGCAGCCAGGCCTCGGTGTAAACCTTGTCGGCTACCGGAGACATGATGAAGAAGGTGAGAAACAGCGACAGGCCGACGATCACCTGGTTGGGCGGTGAGGTCTGGGTGCCCATGGCGTGACGGAGCAGCGACATGACGATGATGATCCGCGTGAAGCAGGTCATCATCAGCACCATGGCCGGCAGGAAGCTCAGGGAGGTGAGCAGCAGCAGGGTCTGGATCGACAGGCTGTACTGGGTGCCTCCCCCTCCGGCAGGGGTGCTGGTCAGGGCCGGCAGGGCCTGGGCCAGCAGCGGGAGCGGCGCCAGCAGGCACAGGGGAGCAAGGCGGCGGAGAAGAAGCTGCAACGATTTCATCGTGGGCGCCGTTCGAGGGTCTGTTTGAGCCAGCTCTGGAAGTCCTTGCCCCCGGGTTGGGATGACGAGGCGCCAGGTGCGAGGGGCAGCTCGGCGGCATCCAGGGTGAGCAGGTTGGTCACCCGGCCGGGTGCGACGCCGAGGACCAGCACCTTGTCGGCGATTTCCACCAGGACAACCCGCTCGCGCGGGCCGACGGCGGTGGCGCCGCGGATGGTCAGCAGGTTGGCGCCCTTGCCACTGCCGGCACCGAGGCGTTTCAGAACGTGCAGGCTGACAAAAAGCAGGCCGATGATGAGTGCCAGTCCGAGAAGCATCTGGAGGACGCTGCCAGTAGCGTCAAAGTTGCCATCCGCAGAGATCGCGGAGCCCGTCAGGAGGAACAGACCGGCAGGGAGTAGCGGAAGGCGCATGGGGCGGCACGGATTGAGCGAGAGTCTGGTTTCAGCATAGCCCGGCAGCGTGCTGCCGTATGGGCCGATAAGATGGGCAAAAGCGGTATTTTTTCATGCTTTGCGGTTTCGCTGATGAACTGGATGGCGTAGTGTCACTCAAATCACGGGTAACGTCCTGGAGGGTGTGATCATGTTGCTGTGGCATCGTGAGATCCAGCCTGAGGCTGGCGCGTCTGAAGGCATTGCGGCGGTTTCGACCGACTCCGCGGCGTATGAGGCCAAGCGCCAGCGGGCGCTACAGATACTCGGTGAACGCTGGTTGCTGCATCGGGCCAATGCGCCCGACCGGCATCCGCCGCGCTCGGTGCTGTCCAGGCCGCGCGGGGAGGCGGCATCACCCTGAGCTGGATGGTGATGGAGGGAGTGCCGGCCGGGGCGGGCCAGTCAGCTGCGCAGTTTGCGGATGCGCTCGGCGGGCGTGATGATGTCCGTCAGTCGGATGCCGAACTTGTCGTTTACCACCACCACTTCGCCTTGGGCGATCAGGGTGCCGTTGACCAGTACATCCATCGGCTCGCCGGCCAGTCCTTCGAGTTCCACCACCGAGCCGTGGGCCAGCTGCAGCAGGTTGCGGATGGCGATCTTGGTTCGTCCCAGTTCCACGGTGAGCTGCACCGGGATGTCCAGGATCATGTCGTAATCGTTGATCGACCCGCTCTTTGTGCCGGCCTGCCCGAAGTCCGGGAACAACTGGCTGGCGGGCTTGGCCTGGTATGGCGACTCTTCTTCGAGGCCGGGCAGCGCCGGATCGGTCAGGCCTTCGGAGGCTGCCTGCTCCTGCATCGCGGCGGCCCAGTCGTCGTCGCTGATCTGGTTCTCGTCGGGGTTGTCGGTTTCTGACATGCTGTGCTCCTAGCCCTTGGGCTGGGGTTCGTCTTCCTGGGCGAGGAAGCGTTCGACCTTCAGGGCGTATTGTCCGCGCTGGATGCCGTAACGGGCTTCCATGAACGGGATGCCGTCCACTTCGGCCTGAATGGTTTCCGGAATGTTGAGGGGGATGACGTCACCGGGTTTCATGTTGACGATGTCCCTGAGCGTGACCTTGGCCGTGCCGAGGCGTGCCACCATCGTGACTTCGGCCGACTGCAATTGCTTGCCCATCATGCTGACCCAGCGGTTGTCCTGGGTGATGTGGTCGCTCTGCATCGTCGAGTAGAGCGTCTCGCGGATCGGCTCCAGCATCGAGTACGGGAAGCAGAAGTGCATTTCCGCCTGCGAGCCGCCGAACTCCAGCGTGAAGGAGGCCGCGACCACGACTTCGCTGGGGGTGGCGATATTGGCAAACTGGGGGTTCATTTCCGAGCGCACGTACTCGAATTCGAGCTTTTTCACCGGCGCCCAGGCTTTTTCGTACTCTGCGAAGGTGACCTTCAGCAGGCCCTGGATGATGCGCTGTTCGGTGGGCGTGAAGTCGCGCCCCTCGACGCGGGTGTGGAAGCGCCCGTCGCCGCCGAAAAGGTTATCGACCACGAGGAAGACCAGGTTCGGGTCGAGGACGATCAGTGCCGTGCCGCGCAGGGGCTTGGCGACGAACAGGTTCAGGTTGGTCGGAACCACCAGGTTGCGCACGAACTCGCTGAACTTCTGGACCTTGATCGGCCCCACCGAGACTTCGACGTTGCGGTGCATGTAGTTGAACATGCCGATCCGCAGGTAACGGGCGAAGCGCTCGTTGATGAGCTCCATCGTGGGCATGCGCCCACGGACGATCCGTTCCTGGGTGGCGAGGTTGTAATCCCTGACCCCGTCGGTGCTTTCCTCTGCGTGCTCGGACTCGTCACTCTCCCCGGTGACGCCCTTGAGCAGGGCATCAACCTCTTCCTGGGAGAGAAAGTCCTGGGCCATGGTGGAATCCCGTTATTGCACGATGAACTGGTTGAACAGCACGGCAAGCACCGGCCCGTCGTCTTCGGGACGGTTGCGCTTGTTTTTCTTTTTCGGGTTTGGCGCGTAGCCGAGAACGTCGTTGGCTTCTTCCTTGATTTCGTCAGCGAGCGCCTCGCGTCCCTCAGCCGACACCAGGTCGGAGGGCTTCTTGGCGGACAGCAGCATGATGATCCGGTGCTTCAGCTCGGGCATGTACAGCTTGAGCGAATCCCCCACCTTGGCATCGGCGACCCGCAGGACCATGGTCGACTGCAGGAAGTGTTCGCCTTCTTCGGGGGCGAGGTTGACGGTGAATTGCTCCAGCTGGACGAATACAGGCGGGTGTGCGGGATCAACCTTGACCTTGGCCGGTTCGTGCTGGGCCGGTGCTTCTTCTTCAGCATCCTCGCCGTCCGCGGCATGCTTTTTCTTGCCCATCAACATGAAGGCTGCGCCACCGGCGATCGCCAGGATCAGCACGGCAACGATGATGATGATCATTTTTTTCTTGCCCCCCTTGGCGGGGGCTTCGCCTTCGGCGCTGTCTGCCTTGGCCGGTGCTTTCGACATGCTGGATTACTCCTTATCTCGGTTCATTGTTATCCATCACGTCTGCCCGGCAAGCCTGAAATAGGGGCATCATCGCCCATCATTTGTGGGGCCTCAGGCAAACGTATCTACCAGTCCTTCTCCGCGCCGTACCCACTGGGCGGGAGTCGTGCTTGCTGCAAGCTTGTCGTCCCCGCCCCGGTTGCTGCCGGCAGTGTTGCCACGGCGGCCTTCGCCGGAGCTGCCGGGTTGCCCGGAGGTGCCTACGTCAGTCTGACCCAGATTGATACCGCTCTGTTCGAGGATCTCGCGCAGGCGCGGCAGACTTTGTTCGATCAGTTCACGGGCTGCCGGCGTGGCGGCCACGAACTGGGCGGTGGTCTGGTCGCCATTGACGGTGATCGACACCTCTACCTTGCCGAGTTGGGGAGGGGTCAGAGTCAGGTGGGCGTGGCTTTCTTCGTTGCCGACCATCCAGCTTACCCGGTTGCCGACTTCTTCCGGCCAGCCGGGGCTGCCGGCGGGGGTGGCGACGTGAAGCGGAATCGGGGAGGGCGCCGGAGGCTGACTGGCTTCGCCGCGCATGTTGGCCAGGGCTGCTGCGTGGATGTTGGCAAAACTGTTGGTCGGCGCGGCTTCGCCGATCAGCTCGGCGGCCTTGCCGGCAGGCGTTGCGCCGAGTTCGGCGGCATTGGCCCGGGTGGCCGTGCCGGCAGGATCGCTCAGGCTTGCGGCAAGGCTCTCGGCAAAATCTGCCGGACTCTGGGGGGAGGTTGCCGTCGTCGTCGGGGGCGTTGCGCTGGCGGTTGTCGTTAGCGCGCTGGCTGTCAGTGTGGCGAGGGCGGTGCTGGAAACTTCGGCAGCGCTGTCTTCAACGGGGGTGTGGCGGGTGGTGAGGTCGAGCTGTGCAGGATCGTCGCTAAGCCGGCCGGCCGGCGTGCTGGCCACAGCGGGCTGCATCATGCCGGCGAGGAGGGCTGCCAGTTCGGGCTGGACCGGTATCGCCGCCGCCGCTTGTTCGGCGCCGGGAATGGCGGCGGCGTCTGCTTCTGCAGTGGCCTTGCTGTCGGTTTCGGTGCTGTCGTCCTTCTTGGTGTCGCCGTTCATTTGCCGGTGCAGTTCGCTGGCAAAACCCTTGCCAGGTGCATCGGCCGCTTCCGGGGGGGAGGCGTCCTGACGCGTGGCCTCGGTGCCTTTGGCGGGGGCGACAGGGACGATATTCGCGATGGGGTTCAAGGCCGGTCCGGACATGATGTTGTTCCTGGTGAGGATGCAGACACCAGCCGATCAGCAAGCCACGTGCCAGCTACGCCCGGGAGCGATTACTCTTCGGGGTCGCGGTCGCGGAATTGCTTGGCGGCGTGTTCGTCTGTGAGCCGTTGTTCCTGCTTGGCTTCCTTGCGGGCCTGCAGGCTCTGGTGGCGGTGCGACAGGGTGTCGAAGGCTTTTACCTTGTTGCGCTGGTCCACCCAGTTCTGCTGGCCTTGTTCTACGCGCCGTTTCGAGTCGGAGACGATACGCTGTTGGTGAGCAATCGCGTCATCAAGCTTGACGAGGAAGGCGCTGAAATTGCGCCAGGCGTCGGGGCCGATGCCATTGCGGGCCGTTTCAACGAAACGGGCCTGGTATTCCTTGCGATATTCCACCAGCAGGGCGAGCTTTTCCTCGACGGCGTGTTCGCTGGCAATCAACTCGCCAAGCTTGCGCGCGGCGTCGTCCATTTTGTTGTTTGCCAGGTCCAGCAGAGGCTGCAGCGGGAACGGCTCAGTCATCTTCACGTTCCTTGGGCTTTATCGGACGGGGGACGGGAATCTTTAGGGTCGGGGTATGACGAACTTGTGAGTGGGTGGCGGGGTTCACGGGGTTGCTCCAAAGAGCGCATGGAGCTTTTCCACTGCAGATTCGTAAGGCTCGCACTCCTCAATGCGCTGCTGCAGGAAGGCTTCGAGGCGTGGGTACATGGCAACGGCCTGGTCGAGTACGGGGTCGGAGCCGGATTGGTAAGCACCCACGGCGATGAGGTCGCGGGAGCGCTGGTAGCGGGAGAACAGCTGTTTGAAGCGGCGCACCATGTCGAAGTGCTGGCTCTTGACGAGGTTGTGCATGGCCCGCGAAATGGATTGTTCGATGTCGATGGCGGGGTAGTGGCCCTGGTCCGCCAGGTTGCGGGTCAGTACGATGTGGCCGTCGAGGATGGCTCGGGCCGAGTCGGCGATGGGGTCCTGCTGGTCGTCTCCTTCGGCGAGCACGGTGTAGAAGGCGGTGATCGAGCCGCCGCCTTCCTGCCCGTTACCGGCCCGTTCGACCAGCGCCGGCAGGCGGGCAAAGACCGACGGTGGATAGCCGCGCGTCACCGGTGGTTCGCCGATGGCCAGGGCGATTTCGCGCTGGGCCATGGCGTAGCGGGTGAGTGAGTCCATGACAAGCAGGACGTGCTTGCCCTGGTCGCGAAAGTACTCGGCTACCGTGGTGGCGTAGGAGGCCGCCTGCAGGCGCATCAGCGGGCTGGTGTCGGCCGGGGCGGCGATGACCGCCGAGCGGGCCAGGCCCTCCGGGCCGAGGTTGTGCTCGATGAATTCCTTGACCTCGCGCCCCCGTTCGCCGATCAGCCCGACGACGATCACGTCCGCTGCGGTGTAGCGGGCCATCATGCCGATGAGCACCGACTTACCCACGCCGGAGCCGGCGAACAGGCCCATCCGCTGGCCGCGGCCGACGGTGAGGAGGGCGTTGATGGCGCGGATGCCCACGTCGAGGGACTGGTTGATCGGGGCGCGCTGCAAGGGGTTGATCGGGCGAGTCTGGAGGGCGCGGGAGTGGCGGACGGTGAGGGGGCCGAGGCCATCCAGCGGGCGGCCGGCGCCATCTACCACGCGGCCGAGGAGCTCGTCGCCCATGGGTAGATGCTTGGCCCGATCAGAGGCGCGGCGACGCGGTTCGATGCGTTCGCCGGCGATCAGGGCCGGCTGGGCGGGTTCCACGGGCAATACCTGGGCGCCGGGAGCGAGGCCGAAGACGTCGTCGGTCGGCATCAGGAAGATTTTCTCGCCGTGGAAGCCGACTACTTCGGCCTCCACCGAGGTGCCTCCGGGGATGACGATGCGACAGCCGGAGCCGAGGGGCAGCTTGAGACCGGAGGCCTCCATCACCAGCCCGTTGATGCGCGTCAGGCGGCCGGAGAGCTGGTAGGGCGGCGTGGCGCCGACCAGCTTGCGGCCGTCAGCGAGGAAGGCCTTCCAGGTTTCCGTTCCGTGTTCCATCAGGCACCGTCTCCGTCCCAGGAGATGTTGCGGCCCAGGTTGTCCATGATGCGCCGCCAGCGGGTTTGCACGGTGGCGTCGATCTGGCTGCCGGAGGCGTCGATGCGCACGCCGCCCCGGGTGATGGTGACGTCCTCCACCAGCCGGTGACCGGCGTGGCTGAGCTGTTCGCCCAGGTATTCCTTGACCATTTCCGCGTCCTCCGGGTTGAGGTGGATCAGGGCGTGGTTCTGCGGCAGTTGCAGGAGGGCTTCGCGGATCAGGTCTACGACGGCTTCGGGACGCCCGTTCAGGGTTTGACGGACCATCTGACGGGCCAGTTCGGTGGCCAGCGCGAGGATCTCGTCGGCGACTTCCCGGTCGAGGCTGGTCATCGAGTTCTCAAGCCCTTCCACCAGGCTGTGGAACTGCATGGCTTCCATGCGGCCGCGGGCCGTACCTTCCTCGTAGCCGGCGGCGTAGCCTTCCTTGCGGGCTTCGTCATGGATGCGCTCGATGTCATCGGCGGTGGGGAGGTGAATGTGCGCAGAGGGCTCGGGCAGCGGCAGGGGTTCTTCCGGCGTGAATACCTCTTCGATCGTCGGCTGCTCGGGCTCGGGTTCGATCTCCACGACAGGTGCGGGAGATGGCACAGGGGATGCTGCCGGTGCGTCGAAAGACGGTGGGGCCCAGCGCTGATAGGCGCCAACGGCCTGGTGACGGTTCATCGTCATGTCCGGACTCCGAGCTTAGACGAAGGCATCGTCGCCTCCCTTGCTGGACAGGGCAATCTGGCCTTCTTCCGCCAGTCGGCGGGCGGTCTTGAGGATTTCCTTCTGTTCGGCTTCCACTTCGGAGAGGCGTACCGGGCCGCGGGACTCGAGGTCTTCCTTGAGCATTTCAGCAGCCCGCTGGGACATGTTCTTGAAGATCTTGTCGCGCATCTCCGGCGGGGCACCCTTGAGGGCGATGACCAGCGAGTCGCTCTGCACTTCGCGCAGCAGGGTCTGGATGCCCCGGTCGTCCAGCTCCAGGAGGTTCTCGAAGACGAACATCTCGTCGAGAATTTTCTGGGCCAGGTCCGGGTCGTATTCGCGCACGTTGTCGAGAATGGCGGTTTCAGCAGCCGAGCCGACGAAGTTGAGGATGTCTGCAGCGTGACGGACGCCGCCCATGGCGGTTTTCTTGACCGTGGAGGCGCCGGCCAGCATGCGGGTCAGGGCCTCGTTGAGTTCCCGCAGGGCTACCGGCTGTACGCCGTCGAGGGTGGCGATACGCAGCAGCACGTCATTGCGCAGGCGGTCGGTGAAGTGCTTGAGAATCTCGCCGGCCTGGTCGAACTCGAGGTGCACCAGGATGGTGGCGATGATCTGCGGATGCTCGTTCTTGATCATGTCGGCGGCGGTCGGAGCGTCCATCCACTTGAGGCTTTCGATGCCGGCCGTGTCGGAGCCCTGCAGCACGCGGCTGATCAGGTGGGTGGCGCGTTCGTCGCCGAGGGCCTTGGTGAGCATGGCCTTGATGTGTTCGTGGTCGGCCTCGATGGGGTTGCCCTTCTCCGAGTAGAGAATCACCTCGTCGAGGATCTCCTCCAGCTTCTCCCTCGGTTGGGATGCCATGCCGGCCATGGCGGCGCCAAGCTTCTGGACTTCCTTGGGGCCGAGCAGCTTGAGTACCTCGGCGGCCTCGTCGGCGCCGAGGGTCATCAGGAGCAGGGCGCTCTTTTCCAGCCCCTCATCGTTGCTGCTCATTGCTTCCCATCCATTCCTTGATCAAGTTGGCGACCATGCGCGGATTGCCCTTGGCCAGTTCATGCACCTTGACGAGCTTTTCGTCGTAGGCCAGGCGGGCGGCGGCTTCGGGGGAGAGGGTGACTGCGGACCCTTCTTCGCCCTCTTCACCTTCTTCGCCCTCTTCACCCTCCCTGCGTGTGCCAGTTTCGTCTTCCTCTTCGTCCTTGACCTCCGGCTGCGGCATGACCTGCTTCATCAGCGGGCGAATCACGCCGAAAGCCACAAAGGCGATGACGCCGGCAATCACCAGGTACTTGATGAGTTCCTTGAACAGGGAGACGTTGTCCGGGTCCTTCCAGATCGGAGTTTCAGGCAACGCGTCTTGCTCGGAGGCGACGAAGGCGCTGCTGGCCACGTTGATGCTGTCGCCCCTCTCCTTGCTATAGCCCATTGCTTCGCGGACGAGGTCCTCGATGCGCTTCATTTCGGCGTCCGGCAGCGGGGTGGTTTTCACCGCACCGTTCTTGTCCTTTTCGGCCTTGTGGTTGACCGCCACTGCCACCGACAGGCGCTTGATCTGGCCGAGGGACTTGCGGGTGTGCTGGACGGTCTTGTCCACTTCGTAGTTGATGGTGGCGCTCTTTGTCGTGTTGAGCGGCGGCTGGCCAGTGGCCCCGGCGGCACCGGGTACGGCGGGCGTGGTGAGCGGTGCGGTGGCAGGCACCGGCGGCTGGTTGGTGAGGGCGCCGGGCACGCCCTGGGGGCCTTGCTCGCGGGTCTGGCTTTCGTTGCTTTGCTGGCTGCGGATGGCCTGCTCGGGTGACGGGTTGGGGCGATAGGTTTCGGCGGTCTGCTCGGTGACATTGAAGTCCACGTCGGCGGTGACCTGGGCGCGGAAGTTGCCGGTGCCGAGAATGGGTTTGAGGATGCTGTTGATGCGATCGATGTAGCCTTCTTCGAGCTCCTTCACATACTTCAGCTGGGTGGGGTCCAGCGAGGCCATGCGCATGGGGTCGGGCTTCTTGGTGAGCAGGGAGCCGTCCTGGTCGATCACGCTGACGTTGTCGTTGCTCAGCTGGGGCACGCTGGAGGAAATCAGGTGCACGATGCCGGCGACCTGGGCCGCATCGAGTGTCCGCCCGGTGTGCAGGTTGACCAGTACCGACGCGGTGGGTTTTTGTTCGTCGCGCAGGAAGGCGGTTTGTTTGGGGATGGCCAGATGAACCCGGGCCCCGGCGACGGCAGCGATGGACGAAATGGTGCGCGACAGCTCGCCTTCGAGGGCGCGCTGGTAATTGACCTGTTCGTGGAACTGGGAGAGGCCGAGCTTCTGGTTTTCCATCAGCTCGAAACCGACCAGACCGCCCTTCGGAATGCCCTGGGCAGCCAAGCGCAGGCGCAGGTCATGGACCTGGGTGGCGGGGACGAGGATGGCGTTGCCGTTGTCGGAGAACTTGTAGGGGATGTTCTGCGCCTGGAGACTGGTCACCACGGCGCCACCGTCCTTCTCGGCCAGGTTGGAGAACAGCACGGAATAGTCCGGCTGGCGGCTCCACAGCATGACGCCGACGATCAGCGCAATGCCGAACGCCAGCGCGCCACCGGCAGCGAGCTTCTGGCGTTGCGACAGATTGCGGATGTTTTCCAGCACCTGCGCGAAGGGTGAGGCGGGCGGTACTGGAGCGGCGGCGTCTTCTGCTGCCATGGAAACATTCCCCCTATTTCGGATGCTCGCATTCTGTGCGCGGCAGCCTTCTTTCTACCAGACGATTAACGGCGCTTTTTGCCGCCTATTTGCCGCCTTGCCGGTGCCCGGGCAGGCCTAAGCTGCGAACCGGTGAAAATAGTTTCCAGTTGCTCATGATCCCTCCTGTCACCGAAGACCGTCTCGATGCCCGCCAACTGGCCGATGCCTTCCGCCAGTTCAGCGAGGCATCCGAGGCCCTGACCGGCGCTTACGCCGGCCTGCAGACACAGGTCGGCCAGCTTACCGAGCGCCTGAGCGTGCTGATGGGCGCGCTGCCCGCCGGTGTTGTCGTGCTCGATCGGGATGGTCTCGTCGTGCAGGCCAACCGGGCGGTGGAAAGCATGTTCGGCGTCTCGCTGGCCGGCGTTGACTGGGCGACGTTCTCCGCCAGTCGCCTCGGTGCCACTGAAGCTCCCGGCGAATGGCAGCTTGAGTGTGCCGGCGAAGCGCGCCGTGTAACCCGCGTGGACGCTACGCTCGAATCCGGCGAGGGGCGCATCGTACTGCTTAATGACGTCACCGACGCTCATCACATGCGTCTTGCCGTGGAGCGCAACGAACGTCTTGCGGCCATGGGCGAGATGGTGGCCGGGCTGGCGCATCAGTTGCGCACGCCGCTGTCGGCCGCGCTGCTCTATACCGCCACGCTGGTGCAGCAGGAAATGGGACAGGCGGATCGGGAGCGTATCGGCAATCGTGCCCTGGAGCGCCTGCGCCACCTGGAAAAGCTCATTCGCGACATGCTGTTGTTTGCCCGTGGCGAAACCCTCGGTCGCGAGCCCTTCGGCATCTGCGATCTGGTCGGCGAACTGGCTCACACCCTCGAACCGGTCGCCCGGGCCAGGGGACTGTTCTTCGAGTCGGCCTGCGGTTGCGGCGAGACCCGCGTGGTAGGCGATCGCAAGGCCATCGCCGGGGCCCTTACCAACCTGCTGGAGAATGCCGTGCAGGCCAGCGAAGCCGGTGCGGCGATCCGTTTTGACGCCCTGGTGGATGGCCCGGTGGTGCGTTTCAGCGTCGCCGACGCGGGGCGCGGCATCGATCCGGCGCTTCAGTCACGGCTTTTCGAGCCGTTCTTTACCACTCGGCCCGATGGAACAGGATTGGGCCTGGCGATTGCGCGAGGGGTGGCCCGTGCCCACGGTGGCGACATTGGCATCCAGTCCGAACCGGGCCGCGGCTCCACCTTCACCCTTACCCTCGCCATGGGCGGCTGACGCCCCGTTGCACCCCAGCTTGAGAAAGACACCCATGCCTGAAGCCCTCAACATCCTGGTTGTCGAAGACGACGCCCCCCTGCGTGATGCCGTGTGCCTGACCCTCGAAATCGCCGGCCACACCGTCACCGGTGTGGGTGACGGTCCGGCGGCCCTGGCCGAAGTGGAAAGGCAGGCCTTCAACCTCGTCCTCTCCGATCTGAAGATGCAACCCATGGACGGCCTGCAACTTCTGGCCGAACTGCGCCAGCGCCTGCCCCAGTTGCCGGTGCTGCTGATGACCGCTTTCGGCGACGTGGAAAAGGCGGTGGACGCCATGCGTGGCGGTGCCTGCGACTTTCTGATGAAACCCTTCGAACCCAATGTATTGTTAGAGCACGTGCAGCGCTACGCCGTCACCCGTCACGAGGACGGAATGATTGCCGCCGATCCGCATACCCGCAAACTGCTGGCGCTGGCCGACAAGGTGGCCGAAACCGACGCCACGGTGCTGCTGAACGGAGAGTCCGGTACCGGCAAGGAAGTCTTTGCCCGTTACCTCCACGAGCACTCGTCGCGCAGCAAGGGGCCATTCGTGGCCATCAACTGCGCGGCGATTCCCGATTCCCTGCTGGAAGCGACCCTCTTCGGTCACGAGAAGGGGGCCTTCACCGGTGCAGTCAACGCCCAGGCCGGCAAGTTCGAACAGGCCGAGGGCGGCACGCTGCTTCTCGATGAAATCTCCGAAATGCCTCTCGGTTTGCAGGCCAAGCTGCTGCGTGTGCTGCAGGAGCGTGAAGTGGAGCGGGTTGGCGGCAAGAAAGCCATTCCCCTCGACATTCGCGTGCTGGCCACGACCAATCGGGACATGACCAAGGAAGTGGCGGCGGGCCGTTTTCGCGAGGATCTGTTTTACCGCTTGAATGTCTTTCCGCTGCCCATCCCGTCCCTGCGCGAGCGGCCGGGCGACATCGTGCCGCTGGCACGGCATTTCGCGCTGATGCATGGCGTCCGCCTGAAGCGTCCGGGACGCCTGTCGCCGGAGGCCGAAGCGGTGCTGGTGACCTATCATTGGCCGGGCAACGTCCGGGAGCTGGAAAACACCGTGCAGCGGGCCCTGATTCTCAGCGGTGGCGAAGCCGTCTCGGCCGATACCATCCGCCTGTGCCTGCCCCACTGGAATGGTGAGCCGGTACGCCTGCCCATCAGCAGTACTGCCGTTCCGGCGAACTTTGCCGTTGAGTCGGCAGATATTGCCGTTGAGCTTGCGTCTGCTGGTAATGAGGCGGGGCGCCCGGCCAACATGAAGGATCTGGAACGGGAGCACATCCTGCAGGTGCTCAAGGAGGTGGGAGGCTCACGCAAGCGCGCGGTGGCGCAGCTTGGCATCTCGGAGCGCACCCTGCGCTACAAGCTGCAGCAATACCGCCAGGAGGGGCTGTTCTCCGGTTAGTGGGGCCATGTGCCGCTTGGCACGTGCCTTGCTCTGCTATAGTTGAGAAAAAGGAGCCGGATCATGGATACCCGCGGAATCGATCAGATGTTGTCGGAGCTGCGCGCCACTTCACAGGTGGCCGCGGGCAAGCCTGCGAAAGCGCCGGGCGCTGCGGGTGAAGCCGATTTCGGTCAGGTCCTGCAGAGCGCGATTGCCGATGTGAGTTCGGCCCAGATGCAGGCGCAGGAAATGGCCAAGGGTTTTTCGTCCGGCGATCCGAACGTCAATCTGCAGGATGTGATGGTCAATCTGCAGAAGGCCAGTCTGTCATTCCAGCAGATGGTGCAGGTGCGCAACAAGCTGGTGACGGCGTATCAGGACATCATGAACATGTCCGTCTGACCTGATTCAGGGGAGTCAATAAAAAAGCCGGCGCTGCCGGCTTTTTGTTTTTGCGTGTTCAGCGCATACGTTCGTGGGCGTTTCTTTCGCGTTCTACCTTGAGGATGTAGCGCTGGATGGTCGAGGCCACGCTGTTCGACAGGTTCAGGAACTCACAGCCGGCACGCAGCATCACGCTACCGTCCCGGTTGGTGATGCGAAACAGGTTGCGGACCCGCAGCGTGGCGGAAATCGGCCCGGTTTCCGGCAGCATCAGCCGGCAGTCGGCAAACTCCATGTCCGGTTCAAACGTTACGCCGCCGGACGGGACGGTAATGGCCAGGCCGCCGCCGCTGATGTCGAGTACGCTGGTTTCCACCGAGATCACCTTGTGTTCGCCGCCGACAGTGACGGGAATCAGGCAACTGAGCGCGTGGGAGCCGGGGGCGGTGAGGCGGTAATACTCGCGGCGCTGCAGGCGCAGCAGGACTTCCGGCAGCGGTACGCGGAAGGCTTCGTGGCCCTCGAAGGGGAAGCGTTCGATCTTGCTGGCGGCGAACTGGATCTTGATCTTGTCGAGCTGGGTCACGCAGATCAGCTGTTCGGCGGCCTCCACCCGGCGGTTGATCGTTTCATCGCTGGCGGCGTCGAGGATCAGGTGGCGCTCGTCCGGTGTGACGGCAAGGATGGCGGTGAGGAAGGAGTCTGCGCTGGCATCGATGAAGGCACTCAGCATGGCGCGCTTCTGCATGAGGCTGCGCAGGTTGTAGAGGATGTCGGTCTTCCCCCTCAGCAGGTATTGGGAGTAGTCGTCGGCCTGCAGGAGTTCAAACTTGAGCGGCATGATGGAGGTGGCGTCCGGGGGGCGGAATAGGTGTGGATTCTAGCAGCCCGTCTCGGGGTGCCGTGACTCACAGCAAACCGCATCTCTGTTTCCGGTCTTGCCCTCCCCTGAAAAGCAACGGGGGACGGCAAGCCGTCCCCCGTACCGGAGAAACTGGTCAGCCCGTGTTCAGCGGGTGGCTTCCCGTTCGATCTCTTCCAGGCTGGTGTGGCGCACGTCGCGGCCCTTGACCATGTACACCACGTATTCGGCGATGTTCTTGGAATGGTCGCCGATGCGCTCCACCGACTTGGCCACGAACATCAGTTCGATGGCCTGGGAGATGGTGCGCGGATCTTCCATCATGTAGGTAATCAGCTGGCGCATGATGCCCTTGAATTCGGCATCCACTTCCTTGTCCTGGCGAACCACCTGGGCGGCGGAAATGGTGTCGAGGCGTGCGTAGGCGTCGAGGGAGGTGCGCAGCATGTCCACCACTGCGTCAGCGATGTGGCTGAGGCGGATCTGCGGCATGAAGGGCGACACCGCCGTGTGGATCTGTTTGGCGGTCTTGGCGATCTTCTTCGCTTCGTCGCCGATACGCTCGAGGTCGGTGATGGTCTTCTGTACGGTGCTGATCATGCGCAGGTCGACTGCGGTCGGCTGGCGCTTGGCGATGACCTGATTGCAGGCTTCGTCCAGCTCGATTTCCAGCAGATTGACCCGGTTGTCGTTTTCGATGACCTGGTCGATGAGCAGGAGGTCGCCGTCGGATAGCCCTTCCATGGCCTTCACGATCTGCAGTTCGACCATGCCTCCCATCTGAAGGACCCGGGTGCGGATACCTTCCAGTTCGGTATCAAACTTTTTGGAGGTGTGTTCGTTCATGGGAAGTCCTGTGAATGAAGGCTGTGGTGAGTGTCGAAGGCTAACAGGCCAACATGACGTTTTTGTTTCAAGTTCGCTCGAAGGCCTGCACGCCGTCGGGCGTGGCCAGCAGCAGCACGTCGGCACCGCGCTTGGCGAACAGGCCGCTGGTGACGACACCGACGATGCCGTCGATGGTGATTTCAAGGCTTACCGGATCGTGGATCGCCAAGCCATGTACGTCAAGAATCAAATTGCCATTATCGGTGATGAATCCTTCCCGCAGCACCGGTCGACCGCCGAGGCGGACGAGTTCCCGGGCGACCTGGGCGCGTGCCATGGGGATCACCTCCACCGGCAGCGGGAAGCGGCCCAGTTGGGCGACCTTCTTGGTGGCGTCGCAGATGCAGACGAATTTTTGTGCCACCGCGGCGACGATTTTCTCGCGGGTCTGGGCTCCGCCGCCACCCTTGATCATGGCGAGGGAGGTGTCGATTTCGTCAGCACCGTCGATATACACCGGCAGTTCTTCCACGTCGTTCATGTCGAGCAGGGGAATGCCGTGTCCGGCCAGGCGTCGTGCGGAGACTTCAGAGGAGGCGACGGCACCGGCGATGCGGTCTTTCATGGTGGCCAGCCCGTCGATGAAGAAATTGGCTGTGGAGCCGGTGCCGACGCCGACGATGGCGCCTTCGATCACGTAATCGAGCGCACGCAGTGCGGCCTGTTGCTTGAGTTCGTCCTGAGTCATGGTTTTGCAGCCATTTGCCAAAAACCAAATTCTAACCGGGACGGAGCAAGTGGTCAGATTCTGCAAACCGCCATCGGGGCTGCTTAAGTCGGGTTAGAGTGTTAAAACCGTGCTACAGGGGTTTCTGACTGTTTCGGGTGCGGCATGATTTTTTGAATGAGGAGGCAGGTCATGGGTTTGTTCGATCAACTGGCGGGTCAGGTTCTTGGTTCCCTCGCAGGGGGCAACGGGCAGGCAGGCGGCCAGTCTGCCTTGCTGCAACTGGTATTGGGCCTGATACAGAACAGCGAAGGTGGCCTCGGCGGCTTGCTGGCCAAATTGAATCAGGGTGGGCTCGGTGAACAGGTGGCGTCGTGGGTGGGCACAGGGCAGAACCTGCCAGTCAGTGCCGAGCAGATCAGTCAGGTGCTTGGCGGTGCCGGCCTTGGCGATATTGCTGCCCAGTTGGGGCTGTCCCAGGAGAGTGCGGCGGGGCAACTGGCCGATCTGCTGCCCCGGGTCGTCGATGGCCTGACCCCGAATGGTGAAGTGCCGGACAGCGGCAATGAGCTGCTGACCCAAGGGCTTTCGGCCCTCGGCGGTTTGTTCGGCAAGGCCTGATCCGGCGTTGTCTGCTTTAGTCCGGCCCGCTGGCTACCGGTCGGGCCGGGTCGGCGCACCACTCGCTCCAGGAGCCGGCGTAAAGCTTTGACTCGGACAGCCCGGCGGCTTCCATCGCCAGGATGTTGTGGCAGGCAGTGACGCCGGAGCCGCACTGATGCACCACATTGTGGGCGTCGCCGCCCTTGATGAGCTTGCCGAAGTCTTCCTGAAGTTCGGTGGCCTGCTTGAAGCAGCCGTCGGGCCCCAGGTTGTCGCGAAAGAAACGGTTGATGGCGCCAGGAATATGGCCACCGACCGGGTCGAGGGTTTCGTTCTCGCCACGGAAACGGTCGGGTGCCCGGGCGTCAATGAGCAGCATGGCAGGGGCGTGGAGGTGGCTGTGGACGTAGTTCGCGTCCACTTTAAGGGCGTTTTGCAGCTTGGGCGTGAAGGCTTTGGCAACGGCTTCCGGCGTGTCGGTGGCGAGCGTTTGACCACTGCCAGTCCAAGCCTGGATGCCACCGTTCAGAACGGCCACCCGATCATGTCCCAGCCAGCGCAGCAGCCACCACAGGCGAGCGGCGAACATGCCGCCCACGTCGTCGTAGGCCACCACCTGGGTGTCAGGGCCGACGCCAAGGCTGCCCAGCTTGTCGGCGAGCAGGTGTGGGTCGGGTAGGGGATGGCGCCCGTTGAGGCCCGACAGGGGGCCGGACAGATCCTCTTCCAGGTCGAGGTAGAAGGCGCCGGGCAGATGTCCTGTCGCGTAGGCCTGTGGTCCAAGAGCGGGATCGCGCAGGTCGAAGCGACAGTCGAAAATGCGCCACTCTGGTGTAGCCAGAGTGGCCAGCTCATGAGCGCCCACGAGATGGGTGAAAGGCTGCGGCACGGCTGACGCTCCTCAGGCCACGGGGGTTTCGATACCGCCGAGCCAGGCTTCGGCGTCGTCTGTGTCTTCAAAGACGCGCACATCGGCGTCTACGAAGAATTTCGACAGCCAGGCACTCCATGTGACCCACTGGTCGTCGGTGAGAATGGCGATGCGCGCGAAGTCGTGGGCATGGGCGCGGGCGAAACGGATTTCCTCCAGGGCCATGTCTACGGTGAAGCCGTTCATCTCACGCAGATCGAAGAGCAGGCTGACGGGCCCTTCAAACTGCACCTTGTAATTGGCAACCTCTTCGAATTCCTTGTAGTCGGCCAGTGTGAACTCGCCGAAGACAGTTACGTTGATCCGGCTTTCCTTGTTGTCGGTGGTGATCATCGCCTGCTTCCTTTCTGGGCTGACTGGACGCCATCAGTGTAGTCCTGCAGAGCCCCCGCTTCAATCGGACTCCATGACTGGCGTGGGTTTGCGGGATGCGAGGGATACGAGTACGCCGCTGGTGATGATGACGACGATGGCCAGCGTGGAGGTCCACGGAAGGTGTTCGCCCCATAGCACGACCCCGAACAGGCTGGAAAAAATCACCGTGGAGTAGGCCAGGTTGGCGGCAACGATGGTCTTGCCGTAGCGGTAGGCGCGGGTCATTGCCAGCTGGGCACAGCCACCAAAGCCGCCGACGCCGACCAGGATTGCCGCGCTCTCCAGGCTGAGGCTGTGCAGGTGCTCTGACGATAGCGCCCACGGAAGGCCGAAGGCGCTGGTGACCAGGGAGAACCACAAGACCGTGCGCGCTTCAGGTTCGCCGGCACGACCCAGTTCGCGCACGTTGACGTAGGCCAGGCTGGCAATCAGCCCTGAACTGAGTCCGGCCAGGGCGCCGGGCCATTGATCTGGCTGGAGGGTGGGCTTGAGGAGCAGGACGACGCCCAGGAAGCCCAGGCCGACAGCCGCAAAGAGCATCGGGCCGATCCGCTCCTTGAACCATAGGGCCAGCAACAGGGCAACGAAGAGCGGGGAGGTGTAGTTGAGCGTGACGGCGGTGGCCAGCGGCAGAATGCCCAGCGCAAAGAAATAGCACATCAGCGCGATGGTGCCGGATACGCCGCGGGACAGTTGCAGGCGCCAGTGGGGCGTGGTGTAGGGCGTGCCCTGCCAGCGCAGCAGGACGGCCATCATCAGGAGTCCGATGAAACCCCGGTAGAACACCAGTTCACCGGTGGAAAACAGCGCAGAGCCGAGTTTGACGCAGACACCCATGCAGGCAAACAGCAGGCTCGCGACGATCATCCAGAGGGATTGCATGGGGGCAGGGCAGATTTGGGACAGCGCAATATTCTACTGGACGCATCCCGGGTGGGCCGCGGCCATGAAAAAACCCCCGCAGGCTTGCGCCCGCGGGGGTTATCAACCAAGCGTACCGGTGAGGGTTACCGGCCGATCGATTCTTAGTGGAACTGTTCTTCTTCGGTGGAGCCGGTCAGCGCGGTCACGGAGGACTTGCCGCCCTGGATCACGGTGGTCACTTCGTCGAAGTAACCGGTGCCGACTTCCTGCTGGTGCGACACGAAGGTGTAGCCACGGTCGCGGGCAGCGAATTCCGGCTCCTGAACCTTCTCGACGTAGGCAGACATGCCGCGAGCGACGTAGTCCTGGGCCAGATCGAACATGTTGTACCACATGGAGTGGATGCCAGCCAAAGTGATGAACTGGTACTTGTAGCCCATGGCGCCCAGCTCCTTCTGGAACTTGGCGATGGTGGCATCGTCAAGGTTCTTCTTCCAGTTGAAGGACGGGGAGCAGTTGTAGGCCAGCATCTTGCCCGGGTGAACCTTATGCACGGCTTCGGCGAACTTGCGGGCGAATTCCAGATCCGGTGTGCCGGTTTCGCACCACACCAGGTCGGCGTAGTGAGCGTAGGCGATGGCGCGGGAGATGGCTTGGTCCAGACCCTTCTTGGTCTTGTAGAAGCCTTCGGCAGTGCGCTCGCCGGTCAGGAAGGGCTTGTCGTTTTCGTCGTAGTCGGACGTCAGCAGGTCAGCGGCTTCGGCATCGGTACGGGCGATAACGAGGGTCGGCACGCCATACACGTCGGCAGCCATACGGGCAGCGATCAGCTTCTGAACCGCTTCGGTGGTCGGAACGAGCACCTTGCCGCCCATGTGGCCGCACTTCTTGACGGAAGCCAGTTGGTCTTCCCAGTGCACGCCGGCCGCGCCGGAGCGGATCATGGCCTTCATCAGTTCGAAGGCGTTCAGCACGCCGCCGAAACCGGCTTCAGCATCGGCCACGATCGGAGCGTGGTAATCGACGTAACCGGCATCGCCCGGGTTGGCACCCTTGGACCACTGGATTTCGTCGGCACGGGTGAAGGCGTTGTTGATGCGCTCGACAACCTTCGGCACGGAATCCACGGGGTACAGGGACTGGTCCGGGTACATGGCGGCGTATTCGTTGTTGTCGGCAGCGACTTGCCAGCCGGACAGGTAGATGGCCTTGATGCCGGCCTTGACCTGCTGCATGGCCTGACCACCGGTCAGGGCGCCCAGACAGTTAACGTACGGCTCGTTGTTCACCAGGTTCCACAGCTTCTCGGCACCGCGACGGGCCAAGGTGTTCTCAACCGTGAAGGAGCCACGCAGGCGGACGATTTCAGCAGCGGTGTAACCGCGCTTGATACCCTTCCAGCGGGGGTTTTCGGCCCAGTCTTTTTCCAGAGCGGCGATTTGCTGTTCGCGAGTCAGAGACATACGGAATCCTTTACTAACGTTGAGGGGAGGGAGGAGCTGGTTATGCCGGCACCGGCGATGAGCGAACGGTGCCTTGCGCTAATTTCTGTGTTGCTTGACCGGCTGGAAGGCCGTTGCCGGAGGCTTCCAAAGCGTCGATCAGTGAGGTGAGATTATAGGGATGATTTTGCATGGCAGCAACAGGTCTTATATAAGACATAAGAAATAAATATTTCTTGTTTTTCAATGGTCTGTTGATTGCTTTTTGTATCGTGAAACGGCGTCGGCGATGGTGAAACAAAAAATCGCTGCGCCGCGTCGTTGATGGCCCCAGCTTACAGCAAGGAAGCCTCGGAAACGATCACGCCGTCTTCATCGGCGTAGAGCCATTGACCCGCGACAAAAGTCACGCCGCCGAAGGTCACGGCAATATCCACGTCGCCGGCACCTTTTTTGACGCTCTTCATCGGATGGGTGCCCAGGGCGAAAACGCCGATGTCCATGCCGGCGATCGGGCCGGAGTCGCGGATGCAGCCATATACAACAATGCCGGCCCAGCCATTCTTGACCCCCAGCAGGGCGAGTTGGTCGCCCACCATGGCGCAACGCATGGAGCCGCCACCGTCGATGACCAGTACGCTGCCGTTGCCCGGACTTTCAAGGGTCGAGCGTACCAGCGAGTTGTCTTCGAAAACCTTCAGGGTGCGGATCGGGCCGGCAAAGCGGGTCTTGCCGCCGAAGCTCCGGAACATGGGGGCTACTGCGCGGACCTTGCCTTCGTTGGCATCGCAAAGATCGGTGGTCTGGAATTCCATGGCAACTCCGTGATATTGAAAGTGAATGAAAATGCGGGCGCACAAAAGAAACGGGCGGCCTGGGCCGCCCGTGCTTCATGACGTACGTGCGTAATAAAACTATACCGCAGCTTCGGCCATTTCCTCGAACTGGAGCTGTACCTTGCCGTCGTCGTCGAGGTCGATGGTGACCGTGCCGCCGTTGGCCAGACGGCCGAACAGAAGCTCGTCGGCCAGGGCCGAGCGGATCGTATCCTGGATGAGGCGCGCCATCGGGCGGGCGCCCATGAGCGGATCGAAGCCCTTCTGGCCCAGCCATTCCTTGAGCTTGTCGGTGAAGTGGGCTTCCACCTTCTTCTCGTGGAGTTGTGCCTCGAGCTGCATCAGGAACTTCTCGACCACACGGGTGATGATGTCGTGGTCGAGGGCCTTGAAGGAGATCGTGGCATCCAGGCGGTTGCGGAACTCCGGCGAGAACATCCGCTTGATGTCGGCCATCTCGTCGCCCTGCTCGCGCTTGGCGGAGAAGCCGATCACCGATTTCTGCATGTTTTCGGCACCGGCGTTGGTGGTCATGATGATGATGGTGTTGCGGAAGTCCGCCTTGCGCCCGTTGTTGTCGGTCAGCGTACCGTGGTCCATCACCTGCAGCAGAATGTTGTAGATGTCCGGATGCGCCTTTTCGATTTCGTCGAGGAGCAGCACGCAGTGGGGCTTCTTGTTGATCTGTTCGGTCAGCAAGCCGCCCTGGTCGAAGCCCACGTAACCGGGTGGCGCACCGATCAGGCGTGACACCGCATGGCGTTCCATGTACTCGGACATGTCGAAGCGCACCAGCTCGATGCCCAGGATGTAGGCCAGTTGCCGGGCGACTTCGGTCTTGCCGACGCCGGTCGGGCCGCTGAACAGGAAGGAGCCGATCGGCTTGGCCGGATTGCCAAGGCCGGAGCGGGACATCTTGATGGCCTTGCCGAGGGCCTCGATGGCGACGTCCTGGCCGAAAACGACGTTCTTCAGGTCGCGCTCAAGCGTCTTGAGGGCGGCCTTGTCATCGTTGGAGACATTGCGCGGCGGAATGCGGGCGATCTTGGCGACGATCTCCTCGATTTCTGTCTTGCCGATCAGCTTCTTCTGCCGCGACTTGGGCAGGATGCGCTGGGCGGCACCGGCTTCGTCGATGACGTCGATGGCCTTGTCCGGCAGGTGGCGGTCATTGATGTAGCGGGCCGACAGCTCGGCGGCACTCGACAAGGCCGAGGCGGAGTACTTGATGCCATGGTGCTGCTCGAAGCGCGACTTGAGGCCCTTGAGGATCTCGACGGTTTCGGGAACCGACGGCTCGAGTACGTCCACCTTCTGGAAGCGCCGGGACAGGGCGTGATCCTTCTCGAAGATCTGACGGAATTCGGTGTAGGTCGTGGCGCCGATGCACTTCAGCTGACCGGACGAGAGTGCCGGCTTGAGCAGGTTGGAGGCGTCGAGCGTTCCACCGGATGCCGCACCCGCGCCGATCAGGGTGTGGATTTCGTCAATGAACAGGATCGCGTTGGGGTGCTCGATCAACTGCTTGAGTACTGCCTTGAGGCGCTGCTCGAAATCGCCGCGATACTTGGTGCCAGCCAGCAGGGCGCCCATGTCGAGGGCGTAAACCTGCGCATCGGTGAGGATGTCCGGAATCCGGCCTTCCACGATGCGGCGGGCCAGACCTTCGGCGATGGCGGTCTTGCCGACACCGGCTTCACCAACCAGCAGTGGGTTGTTCTTGCGACGGCGGCACAGGGTCTGGATGACCCGCTCGACCTCCTTCTCGCGACCGATGAGCGGATCGATCTTGCCCAGGAGGGCTTGCTGGTTGAGGTTCTGGGTGTAGTTGTCCAGAGCGCCACCGGCGGTCGTGTTTTCCTGTTCCTGCTCTCCCTGTTCCGACTCGCCGGACGGGCGTGCCGGCGCAGCGCCGGGCTGGGGCGTCTTGGTGATGCCGTGAGAAATGAAATTCACCACATCCAGTCGGGAGATGTTCTGCCGCTGGAGGAAATAGACCGCGTGGGAGTCCTTTTCGCCGAAGATCGCAACCAGCACGTTGGCGCCGGTGACTTCTTTCTTGCCGGAGGACTGTACATGCAGAATGGCTCGCTGGATGACCCGCTGAAAGCCAAGAGTCGGCTGGGTGTCGATGTCTTCGGTGCCTTCCACGCGGGGCGTGTGCTCGTTGACGAAGTCTGTTAACTCCTTGCGTAGCTCGTCCGTTTTTGCGGCGCAGGCACGCAGCACATCGGCGGCGGAAGGGTTGTCGAGGAGCGCAAGCAGGAGATGCTCCACGGTGATGAACTCATGACGCTTTTGCCGAGCTTCGACAAAGGCCATGTGCAGACTGACTTCAAGCTCTTGCGCGATCATTTCAGTTTTCCTCCATGACGCACGCCAGCGGGTGCTGGTGCTGACGTGCATACGCGATGACCTGCTCGACTTTGGTGGCTGCGATGTCCCGCGGGAAGACGCCGCATACACCAAGGCCCTCTCTATGGACTTTGAGCATGATCCGCGTGGCTTGTTCGCGGTCCATGCCAAAGAATTTTTGTATCACGGCCACCACGAAATCCATCGGGGTGAAATCGTCGTTAAGGAGCATGACCTTGAAGAGTGGGGGCGGTTTGACCCGCGTTGCCGCTGTCTCAAGTGTCGACTCTTCCTGTTTTTTGATGACCATGCGAGCCATTCTAAACAACCTCGATGATTGTGCAAGCGTGAATTGGCACAGCCTTCAAGGCGAGTTGCGGGTGATGCAGCGCCCCTTCTTTGCTGCGCTGCGGTAGCGGAAATATGTCACGAAAAAACATGAGCTTCATTTTCGAATGTGTCTAAAACCGACAAAAATCACTGATTTCAATGCTGTGGTGCAGCATCTTTGTCGGCCTTTAAACTCGTTGACGACGTCAAGCAAGTCACGTAAAAGCAGAAATGTGTTCGCGTCAGGTTTAAAGAGAGTGCTTTTGCGTTGCGTGTTCGAAGAAATACCATCGAAAAATCTTCGCTTGTCTTGACCCGATCGCAAGCCGGACGTCCGGATCGTATTACTGAAATCAAGAAGGAATTTGCAATATGGCAACTGGTACTGTTAAGTGGTTCAACGACGCCAAGGGCTTCGGCTTTATTACGCCGGACGATGGTAGCGAAGATTTGTTCGCACACTTCTCCGCCATCACGATGGGCGGTTTCAAGTCGCTGAAGGAGGGGGAGAAGGTTCAGTTCGACATCACCCAGGGGCCGAAGGGCAAGCAGGCGTCGAACATTCAGCGCGCTTGATCCTTCCGGCTTGTCAGGCCTTCAAGTCCTGACGTCGTGATCCAGACCGCCGATGCGCGCAAGTGCATCGGCGGTTTTGCTTTTGCTTCGAGCGCACAGATTTTGCCGGGCGGCGGACAACAAAAAACCCGCTGGGAGCGGGTTTTCTGGGTGCAACAAGCGGTAATCGCGTGCCGGAAGCAATTACTTGAGCTTCACTTCCTTGTAGGCCACGTGCTTGCGGACAACGGGGTCATACTTGTTGAACTCAAGCTTGCCCGGGGTGGTGCGCTTGTTCTTGGAGGTGGTGTAAAAATGCCCAGTCCCGGCAGTGGACTCGAGCTTGATTTTTTCGCGGCCGCCTTTTGCCATCTTGATCTATCTCCTGGTGTAGAAAGGCTTAGATCTTGTCGCCGCGAGCGCGCAGCTCTGCGACGACAGCGTCGATGCCTTTTTTGTCAATGGTGCGCAGGGCAGCGTTGGATACGCGCAGGCGTACCCAGCGGTTCTCAGCCTCGCTCCAGAACTTGCGGTTCTGCAGGTTCGGCAGGAAGCGGCGCTTGGTCTTGTTGTTCGCGTGGGAAACGTTGTTTCCCACCATCGGTGCTTTTCCGGTCACTTGGCAAACGCGAGCCATTTGTTGCTCCAAACTGGTTTTGATTCGATAAGACTCTCGATTATAAGCGACGAAGTTTGCTCGAATCAATAGCTCGGTGAGATTGGCGTGATGAATAGCCGTTCCGGAGGCCTGAAACCTACAGCAGACCGCGCTCGGCGAAGGATACCGGCGGGCTGTTGCCAGCCACCACGAAATGGTCGAGAACCCTTACGTCCACAAGGGCGAGGGCCTTGCTGAGGGCTTGCGTGATGGCCTGATCGGCATGGCTGGGTTCGCCGACTCCCGACGGATGATTGTGCGCAAGAATAACTGCGGCGGCGTTGCGTTCGAGGACCAGTTTGACCACTTCACGGGGGTAAACCGAGGTTTGCGACAGGGTTCCGCGGAAAAGTTCTTCGCTGCCCATGACCCGGTTCTGGGCGTCGAGGAGCAGGATCAGGAAAACTTCGTGAGGTAGCTGACCGAGCTTGAGGCGCAGCCAGTCGCGTACTGCGGCTGGCGAATCGAAGACATCCCGTTTGGCCATCTCTTCACCGAGGGCGCGGCGGGCGAGTTCGAGGACGGCCTGGAGTTGGGCGTATTTGGCAGGACCCATGCCGGGAATGGCGGAGAAGGCTGTTGCCGACGCCGAGCACAGGGCCGACAGGCCGCCGAAGTGGCCGAGGAGGTCGCGGGCCAGGTCGACGGCGCTTTTACCCCGGATGCCGACGCGCAGGAAGAGGGCGAGGAGTTCGGCGTCGGACAGGGCCGTTGCGCCATGGGCGAGCAGACGTTCTCGCGGGCGTTCGTCTGCAGGCCAGTCGGTGATTGCCATGGCGTGTACAATTCCAGCTTCTGAAGGTTACTGATAATACCATTGGCATGATCGAGCTGAAGGGCAGGAAACTGGTTTTGGGCGTAACCGGCGGGGTGGCGGCTTACAAGGCGGCGGAGTTGGTGCGCCTGCTTGGCAAGGCGGGCGCCGATGTGCATGTGGTGCTTACCGAAGGCGGGGCGCGCTTTGTTACCGCGGTAACCTTCCAGGCCTTGTCGGGTAACCGGGTATGGACGGATCTGTGGGATCCGCGCATGGATAACAACATGGCGCACATCGATCTCACCCGCGATGCCGACGCGATCCTGATTGCGCCAGCGACGGCTGACGTGATGGCCAAGCTGGCGCATGGCCAGGCCGATGATCTGCTGACGACCCTGTGCCTGGCGCGGGATTGTCCGTTGCTGGTTGCGCCGGCCATGAACCGCCAGATGTGGGAACACCCGGCCACCCGTCGGAATGCGGCGCAATTGGTGGCCGATGGCGTGACGCTTCTGGGGCCTGCGGCAGGTGAGCAGGCCTGTGGCGAAGTCGGCCTCGGCCGGATGCTGGAGCCCGAAGCGCTGTGCGAGGCGGTGATCGGCTTCTTCCAGCCCAGGCTGCTGGCCGGCCGGCGCATCGTGATGACCGCCGGGCCGACCTTTGAAGCCATCGATCCGGTGCGTGGCATTACCAATTCCAGTTCCGGAAAAATGGCTTACGGACTGGCCCGGGCCTGCGCTCAGGCGGGGGCCGAGGTCATACTGGTGAGCGGGCCGGTGGCCCTGTCGGTGCCGGAAGGCTGCCGCCGGGTAAATGTGAAAAGTGCGCTGGAGATGCGTGAGGCGGTGTTTGCGGCGCTGCCGGGAGCGGATGTGTTCATCGGCGTGGCGGCGGTGGCGGATTACCGGCCGGCGACCTCGGCCGAACACAAGATCAAGAAATCCGGCGCGGAGCTGACCATTACGCTGACGCCGAATCCGGACATTCTCGCCGACGTGGCGGGCTTGCCCAATCCGCCGTTCTGCGTGGGTTTTGCCGCCGAGAGCCGCAATCTGGATGAATACGCCGAGGGCAAGCGCAAGGCCAAGAAATTGCCGCTGATCGTCGGCAATCTGGTGCAGGACGGCCTGGGTGGTGACGACAACGAAGTGGTGCTGTTCGACGCAGCCGGACGACACCCTTTGCCCAAGGCGCCGAAGCCCGAGGTGGCGCGCGCCATCGTGGCCCATCTGGCCGCGCTTTTGCCGAAGATCTGACCCCATTCCATTACCTGGAGCAAATCACCATGCACAGTATTGATATCCGGATTCTCGACGAGCGTCTGAAGAATCAGCCGCCGGCCTACGCGACCAGCGGTTCTGCCGGTCTGGATCTGCGGGCTTGCCTGGAGGCGCCCATTGCCCTGGCGCCGGGCCACACTACGCTGGTGCCGACGGGCATCGCCCTGCATCTGGCCGATCCAGGGCTGGCGGCGATGATCCTGCCGCGCTCCGGCCTGGGCCACAAGCACGGCATCGTGCTGGGCAATCTGGTCGGTTTGATCGATTCGGACTACCAAGGGCAGATTTTTGTCTCGGTCTGGAATCGGGGGCATGAGAGCTTCACCATCCAGCCGATGGAGCGCATCGCCCAGTTGGTGGTGGTGCCGGTGCTGCAGGTGGCCTTCAATGTCGTCGACAGCTTCGACCAGAGCGCGCGCGGCGTGAGTGGCTTCGGTAGCACGGGCAAGCACTGATGCGGCATCCGGGCATCCCGACGGGTGTTCACGTGCTGCTCGAGCAGGATGGTTGTGTGCTGCTGATGCGTCGGGCGGGGACGGGGTTTTTCGATGGGCTCTACAGCCTGCCTGGCGGCCACGTCGAGGAGGGTGAAACCCTGCGCGCGACGGCGGTGCGTGAGATGCGTGAAGAGTTGGGTATTGATCTTGCCGAGGCGGGGCTGACGGTGCTGGGTGTTGTCCATCGGCGCTCCGATACCAACCGGATCGATTTTTTCCTGCGGGCGGCCGAGTGGTCGGGTGAGCCGGTCATTGCCGAGCCTGACAAGTGCGATGCGCTTCTCTGGTGTCGGCGGGATGTCTTGCCGGAGGCTGTCGTGCCCTACATCCGTGATGCGCTTGAGGCTGGCCCAGGGCCGTGGATTCACGAGTCTGGCTGGGCCTGAAATGAAAAACCCGGCTCGCCAGGAGCCGGGTTGAAGCTGCAGGTTTCTCTTGGTGTTCAGTCGGGCACGCTGACCGTTCCGCTGCTGTAGGTGATGGCGTCGCCGTTGGCCGGGGTGCTGGCAATGGCCGGTACGTTGCTTGCCGAGATGGCGGATGCCGCACCCGCGGTGCCGCTGCGTGGCGTGGTCCGCACCACTTGGGAGGCGGGCAGGGCAGCGCCGTTCTTCAGGTGGGCGTACATCAGGTCCATGGCCTGGTTGAAGTACACGTGCAGGGGAACAAGTCGCGTGTCGTAGCCGGGTAGCGCGGCGTTGTCGATGAAGCTGTCGAAGTGCTGGGCGTTCGTTACCTCGTAGTAACGCAGCCGGCTCTTGCTGTCATCGGCTTTCTGGCTTGCACCGTAGTAGGCACGTGACGCGTGATTCACCGGGATCAGGGTGTCGGAGCGACCAGATACGATGATCGCCGGTTTGCCGTCGAGCGCACCCTTTACCTGTACTTCGGCGATGCCCTTTTGCACCCTTTCAGACTGGGCCAGCAAGGTGCCGGTCAGCTTGCTGCCGGTCACCGGATCGCTGCCGGTGACCAGAGAGCGGGCGCACAGGGCTCCGTCCAGTGCGCCGTCGGCAAGGCCGGTGGATGGCGACACCGCCAAAACATCCCGTTTGGCGCCACCGCTCGCATCGTTGTAGACCAAGTTGATTCCGCCGGTGGGCGGAACCCCGTTGCCGCTGGCAAAGATGCCGGCCTGCACCAGCGGGCTGGTGGCCGTGACATTGCCGAGCGTTGCACCGGCGGTGCCTACCGTGGTGGCAAAGCTGAAGCCGCACACGTTGTCGGTCACGCTGAAACGCCCGTAAGTGTTGAGGTAGGTGACGACGATCGACGGCGTGGCCAGGGCGTGGTGCGATGCGTGGAAGACATCGCTGGCGCTGGTCCAGCCGTAGGTGTGGAGCTTCTGCAGGGCTTCGTCGGCCTGGGCCTGGGTGGTGGTGCCGTTGAGCAGGCCCTTGGCCTTGAGGGCCGTGCAGCGGTTGGTGGCGTAGCCGGCGATGAAGGCCGCGCCAGGCGAGCCGGTGGCATCACTGGCTAGTGCGGCGCAGGGCTGGTAGAGGTTGGCGTAGGTGAAGTAGTCGAGCAGTGGCTTGCCGAGGGTGGCGACGGTGCCTGTACCCTGCTTGATGCTGACGCCGCTCATGTCTTTGGGCTGGATTTGCGGCTCGCTCACCGCCACGCCGTCGATCAGGCCGAGTTTGTCCTGTTCGGCTGCAATCAGGGCTGCGCCCGCGCCGTTCGATGCGGAAGAGGCGATCACCAGCGTATTGCCCGGGCGGATGATGCGTGGCTTCTTGCCGGAGGCATCGGCCGTGCCGTATTTTTCGTTGAGCACGTAGAAGGCGAAGCCGACGGCATCCAGGGTGTACTTGCCCCAGTCCTTTTCCGGGTTCTGGCGGGAGTGGGCGTGCTTGTAGGCGATCCGGTTCGGGAAGGTCAGGTTGAAAGCGTCGAGTTCGCTCTTCGATATGTCTGCCGCGAAGTGGGCTGTCGTGCCGGCGGCGCTGGCCGTGGCGACCGTGCCGTCGATCAGGTTGACGGTGTCGGCGGCCAGGTCGTGCATGCCGTTGCCGCTGCCCTTGTCGGAGTAGGCCACCGCGCAGCCGTGCTTGAGACCCCATTCGCCGGCCGTGCCGATGGCGCCGTAAACACCGCGGGAGCCGGACGAGGTGGCGGTGACGATGCACGGCTTGGTCTTGTCGAAGCTGTTGGGTACCTGAACCATCAGGGTAATCTTGCGCTTGCCACTGGCGTCGCTTGAATAGGCGATGGCTTCCGTGCCGGCGATCTTCCCTTCGCCGAGGGTGTCGTTGCCGCTGATGTCGATGTTCGGGCCGTACAGCGTGCCGTAGCCACCGGCCGCCTTGTTGGCGTCCACCAGGGCCCGGTAGTTGTTGTAGATGGCGTTGCGACGCAGTTCGCTGGCGGTGGGGGCGGCGGCGCTGGCGTAGGTCGGTGCTGTTGCGCTGCCGAGTCCGGTCTTGCCGAGCCCTGCAGTGAGCAGGTCGTCGCTGGTGCCGTCGTAGGTTTGTGTGGTGTAGCTGCTGGCCCAAATGCGCTCGGGCAGAACGTTGTAGGCGATGAAGGTGCCAGCCGACGGCCTGGCGTCCACCAGGCTCAGCAGGCGATCGATCTCGTCGCCATCGGTGTCAGGCGTGCCCGGGGTGAATGTTGCGCTGCGCAGGCTGGCGGGGCGTTTGCCGAGTTCGGTCTGCAGGGTGTCCAGCAGCTTGTTGTCGGCGCTGAGCAGGGTTGCGGCGCTGATGCCCATGAAGTTCGCTGAGCGGAAGGCCGCCTGCAGGTCGGCATCGGAATTTGCACCCAGGGCGAGGAGTGCGATGCTGTTGGTGGCGTTGTTGATATTGACTGGCTTGTCTGCGTCTTCCACCGTCACGAGGGCGTGCCAGATGCCCTTGTCGCCCGTCACTTGCAGCATGAGGGGGTAGGTCAGCCCGCTCACATTCAGTGCATAGTTGCCATTTGCATCCGTGGTGGCTGTCAGGGTTCTTCCGGAGGTGTCTTTGGCTGTGATGGTCTTGTTGGCTATCGCGAGCCCTTCGGCTGCGATGCCGCTGAGCTGGGAGTCATGCTTGCCATTGCCTCCGCAGGCGGTCAGGATCAGGGCGCTGCTGATGGCCAGGGTGAGGGCCCGCAGGCGAAACCGGTGTTCCATGTGTCTCCTCCTTTTATTGGTTGTGGAAGTGCTATCTGAGTAGCGGCTTCATCGCCAATATTGATCTTCGATAGCCGGAGGCGACACTGGGGTTTACGTGCATCAGGATGAAAAAACCGCCAGATGATCAGTCTGGGCTGGCGAAGGCGTTGCAGAAGCGCAATTCCTGCGGATAGGGGTAGAAGTCTTCCACGTAGCCCTTGCGGATTTTTTCCTGGGCGTCCTGCCAGAACCTGGGCTCCAGCAGGTTGCGGTGGTGCTTCAGGAAGGCCTTGCGGATCTTGGCCTGGCCGAGCAGGAAGGTGGCGAATTCTTCCGGGAAGACGTCCATCGGCCCGGCCGAATACCAGGGCTCGCTGGACATTTCAGCTTCTTCGTTGGGGGCCGGCGGAATCTTGCGAAAGTTGCAGTCGGTCATGTACTCGATCTCGTCGTAGTCGTAAAAAACCACGCGGCCATAGCGGGTAACGCCGAAATTCTTCCACAGCATGTCGCCGGGGAAGATGTTGGCGATGGCCAGCTCGCCGATGGCCTGGCCGTATTCGCGTACGGCGTTGTCCACTTGTTCGTCGGTGGCTTTGTCGAGGTAGATGTTGAGCGGCGTCATGCGGCGCTCGATGTACACATGCTTGACCACCAGCGTGTCGCCGTCCTCCTCGATGACCGACGGGGCGAGTTGCTTGAGTTGGGCGATCAGGTCGGGGTGGAAGCGGCTGCGCGGCAGGGCGACGTTGGAGAATTCCAGCGTGTCGGCCATGCGCCCGACTCGGTCCACCTGGCGCACCAGCAGGTATTTGCGCTTGACGGTGGCCCGGTCCATGTTCTTGGAGCTGCCGAATACGTCCTTGATGATCTTGAATACGTAGGGGTAGGACGGCAGTGTAAACACCAGCATCACCAGGCCGCGAATGCCCGGCGCCTCGATAAACTGGTCGTTGGAGTGGCGCAGGTGGGCGATCAGGTCGCGGAAGAAGATGGTCTTGCCCTGTTTGCCGAGGCCCAACATGGTGTACAGCTCGGAGCGCGGTTTGGTGGGCATGATGCTGCGCAGGAACTGCACGTAGCCGGAAGGCACTTCCATGTCCACCAGGAAGTAGGCGCGGGACAGGGAGAACAGCAGCGAGATGCGCCAGGTGTCGAGGAGGATGGTGTCCAGGTGCAGCATGCCCGATGCGCCATGTCGCACGGCGATCACGAAGGGCGTTTCCTGGTAGCCATTGACAGCCTTGCCGATGATGTAGGCCGTCTTGTTGCGGTAGAACGCCGAGTAAAGCACCTGGATCTGGCAGTTCACCTCCATCTTCGGCCACTCGCCCAGGTGCTTCTCGACGCTGCGCATCACGTAATCCACGTCCCGTTCCAGGTTCTCGAAGGGGCGTTGCCAGTCAAAGTCCTCGATGATCCGGCGGATGGTGGTGCGCAGGCCTTCGTCCCGGGGGTAGTAGCTGCTGTAGGTGGGCGGGAAGGACTCGATGTAGTCCGTCGAAATGGCCGGGCGGGTGAAGATGTAGGCGTTGTTGAAGTAGTCCCGGTGCAGGATCTTGGTGGTTACCGAGTTGAAGAAGGTCTCGGCCAGTTCGGGCTGCTTGTGGTTGATGAGCAGGCCGATGTAGTGCAGCTTGACGGCTTGCCAGGTGGCGTCGTCGATGGTCCCGGCGTTGAATTCCTCGTGCAGGCGCTGTACGGTTTCATTGACCCGGTCGTCGTAGAACTGCACCCGTTCGCGGACGGCTGACAGTTGCTCCTGCCATGCGGCGGCCTCGTAGCTTTCCTTGGCCCGCCGGGAGGTCTCGCGGAAAATCCGGTAGTGCTTGTTGAAGCCTTCGACCATGGCTTGGGCAATGGCCTGGATGACCGGATTTCCGTTTGTATTGGCGTCCATTTTTCCTCCCCTTGATCGGCTTGCGGAACGAAAGTCTAGCATTCGGCGTCAAGCCAAAATACACCGCGGGAGCGGGGTGGGGCCCGCGCCCGCGGTGTGCCGATCGGGCTTGCGCACTGCAGCTTTTAGCGCGCCACTATTTCAGCCATAATCAAAAAAGCCTGTTCCTGCGCCGGCAAGCTTGTCGGGTAGGGCGGGCAGCGAGTCGGTTGCGTGGGAGGCATTCTCCTCGTGGCTTTCGCCACAGCCCGACCGAAGCGCCCGTACGATACGAAACATATTCGAGGGAGTTGGAATGAGTGCTTCTCTGATCAAGGTGCCGGCTGGCGGTCAAAAAATCGTTCCTGGCCAGGCAATTCCTGACAACCCCATCATCCCCTTCATCGAGGGGGACGGCATTGGTGTTGATATCACTCCGGTGATGATCAAGGTCATCGATTCTGCAGTCGACAAGGCTTACGGCGGCAAGAAGAAAATCCACTGGATGGAAGTCTATGCCGGTGAGAAGTCCACCCAGCTGTATGGCCCGGATGAGTGGTTCCCGAAGGAAACCTTCGATGCGCTCCGGGAATACTCCGTTTCCATCAAGGGACCGATGACCACCCCGGTTGGCGGCGGGATCCGTTCCCTGAACGTGGCCCTGCGCCAGGAGCTGGATCTTTACCAGTGCGTGCGTCCGGTCCAGTACTTCAAGGGCGTGCCGTCGCCGCTCAAGCACCCTGAGCTGGTGAACATGGTGATCTTCCGCGAGAACACGGAAGACATCTACGCGGGCATCGAGTGGGCAGCCAATTCCGAAGGGGCGAAGAAAGTCGTCGAGTTTCTGCAGAAGGAAATGGGCGTCAAGAAGATCCGCTTCCCGGAAACCTCTGGCATCGGCATCAAGCCGATCTCGGTAGAAGGCACGACGCGCTTGGTGCGTGCTGCGCTCAAGTACGTTATCGCCAACGACCGCAAGTCGCTGACGATCGTGCACAAGGGCAACATCATGAAGTTCACCGAAGGCCTGTTCCGTGACACGGCTTACAAGGTCGCGCAGGAAGAGTTTGGCGCCCAGCCGATCGATGGCGGCCCGTGGTGCAAGTTCACGAACCCGAATACCGGTCGTGAAGTGATCGTCAAGGACGCCATTGCCGACGCCTTCCTGCAGCAGATCCTGCTGCGTCCGGCCGAATACGACACCATTGCGACGACCAACCTGAACGGCGACTACATTTCCGATGCGCTGGCCGCCCAGGTCGGCGGGATCGGCATTGCGCCGGGGGCCAACATCTCTGACGAGTACGCCTGTTTTGAGGCTACCCACGGTACCGCGCCGAAGTACGCCGGGCTGGACAAGGTGAACCCGGGTTCCCTGATCCTGTCGGCAGAAATGATGCTGCGCCACATGGGCTGGACCGAAGCGGCTGACCTGGTCATCAAGTCAATGGAGGCCGCCATTGGCGATAAGCAGGTCACCTATGACTTCGCCCGCCTGATGGAAGGTGCCAACGAGCTGTCGTGCTCGGACTTTGGCGATGCGATGATTGCCCGCATGTAAGAAGTGTTGGCGTGACGCCAAAACAAAAAGCCCGCGCTGCTGAGCAGTGCGGGCTTTTTTTCAGCCAGTCAGGGCGATGCCGTTGGCACCGCCCGGCCAGTCAGGATGCCTTAGGCAGCCTTCTTGGAGGACTTGGCGGGAGCAGCAGCGGAGGCGCTGACAGCCTTCACGGTGGCGCTGGTGGCGGCGGCAACGTTGGCTTCGGCGATCTCGGCGACTTGCTTGGCAGCCTTGGTCACGCTGTCGTAGGCGGAGTTGGCGGCGGCAATGGCGGACTTGACGGCAGCCACGGCCACGTCGGAACCAGCGGGAGCGGACTTGGCAGCCTTGTCCAGAGCAGCGGCGAAGGACTTGTTGGCTTCGGCCACTTGGGCTTCAACCAGCTTGGACACTTCTTCCTGGGTCTGGGAGGCGATTTCGTACACGCTGCGGGAGTAGGCAACAGCCTTCTCGACAACGGGCTGGGCCAGGGAGGTTTGCAGGGCGATCAGCTCTTGCACGTCCTTGGCAGCCAGCAGGGCCTTGGCGGAAGCAACGCTGTCTTCCAGCACGGCGCGAGCGGTGTTCAGGTTCAGGGCGGCAATGCGCTCGGCGCTGGCGAAGGCGGTGTTGGCCAGGGTCAGCAGGGTTTCGATGTTGGCTTTGTTGGCGGCAACGATTTGCTCGGGGGTGGTGGTCATGACAATCTCCTTGAGTGAATTGATAATTGCAGTCTAGAGTTTGCAATGCCCCTGATTGGTGCGTTGCAACATGAGGCTCATTATATTCACGGCAAGAGGGCTGTCAACATATTTTTGTTGCGCCGCAACAAAAATCTTTATCTGTTTTTAATCTATTTGAAAACAAAGGCTTGGTGGGGTTTTTGAGCCTTCGGTCAAAGTGCCGGATAGCCTGTCGCAAGCTGAAGATCGAGTGCTGGCGCGGGCCCCGGGGCGGGTGCCCGGCCGGTGTGGTCTGCTCGCCAGGCTGCCGTGGGCGAGCAGATCTGCTGCGCCTCAAGGGGCGGCGGCGCCATCTTTCTTCTTGGGCTGGATGGTGACTTGGACGCGTCCTTGCTGGCTCGGGATGGTGGTGGCGTTGGGGCCGTTGGTCACCAGGTAGGTTTCGGTGGCACCGTTGAACTGGATGTACTGGCCACGCACTTCGTCTTCACCGCTCTTCACGTGAGCGCGCTGGAAGAATTGGGACAGTTCGCTGCGGGCATCGTGCTCGATGCGCTCGCCTTCACCGTTCACCCATTCGTTCTTGCCTTCGCGCTTCTGGCGGAAGCGGGCCAGGCCGCCTTCGCCGCCGGTGGCAATACCGCGCTGGTAGCCTTCCATGTCCTGGCTGACCACCAGTTTGTCGCTGCGGATGGTAAGGGTGCCCTGGGTCAGGACCACGTGCCCTTCGAAGATGTGGATCTTGTTCTTGTCGTCCACCGTTACCCGGTCCGCCTCGATGTTGACGGGTTTGCTACGGTCAGCCTTTTCGGCGTGGAGCAGCGGGGCTGCGAGGGCCAGGAAGGCAAGGAGGGCTAGCTGCCGCGAGACTGGTTTCATGGTTTCGGCGTCGGGGAATTGCGATAGAGGGTGCCACGGACCTGACCTTGCAGGCGGACTTCGCCGGCGATGTTGTCGCTTTCCATGCGGTCGGCGGTAATGATCGTGCGGCCTTCGGTCAGGGTGACGGGCTTGTCGGCGCGCATCTTTTCGGTGTCCGGCCAGACAGTCATCTGGTCGGTACGCAGGGTCGATTCGGGTTTGCCGTCATGGGGCGCGCGGTGCAGGAGGACCTGCTTGGTGAGGACAACCGTTTCGCCGTCCTTGCTGACCGTGGCAAATTCCGACTCCACCCTGACGGGTTCGGGCCGGTTCAGGTAGTCGAGGCGGGGTTTGATGAGTTCGGTGGATTCATCGTCGCCGTAATGGACCATGCTGTCTGCTACCAGCACGTACTGGGTCTTGCCGGTCAGATCGAAGCGTCGCAGGGTGATTTGGTCGGCGGTGAAGTCGGCTTCGTGACGGGTTTTGTCGGTTTTTACGGTCGGACTCTGCTGGGTGGCGCGATCGAGCCAGATGCTGACCCCGGCGAGCAGGGTCAGGACGATGACCGGAAAGAGGCTGTGGGCGCGATTGTTCATGGATAGTGTCGCTGCCGGGCCGACAGGGCGCTGGGCATCAGATGACCTTGGCCAGCATCAGGTCGTGATGGTTGAGGGCGCCAACCAGGTGTCCGTCCGGGGCTGCCACCAGGAGCTGGCTGATGCGCAGCCGTTCCATCATTTCTGCTGCTTCCACGGCGAGTGCGCCGGCGTGAATGGTTTTGGGGCCGCGGCTCATTACGTCGGCCACGCGCGCAGTGGAGAAGTTGCAGCCGCTGGCAAGGGAGCGGCGCAGGTCGCCGTCGGTGTAGATGCCGACGATGCGATCGTTTGTGTCGACGATGGCCGTCATGCCCAGGCCGGCCCGGGTCATTTCCATCAGCGCATCGCCGAGAGGGGCGTCCTCCCTGACCTGCGGTACGCCTGCGCCGCTGCGCATGACGTCTTCGACGTGGGTAAGCAGGCGCCGGCCGAGGGCGCCGCCGGGGTGGGAGCGGGCAAAGTCGTCGGGGCCGAAGCCGCGGGCGTCGAGCAGGGCCACGGCGAGGGCGTCGGACAGGGCGAGGGCCGCCGTGGTGCTGGCGGTGGGGGCCAGGTTGAGCGGGCAGGCTTCTTCCTTGACCATGCCGTTCAGGTGCACGTCGGCTTCCCGCGCCAGGGGGGAGTCCGGATTGCCGGTGATGGCGATGAGGCGGGCGCCCTGACGCTTGACCAGCGGGACGATCTTGAGCAGCTCCTCGCCGGTGCCGGAATAGGATATGGCGACGAGCACGTCGTTGGCCGTGATCATGCCGAGATCGCCATGGGCGGCTTCGGCGGCGTGCACGAAATAGGCCGGTGTGCCGGTGCTGGCGAGGGTGGCGGCAAACTTGCGGCCGATGTGCCCGGACTTGCCGACGCCGGAGACGATCACCCGGCCGTGGGAGGCGAGGATCAGGTCGACGGCCTTGACGAAGGTATCGTCGAGTTGGTCGGCAAGCGCCTGGACCGCTTCGGCCTCGATCGCCAGGACGCGGCGGGCAAGGTCCAGAGTACGGGCGTGCGCAGCGGCAATCGGGGCTGAGCTCATGGGCTGGCTGGGTATAATCGGACTCGAAAGTATATCAGATCGACTATTCTGCCCGTCCGGGGCGGCTTGCCTACCTTATGGTCAATACGCTCGAGCTTGTGCTCGTTCTTCTTGCTGGTGCAGTTTTGGTGGTCGGAATTTTCCGCTCGCTGAATCTGCCGCCGGTTCTCGGTTATCTGATGGTTGGCGCAGCCGTCGGTCCGCACGCCATGAACCTGATGCCGGACACCGGGAGTGCCCGTTATCTGGCCGAGTTCGGGGTGGTGTTCCTGATGTTCACCATCGGGCTGGAGTTCTCTCTGCCGCGTCTTTACAGCATGAAGCGCATCGTCTTCGGGCTGGGGGCGATCCAGGTACTGGCGTCGGTTCTGGTGGTGATGCTGCTCGGGGCGCTGGCCGGGCTGGGCTGGGGGGCCAGTTTTGCGCTTGGTGGCACCCTGGCCATGTCGTCGACGGCGATCCTTTCCAAACTGTTGTCCGACCGCCTCGAGCTGGACTCCAAGCACGGGCGTGAAACCATCGGCGTGCTGCTGTTCCAGGATCTGGCGGTGGTGCCCTTGCTGATTCTGATCCCGGCCCTGTCCCAGCCTGCCGACGCCCTGTTCCAGACCCTGGCGGTGGCGACGGGCAAAGCGATCGTCCTGCTGGCCCTGGTACTGTTCTTTGGCCAGAAGTTGATGCGTGGCTGGTTCTTCCACGTGGCGCGCCAGCGCTCGGCCGAGTTCTTCATGCTGAACGTGCTGCTGATTACTCTGGGCCTGGCCTGGCTGACCGAGTTGGCGGGTTTGTCGATGGCGCTGGGGGCTTTTCTGGCCGGCATGCTGATCTCGGAAACCGAGTACCGCTACCACGTGGAAGAGGACATCAAGCCTTTTCGCGACGTGTTGCTGGGCCTGTTTTTCGTGACGGTCGGGATGTTTCTCGATGTGGGTCAGATCATCCTCAGCCTGCCGGCGGTGCTCGCCATGCTGGCGGCGCTGCTGGTTGGCAAGTTCCTGATTGTCGGAGGTGCATCGCGGGTGATGGGCAGTGCCCAGGGAACCGCCGCGCGAACCGGTTTGTGGCTGTGTGCTGGCGGGGAGTTCGGCTTCGTGCTGCTGTCCCAGGTCGATGCGGCGAAGCTGTTGCCGCCGGCGCTGTCCCAGGTGGTTGTCGCAGCGCTGGTATTGTCGATGCTGCTGGCGCCGCTGATCGTGCAGGCCAGCGAGAGAATCGTGTTGCGCCTGGTGCCGTCCGAATGGATGAGCCGGTCCTTGCAACTCACCAATATCGCAACCCAGTCGATGTTTGTGGACAAGCACGCCATCGTCTGTGGTTTTGGTCGTAACGGCCAGTATCTGGGGCGCTTGCTGGAGCAGGAGGGGATTACCTACATCGCCCTCGACCTGGATCCGGAGCGGGTGCGCGAGGCGGCGGCGGCTGGCGAAACAGTGGTCTTTGGTGATGCGGCCAAGCGGGAAACGCTGATTGCTGCCGGGATATCCCGTGCGTCGGTGGTGGTGATCACCTATGCAGACACCGAGGCCGCGCTGCGGGCCATGAGTCAGGTTCGCGCCTGCCGTCCGGACGTGCCGGTGGTGGTGCGCACGGCGGACGAGGTCGACCTGGAACGCCTGCAGGCGGCCGGTGCGGCGGAGGTGGTGCCGGAGGCGGTGGAGTCTTCGCTGATGCTGGCATCTCATGCTCTGGCCCTGCTCGGGGTGCCCTTGCCGCGCATTCTCAAACGCATCCGCGAAATTCGCGCCGAGCGTTACCACCTGCTGCGCGGCATTTACCGGGGCGGTGAGCGTGTTCATGAAGAGGCCCTCGAAGAGCGCCAGCAGACCCGCCTGCATTCCGTGGTGATGGCGGCTGGCACCCACGCCATTGGACGCACTCTGGCCGGTCTGCGCATGAAAGAGCTCGGCGTGGAAGTGATTGCCGTGCGCCGGCAGCGCATTCGTGTGGTCGATCCGACACCGGATACGCTGCTGGAACTGGACGATGTGCTGGTTCTGCTGGGCACACCATCCCAACTGGCGAATGCCGAGACACGCCTGTTCAAAGGCTTGTAGGCTGGCTTTGCTGTTCGCTCAGTAGGCGGCGCAAACCGTGTAGATACCGCTGTCGGTGAGGTCTGCCTGGGCGATGGCGGTACCGCTACCCGCGCCATTGGCGAGCAGGCGGACTGCGCCACTGGCAGCCAGGCCGTCATCCATGGTGATGTCGATCTGGCGGGCAAAGACGCCGGAGAGATTGTCCTGGCAGATGAAGAAGGTGCCGCTCCAGCCGCTCACCGGGCTGCTGCCGGTTACGCCGATTCGGCCTCCCGCCGCATTGCGGGGTAGCCATTCGAGGATGTTTACATCGGTGCTGGCCGGGCTGCGTCCGTCGCCGGTTGCCAGGTTGGCGAGCCGGACGTGCTGCCAGAGCAGCACGGTTTCGTCGGTTGCCGTGGTGGAGTTCCAGTGTCCTTCGATTCTGCCGTTGCCTGCGCTGCCGCCGGTCGTGGCCCTGATTGCGCCGGTCAGCCGGTTGGCTACGCCCGGGTCGTCGCCGGGCATGGCGCGAAAGCGATCCTGATAACCGAAGACATAGGTGGAAACGCTGCGAAAGTCGCTGATGATGCTCTTCACCTTGGCGCTGTTGATCAGCTCCTGCCCCTTGAGAACACCGCCGAGCAGCAGCCCGATGATGACCAGGACGACGGCGATTTCCACCAGAGTGAAGCCTTGCTGCCGGTTCTTCATGAGTTGTCCCCTTTTACACCGGCCCGGGTCGGTGCGTTCGATGTATGTCGAACGGGAATCTTAATTCATTTGGAATTGTTTGTGCCGCTCATGCGGCTTTCGGTGTGTGGCGACGGCGGGGGACCGCCAGAATGCGTGGATTGCGCAGGCGATAGACCGGCACATAGCCCTTGCCCTTGAGAAAAAGGAGTATCGGCTTGGCGAAGACGAAGGCACCGCGCAGGCGTTCGAACATGCGGCCGTCGCACTGGATCATGCCCGGTTCGCCTTCTGTGCATAGGCGGTGAGCCAGATTGACGGTATCTCCCCACAGGTCGTAAATGAACTTGCCCCGCCCGACGACACCGGCCACCACCGGGCCGGAGGCGATGCCGATGCGCAGTTCAAGGTGCAGGCCATCGGTGAATTGGTGGTCGCGCAGGGCGGCCTGCATGTCGATGGCCAGGGCCGCCATGGCGGCATGGGCTTCGGTCGGATGGGCGTACAGGCCGCCGGCCACCATGTAACCGTCACCGATGGTCTTGATACGCTCCAGCCCCCGCTGTTCGGTGAGCTCGTCGAAGCGGCAGAAGATCCGGTTGAGCATCTCGAAAACCTTGGGCGGCGGCATGTCGCTGGCGATGCGCGTGTAGTCGACGATGTCGGCGAACATCACCACCACTTCCGGGTGGCCGTCGGCGAGGGTGCCGGTATGGTCCTTGAGGCGGGCGGCGATCGGTGCGGGGAGGATGCTGAGCAGGAGGCGCTCCGAGCGTTCCTGTTCCAGATGCAACTGTCGGTGGGCGTCGGCGAGGCGTTCGCGGGTCTTGCCGCGCTGGCTTACTGCAAAGCGCAGTAGCGGGTAGAGCACCGAGGCAACCAGCACGATATGGACCGTGGTGAATGCCGGGTCAGCGGCCTGGGGCACGATGCCAGCCGAAACCGCACTCAGCAGCAGAAAGGCCAGGAACCAGGGGGTGGACTCCACTGCACCGATGGTCAGCAGGGCCGCAGCTGGAGCGAGTAGCGCCCACAAGCCCAGCCCCGATGTGAAGGGTGTGGGCCCCAGAGTCCATTGGGTAACGAAGGGAAAGGCGAGGAGCAGGCCGAGCTGCAGGAATCGATAAGCGCCAAAGTGGCGGTGGCGGGCAAAGAGGGCGTAATTCGTGATGACCAGTGCCGGAATGGCTGCCATGCCCGGCGGCACCCTGCCGCTAAAATGCCACCAGATGGCCAGCCACAGCAGCGTGCTCAGCGTGAACAGGCAAGCGAGCAGATTGAGAAGGCTTTTCCGGAGTTGCATCTCCTCGTCGTCTTGCGGGAGCAGTCCGGCATGAAGGAGGGGCTGGAAGGGCGAGGTGGCCTGGGTGGCCGGCATTGAGCGTCCTGCAGTGAATAGACCGTGACAAGTGTCACGCTTGCAGGAGCGGAGGGTCAAGGATCACACCGCTGCGAACTGTGCCAGCTTGTGTCCTCAGGGCAGGCGGCCGACGGTGATCAGGTGATGGGCGATGAGGTTGGGTGACAGCCAGGTGATCCGGTCGTCGAAGGCGCCGCCGCTGGCGCCGGAGTTCTCGGACAGGGGCCGGCTGTAGAACTGCCTGCCGTCGCCGCTGGCGTTCCTGGCTTCG
Organism: Zoogloea oleivorans; assembly: GCF_008107625.1. Classification (GTDB taxonomy): domain Bacteria; phylum Pseudomonadota; class Gammaproteobacteria; order Burkholderiales; family Rhodocyclaceae; genus Zoogloea; species Zoogloea oleivorans. The sequence continues at coordinate 283,201 of NZ_SDKK01000003.1, forward strand.
TCGGTGCTGGCTGGCGGGGCGAGGAGGACGTTGCCGTCCTGATCGATGGCGCCGAAGCCGTTGCTTCCGTGGGAGAGGATCACTACGGGTGTCTTACCGCCTTCGGTGGTCAGCTTGAGTTCGGCGCCGTCCAGGTTGCGGGTCACGATTTCGATGTCACCATCGTCTGTGCCGGTGATCTTGCTGGTGTATTTCAGGGTGGCGGCGTAGCGCAAGCGATGGGCCCAGCCGTCTACGCCGTGAATGCCGAGGGTGGCCCAGGGCAGCAGGCCGACAGTTTTTTTGCAGGTGCCGGCATCCCGGTCTTCGGTGCCGTCGGTGGCGCTTTTCGCGGGGCAGGGAAAGAATCCCTTGCGCACCACGTAGCCGAGCAGCGCGTCGCGGGCTTCATCCAGCGCTTCGTCAGTGGCAGTCTCGGCGCGGCGGGTTACATGGCGCGACAGGCCGACGGTGAGGCTGCCGGCCAGCAGGGTCAGAATCAGCAGCACCACGGCCATTTCGACGAGGGTGAAGCCGGTGTGGGAGGGGCTGGTTTTCATGGCGCGGCGTTAAGGCAGAGGGCAACGTCGGCGGATGCGGTGTTTGTGCGGGTTGCGAAGGGCAGGGCGATGCTGGCCGGCAATCCGCTCACCTGGCCGGTGGCAAGTGCTGCGAGGGTGGCGGGTTCGAGGTATTGCTCGGTGGACTTCCGTTCTTCGGCGTTGGTCCGGCGCTGGGGTGTGCTGCCGTTGAGGCGCTCGCCGCCGAAGAGGAGGGCGCCGGCGCATTTGTTGCTGGTGCCCGTGAGGCAGTCCGTGCCATCGATGCATCGGGCGTAGCGCATCATTTCGCCCCAGTTGCCGGTGGCGTCACGCAGGGTGTCCTTGTTGCAGGGGCCGCTGATCCGGTCGAGGGCCGGCAGGCGGCCGATTTCGACAGCGCCGCTGGGGATGGGCTCGACGGGGCGTGGAAGGCGGGCCGTTTGCAGGCAGTCGGCGGTGGCTTGCAGGACGGTTTGCAGGTGAGGTGCGTAAGTGTCGCGGCTTTTGAGTTGCCGGTAGATGTCGCCCCCGGTGATGGCCGCGATCCGGTCGTTGCTGTCGGGCGTGTCACTGCGGACGTCGATGATGCCGGTGCCGGAGACGGCACCGAGGGATTCCACGTAGTGCTGGATGTGGCGGGCTTCCTGGTCTCCGCCGCAGCGTCCGGGGCCGGGTGCCCGCTCCTGGCCGGCCAGCGGGGGGCCGGCAGCGATGACGATGGCGACGGCAAGGCCTTCCTGATCTCCCGGCAGAACTAGGGCTTGTTTGCTACCGTCGAGCAGGCGGAAACTGCCGCTGCTGTCCCAATTGACCACGCTCGCCTTCGGGTTGTTCTTGAAGCTGCCCGATATGGCATACCAAAGGCACTCGCCGGCACCGTCCCGCAGGTCAGGCAAGTTGAGGGTGAGATAAGGCAGCCTGCCAATGCTGGGCTGATCCTTGCTGCCGCAGGTTTCCGACGATCCATCTCCGTTCAGGTCGGGGCAGGGCAGGTAGCCGAAGTCGGCGTTGGGGTGTTCCTTGTTGCGATAGGTGGTGGCAAAGCCGATGAGGGCATCCCGGGCGATGAGCAGTGCCCTGGCTGTGCGCGTCTCCTGTGCGAGTTCACGGGCGGCCCGGTCGGCGGCGCTGTCCTGCCGGGCGAGCAGCCAGCCAAGTCCGCCAAGGGATAGCAGGATGGCGAAGGCAGGGAGGAGCATGCCGCGCTGCGGGGCGATGCGCCGGGGGCTGTCCATCAGCGGGTAGGGGATTCAGGCGGCTGGTTGCCGACCCGCAGATGGTGGATACGTCCGTCGCTGCCGATGATGCGGGCAGTGCCTTCGTGCATGTGGATTTGCTGCGGATCGGCCGGGACGGCCTTGCCGTTGAGGAAGACGCTGGGGGCGCCGGCACTGCGGGTGATGATGCCGTCCAGGCTGGGCGGTGGCTGGGCGGGACGCTCTTCCTGCTGGCGGCGATTGATTTGCGTGCGTTCGGCGGGGCTGAAGAAGAGCCGTCCGAGTGGCTTGGTCGCGCTGCCGAAGGCGGGGAGTGCGAGGAGGATGGAAAGCAGAAAGGCCGCTTTTCGTGTCGAGTGCATAGGCATGTCGATACGAATTTAGCATAAATCGGGCGGCCCTGCAGGAGGCGCTTTCAGGTGGCCGCGATGACCCGGTTCTTGCCTGAGCGCTTGGCGATGTACATGGCCTTGTCAGCCCGGTCGAGGGCTTCTTCCGGTGCTTCGCCGTCGTGCATTTCGGCAACGCCGGCGCTGAAGGTGATGAGCAGTTTCTGCTGGCGGGTCAGGAAGAAGCGTTTGGTGAGGGCCCGTTGCAGGCGGACCATGGTGGCGACAGCGCTGTCGAGGAGGGTGTCGGGCAGCAGGACGACGAACTCCTCGCCGCCATAGCGGGCGACGGAATCCTGCGGGCGGACGTTCTCGCGGACCACATCGACGAGGTGCTGGAGCGCCTCGTCACCGGTCTGGTGCCCGTGGTTGTCGTTGATCTGCTTGAAATTGTCCACGTCCAGCAGGCCCACGCAGAGGGCTGTGCCACGGCGGCGGGCGAGGGCTGTTTCGCGGGTCAGGGCTTCGTCGAGGCCTTTGCGGTTGAGTACGCCTGTTAGCGGATCGTGGCGGATGAGTTCGCTGGTCTGTTCGAGTTCGACCTGCAGGCGGGTGATTTCGGAGTTGGCGTCATGCACGCGGGTGCGCAGCTCTTCCAGTTCACTGCGCGAGCGCCGGGTGGTTTCCTGCACCGTGCGGGTTTCGCGCATGACTTCGGCAATCACGTCGGTGAGCTGGGTGATGTCCTGGGCGGAGGAAATACGCTCGGCGCATTGTTCGATCTTGTCGTGGTACTCGCCGGTGGATTCCGTGAAGTCGCCCAGGCGATCGACGAAGCGGGCGAGCATGTCCTTGAGGCGGGTCTGGGCATCGTTGAGTTCGATCTTGATGGCGCCTTGCCGCTGGATAACGTCGCGCAGGCGGTTTTCCAGCTCGCCGAGGATGCGAACATCCAGCGGATGGTCGAACATTTCACCCATCAGGGCGATCTGACCATGCAGCCAGCGGTCGTCGACGACGAGTTCGCTGATGTTTTCGAGAATGAGTTGCAGGACGCGCTGCAGGGCGTCGCGCACGGCATGCTGGTCTTCGGCAGACCACTCAAGGCGCGCGCGCAGTTTGTCGAGACGCTGACGAACAAGCTCGGGGGCGAGGGCGGGGCCTTGCCGGATCATGCCGGCGAGCTCACCGGCTTCGTTCGCCAGATCCGGTTCGGTGAGTTTGGCCTGTGCGGCGATGCCATCGAGCAGACCAGCCAGTAGCTCCGTGCAAAGAGGACTCGTCGTGTCGCTGGGTGTGGGGGCGAAGGTTTGGACTGCTTCGGCGCTGTCGGCCGCCTCGTTTCCAGGCAGATCCTCGTCGGAATTGCGTGACCAGGCGCGGAGCAGGCCCTGCATGCGTTCGAAGAGCTTTTCCGGGTTGCCGCCGGAGGCGGTGAGGACCCGGTCGAGCATTTCCCGCTTGCGGGCCTGGGTCAGGCCGGCCTGGCGTCGATCCCACTCGGAGACGAGGTCGCGCAGCAGGTTGCCCCAGTTGAGGTTCGTTTCCTCGGTGCGGGAGAAGGCGTCGGCCATGACCGCCCGCAGTGCCGGCCATTCGGCCTGGGAGATCGCGCTTTCGAATTCTCGGGCGAGTCGCAGGGATTCGCGATTGTGCCTGGGCAGGGCTGCGGCGATCTGCTTGAAGGCGCGTTCGGGGAAGACCTCTTCAGCCAGGGACCCGGCTATCTCATGGTAAAGCGCCCGGTAGTTGTCCGGCGTCGGTGCAATCCGACGCATGGCCAGCTGACGAAGGGTTTCGCGGGCTACGTCCGAGGGTTGGCTGGTGTCGGTCATTTTGGGACGGCGTGGGGGAGTAGGGCGTTGAATCATCCTGCATCCTGCTGCAGCGCTCTGGTGGACGGGCCCATATTCAGTCCATTCGGGAATCCTCAATCATAACGGCTGCGCCGGTCTGCCCTTGAGGCTCAGGGCATGAGCGAAATGAAAAAAATGATTCCCGGCCGATGGCTTTGGCTTCGGGCTACTCGGCCAGGCCGTGCTTGAGTCCGTAGTGGGTGAGTTCCGCGTTGTTGCGCAGATTCATTTTTTCCAGCAGGCGGGCCCGGTAGACGCTGACAGTCTTGACGCTCAGGTTGAGGGCTTCGGCGATCTCTGTCGGGGTCTTGCCCGAGGCGATCATGCACAGGGTCTGGTATTCCCGGTCGGAGAGCTTCTCGTGGGCTGGGCGCTCGCTGTCGTCGCCGATGGCGTTGGCCAGTTCTTCGGCGAGGGACGGGCTGACGTATTTTTTGCCACTGGCCACCTGGCGGATGGCTGTCACCAGCAGCTCCGGCGCACTCTGCTTGGTGAGGTAGCCGGCTGCGCCGGCCTTGAGGGCACGGATGGCGTATTGCTCTTCGGGGTACATGCTGAGGATCAGCACCGGCAGGCGTGGAAACTCTTTCTTGATGAGCTTGAGGGCATCGATGCCGTTGCGGTCGGGCATGGAGACGTCCATCAGGACCACGTCCCACTCGCCGGTCCGCACCATGTTGACGGCCTGGACGCCGTTTTCGGCTTCGCCAGCCACAGTCAGGTCGGGTGTGTCGGAAAGTATCTGGCGCAGCCCCTGGCGGACGATCGCGTGATCGTCGGCAATCAGTACGCGAATGGGCTTGCTCATCGTGGGTGACTCCAGTTGTCGTTCGGGTGCTCTTCGGCGTGAGCCGGCCGGAGGGGCGAATGCAGGATCAGCCGCATTCCGCTGGGTTCTACAGGGCTCAGGTCGAGGCGTCCGCCCAGGCTGCTCAGCCGCTCTCGAATGCCGCGCAAGCCGAAGGAGCGTGGTTTTTGCAGATCGGAGACGCCCAGGCCGCAGCCGTTGTCGGCGATTTCGAGGACGACTTCGTCACCTTCCTGCATCAGGCGCACATTCACTGCGGTCGCCCTGGCGTGTTTGCTGACATTGGTCAGGGCTTCCTGGAAAACCCGGAAAAATGCCAGGGCCGTGTCGTAGTCCGGGTCGAGGTCGTGGTCGGTACAAAGAATGTTACAGGCTATGCCGGTACGCTGGGCGAAGTCCTCGCCCTGGGATTCGATGGCCGCGGCAAGGCCGAAATCCTTGAGGATGCCTGGACGCAGTTCGCGGGTCACGCGGCCGACAGTGGCGATGGCGTCGTCCACCATGCGCCCCACGTTACGGGTCCGGTCACGGGCCTGTATCGGATCGCTCTCGAGTTTCGATTCCAGCAGCGACATCTCGAACTTCATGGCCACCAGGGTGCCACCGAGTACGTCGTGCACATCCCGGGCGATCCGCTCCCGCTCGTCTTCCTTGATGCGCTGCAGGTGGTTGGACAGGGCGGCGAGCTGGCTGCGGGACTCGCGCAGGTCAGCTTCCACGCGCTTGCTGTGGGTGATGTTCCACATCACGCCTTCCCACACCACTTCGTTGGCTTCCGAGAGCCGCGGCGAGCTGCGCAGGTTGATCCACTTCTGCTCGCCTGTGGGCAACTGGATGCGTCCTTCCCAGTTGAGGGTGCTCAGGTTGTCGGCCGACAGGGCGGCGGCGTCGACGAAGCCGGGCAGGTCGTCATCGAGCAGCCAGGTCATCCAGCCCGCCGAGCTGCCGGTGAGTTCCTCGGCAGAGATGCCGAAAAGCATCGTAGCCGCTTCGCTCAGGTACTGGAAGCCGAGCATGCCGTCCGTCGAGTAGCCCATCTGGAAGACCACACCGGGAATGTTGTCGGTGAGCGCACGCAGGCGGGCTTCGCTCTGGCGCAGGGTCTGTTCTGCGAAGCGTTTTTCGCGGCGGTTGCAGACTTCCCGCAGCTCCCGTTCCACGGCTGGCACCAGGCGATCGAGCTTGTTTTTGCTGAGGTAGTCATGGGCCCCGGCGCGCATGGCGGCGATGGCGTCGTCTTCCTGCATCACGCCGGAGACGATGATGAACGGCAGGTCGAGGGCGAGTTCCTGGGTCAGGCGCAGGGCCGCCTGGGCGCTGAAGCCGGGAAGGTTGTGATCGCACAGGATCAAGTCCCAGCGCTCCTGCTCCAGTGCGTTGCGCATGTCCACTTCGGAGGCCACCTGCCGGTAGATCGGCGCGTAGCCGGCATTGCGGAAGCGCTGCAGGAGCAGTAGCACATCGTTCTCCGAATCCTCAATGAAAAGCAGGCGGATGGGCGGTTTTGGAGAGTTGCTCACGTCTTTCAGGGGGCCGTCCGGCTTGAGGGCGGTGAACATGGACACTCCATATGCTGCGTAAAGGGATTGATTTGTTTATAATCCGGCTCCTGCTTCAATCTGAGCCGTTTTCAAGGATAGAGCAGGCCAGCCTTTCCCGTCCATGCATTGCCGGTTTTACGGCATGCAAAACGGTGCAGGCAGGTTGTGAATCATGCCGGTGTAGCTCAGTTGGTAGAGCAGCGCACTTGTAATGCGAAGGTCGAGGGTTCGATTCCTTTCTCCGGCACCAAGAATTTCAAGCACTTAGGCCAGTCCGCGAGGGTTGGCCTTTTTGCTGGGCTATCACCGGGCTAGCGTCAGGGGCTGCAGCGGTCGAATTGGCAGCTTTTCGCATGCATCCCCGTCGCGCAGGTTCGACCATGCCCTGATCGCTAGAACACATTGGCTTCGCGTGCTGGGTTTGCGTTGCCGTGGCTGGCTTTCGATACAACCACAACCGCTTCTCAAGCTGCAGGCGGCCTCAAATATGCTCAACGTCAGTCGTACGCTCCGCGCAGTTCTGTTCTTGCTTGTGGCCGGGCAGGCTTCTGCCAACGATCACGGGGACGGCGGCGGTGGTGGCAGCGACCTCGTTACGCTGGAAACCATCACGACCAATCTCGCTCGGGAGGAGGGGGGAGGAAGCAGGTTCATCCAGATAGCCATCTCCCTCAGGTTGTCCGACCCGCTGGGGGCCGCAGCCATCAACGCGTACATGCCTCAAGTGCGAAACGACATCCTGCTCCTGCTGTCCTCCTATACCGGCACTGCCCTCATGGTCACCCAGGCGCGCAAAGATCTGGCGGAGGAGGTGAAGGACGCTGTGAATGGAATTGTCGGTACGCCTGCCAAAACTGACAAGAAGGGCCATCGGGCGCCCGCCGACGGCCCCGTCAAGCATGCGCTGTTCACCTCGTTCATTGTTCAGTGATGGAGGCGTGGCTCTTTGGGGTTTAGGTGTCGCCGATGCTGCGCTGACGTGTAAGCAGCCACCCGGGAGCGACTGACGCGGGCCAGCCTCTGAAGGGCCTCGTTCGCAGAAACGGCACCCAATCGGAATGAACTACTTCATAGCCCGCAATATCCGCGTGCCTTAGGATTGCGGCTCCTGTTCTTCCCTGATGAATCTATGGGCCCGATCTCCGAGCCGTCCAGAATCAGCCAATGGCGTGCCACCACCGCCACAGGTGAAACCGAAGTCTTCAACCTCAAGATAATCGCCGAGGACTGGGCGGGCACCGGCGGCACGGTCGAAGCCGTGAATGCTGCCGACCAGAAGCTACCCGCAGAATCGCAAACGCCTACCCCATGAACGAGAACCCCGGCGCGTGGCAGGGGCTGGTGGTGAGTCGCTTTACTGAGGCCGTGCGTGCCCGCTGGGCGGTGGCAGGATGTCCGACAGGGGCAAACCCTGCGCCCAGGCGTGAATTTCGGTCAGGAGCCAGCCTATCCGGTTGGTCGATGTCTTCCGAGGCGCCGGGAAGGTGCCCTTCAGCACCTGCGCGGCGATGTTGGACGGGGACAGGCCGACGATTGTGCAGGTGGTGTCCCGGTCAACGATGACAGGATCGATGTGCACCACCCGGCTGACCCGCAGTGTTCCGCCGCTGGGCGTGCAGTTGGGGACTTTCTTCGGCCGTCCCATCTCAGGTGCCCCCGGGTGCGTGGGCGGTCGCCTGGCGGCCACCAACGGCAAGCAGTTCATCGACAAGCGCTACGGCCTCCCGGGCGAGAGCCTGGCAGGCTGCCTGTGTAGGGGCCTCCCCGTCAAGAAACTGATCGATCCGCGACACGAGCGATTTACGCCGCTGCTGGAGGTCCGCCAGGTCGCCAAGGATATCCGCAAGGGGTGGGAGTTCTGCGCGATTCTCCCAGTCGTCAGCACGGCCGAGGAGGTAATCGGCCGACACTCCGTAGGTCCGTGCAGCATCGGCGAGCAACTGGGGGGTGATTCCCTTGGGGTGGCTCGGATGCTCGGCGCTGGTCAAACGGGACGGGCTTTTGATGCCCAGCCGCCGCGCGGCCTCGTCCGTGCTCAGGCACGCAATATCGCGGGCGGATTTCAAGCGCTGGCCGACGATGCAGGGCGCTACGGGTGGTCTTTTGCTCATGGTGGTGTCCTTCTAGATTCGGGTGTTTCGGGCCTGCTGTGCGCCCAGTTACAGGCGCACAGCTCCATCCGGTGGGTGTCAGGCGGCAGCCTTAAGAATCCCCCGGCGCACAAGCGAGGCGGTCGCCTTCGCCCGATTCTTTTCCTTGAGCGGCAGGCGCGACCAGGCTTCAAGCCGGACCGATGCGCGAATCATGGTGTCGCCATACCAGTTATTCCAGGCCACGGCCGGGTCGCCCTCGGCATTGACCGCGATCACGATGCCCGTTTCGCTTTCGTCGAGGTCGGACACATGGTCGCCGATGCGCAGCGGCTCGGTTTCAGCGTCGAAAGCAGTCGAAGTCGGCTGTGCCAGGTGTCCCGCGCCGATAGCCGCCTGTGCGCTCTTGGCCAGGCTTTCCACGGCGGCGAGCATGTTGCTCGTCAGGGCCTCCAGTTCCTCGCGGCTGTAGTTGATGATGGCCGCGGACATCATCCCGTCGGTGGCCAGGCCCTTGAGCGTGTCCAGGGCTTCGGCTGCGGTCATCGGGGAGATAGCGGTGGTGGTGATCGTGGTCATGGTCAGGCGCTCCAGGAAAATGAAAGGCGATAGGCTGCTACGGGACCGGCGAGCCGGCGGACAACGCGGTACAGGGAAAGGGCGAGGCGAGCGCGGCCAGGACGGCGCGCAGTGCGATCAGCGGCGGCAAGGGCCTGCTGTGCGGCTTCGATCAGCGGGGCCGGCAGGAAGCTATCGGCGCTGGTCGGACGCACGGGCGGGTAATCCATCGTCTCGGTGACGATGGCGCGCAGGGCGGTAACTGGTGACGGTGCAGCAGGACGGGCACGGCCGATGCGGCGATGCGGGCCGCGGGCAAGGGCGGGGCTGTATTTCGGGCGTGCGGTGGTCCGGCAGAGTGCGGGCGCACTGGGGGCGTGGGTTGCCATGGTGATGCTCCTAAGCTGCGGTTTGTATCTCCGCTTCCCAGCTGCCAAGCTGGGTGAGCGGAACCGTGCGGGTTGGCAGACCGGGCATAGGAACCGGCAGGGTTTCCCCTCCCGCACGGCCCCGCCCATTGAGGCGTCACCATGCGACGGACGTAAAAAAACCGCTTGAGGGCGGTTGTCCGCCTATGCATCCAGGCTGCCAAGCCTGTGTCCCCGTTGTTTGCGGCGACGTGTGAATCATGCGCCCGGGATTGGCTGGCCGTCAAGCGTTGTTTGGACGGCAATGTCCTTTTTGTTGCTTCGGGAACGACGCCCCCGGGGTGGCGAATGAAGCTCAGTTCACCATGCCGCCGGTGACGATGTGTGCGATGCGCCTGTCACGCACATCCTGGCCAACATCGGCGGGGGCCTGGGCAACGATGACAGGCTGCTTGCTTGCCCCTGATGCCAGCGGCACGACTACGGACGGGGCATCGGCGACCGTGGGAACCGACGGCGCACGAATGGTAGGCGCCTTCGGCATGCTGGCCATCACAGGAGCAGATGCGCCGAAAGCGCCTGCCGATGCGGCAGAAAGGTACTTCCCGTATTTCTCAGTTCGATCATCAAGGCCGTTCGCGCCGCCGTTGATGCCCTTCGTGACTGCGCGAACGTCTCCCCGCCTGGCGGCAGTGCCTAAGTCCGCGTCTTTCCAGTACCACGCGGCGACCTTGGCAGAGTTTTCAGGTGCGGCGGCAAGCTCGGGGTGGTTCTCAAGGTCAAGGCCAAGCGCTTTGCCCGCCCTTGCGTAATTCGCCCGGCCTGTCAGCTGGATGGCTCCACGCCCCCGGAAGTTGTAGGCATCGCCGGGGCTCTTGTTCCCCATCCGGCCGCCGTACATCAGCTCCGCCACAGCTTCCGGCCCCTGCGCCATGGCCTGCTCTACCGCCGGCAGCCCCTTTTTTCTGGCGCTTGCGCTGACTTGCATGAGGCGGTCGGCGCTTTTGTACCTGAAGCTTTCTTCATTTTTCGAGAATCCGCCCGACTCGTGATCGAGCTGGGCCATGAACATCGCTTGTTCCTTCGGGTCAGTGATGCCCGATTCCGCCATCTGCTTCACCATGGCGTCCTTGTTGCGATTCCCGAAGACGGCCCGGCCGACGGACTTCACCTTGTCGACACCCCTTTGGATGAAGCCCTTCTTCTTGTCGGCCTGGGCTTCCTTGGCTTGCTGCGCGCGGTAGAAGGCGTCTTCGTATGCCTGCGTCCCCGGGGTGATCCCGGATGGCGCAAACGTGGCCTTCGCCGCCGCTTCCTTCGCATACTCCCCATCGCGCTTTTCGAGCGTGTCCGCCCGCGCCTTGGCAATCTCTGCGTCCTTGTCGATGCCGACGGCCTTCAGCGCCGCCTTCGCGGGCGCCGCGGCCCCTTCCTTGATGCCCTCCACGCGCTCCTTATCGTGCGAGGTGTCGGCCGCCCACTCCGTCACCTTCAGCATCGCCAGCAGCGGCGCCATAGCCGCAGCCAGGCCGCCAAGCACCGTAGCGACGCCCGGGAGCGCAGCCTTGATTCCGTTCATGACAGTGCCCAGCATGCCCCCACCGCCGGCAGCCGCACCCGCCTCCGGCTTCTCCTCCAAAGCCTTCAGGCTCTTGCCGGCCGCCTTCGAGAATGCGGTTTCTTCGGCCCGGAACATGCGCAGCTCGCCGAAGATCTTCCGAAACCATCCAGTTTTCTGGCGCTCCGCCTTGTCACCGCCGGCCAGCGCCTGGTAGCCGCGCGCCAGGGGCTGCGCGACCTCGCCAAAAGCCTTTACCGCAGGGTCGGCCTCATCCATCCCGGATCTGCCGATGGCGCCCGCAATACTGACACCACGACCACGAACGGCGCCAAACGTCGCGCCCGCGGGGCTGCTGCTGGTGCTCGCTGCTGCCGCCGTCGCATCCCCGTTGGTCGCCTTTTTGGCGAATCGCCCGCGTTCGTCGCGCTGCGCCGGCTGCGCCACCTCGGCCCCTACCCGACCAAGCGAGCGGCGGGCGGCGTTGGGCTGTGCTGCACGGGCGGTGTTGGCCTCGCCCTTCCGGCTCCCGGTTGGAGCAACTGGAGAAAAGCGCGCGGCCGCGAGCCCCTCCGTCGTCCTGCTGCCGCTTCCTCGAGCAGCGGGGCTGACTGCCTGGCGGAGGGCGCGCACTTCACCGAGGATTCCGGATAAATACTCCTCGGCCTTCCGTCCGCCAGCCCGATGGAGTTCCTTGATAGGCTCGCCGCCAATGATGAAGCCGGCGGCGTCGCTTCGGATCGTTGCCATGGTCAGCCCTTCACCGACGGGCGTGCGGCGTCAAGGAGCGCGACAGCGGCCACGACGCGAGCTTCGGCGGGGGCCTTGGGGTCGGCCGCGACATCGGCCAGGGCGGCGACAGCAAGGGCGGCGTGTTGTGCTGCGCGGCGCTGCAGGCCGGGTGAAGCCGGAGGGCGGCCGGCTCCGGGGCGGTCACCGCCGTGATTTTTCGTAGCAGTTGGCATCCTTGATCCTCGTGATGCCCGGGCGGCACGGTGGCCACCCGGTGGGCGCTATTTCCAGTTTTTTTGGACCCGGGCAATCGACTCGATGGTCGCGGGCGGGACGACCTTGAAGCCAGCGGGCAGGTGGGCCGGATTTTTGGTTTTCAGGAATTGCGCCAGCTTGGCGATCTCCGCCTCTGCCTGCTTTGCCCGGACACGCTCGGCCGCTGGAACATGGTGAGCGCCGGAGTTATCCAGGAGCTGCGCAGGGCCGCTCAAGTCTAAGAGCCGGCGGGCGGCTGCGGCCATCTGGTCAGCCAGCGAATCAGCCACGCTGGGCCACCACAGGGCGGTAAGTGATGCCGACGACTGGCGGGCGGGGGGCGAAGTCCTCCGGAAGGGCCGATTCGTCGCGAGTGCGCAGGAACTCGCCGAGGGTTTCCACCTCGGCGGCAAGCCGGGCCTGCTCTTCCTTCAGCGACGCGGCGCGCTGGGCGTTTTCGTCCGCGAGTTTCTTCGTCAGGCCGGTAATTTCAGCAGCGGAAAGGCCGGCGGTTTCATACTTCACGCGAGCAGCACCTGCGATGCTTTCGACGTAGGCGACCTCGCTCGGGATGTTCTCCAGCCGTGCGGTGCCATCGAGGACACGCCGACCCGCTTCGGCGATCAGGGGGGCAAGGCGCTTACGCTCGGCGGCTTCGACTTCCTTCACCCTGCCCGCGATGAATGCCATTTCGGCGAAAACCTCCACGAACTCTGCGTCCAGAACGGCAATCGCATCAACGACCCGGCCCGGGTGCCGCTGGACGGCAAGGAACGCAACCGTTACCGGGGAAATGTCCGTCAGGCTGGCCCGTAGGCGGGAGAGAACGGCTTCGGCGGCTGCCATCGAGGCAGGATCGCCCAGCAGGATTCGCACGTCGGCGGCCAGATCGGCAGGGGTGTATTCGTCGGTTTCGGCGGTACGGGTGTCGGTGGTCATTGCGCGGCCTTCAACTTGAAAAACTTGATTATTAGGGCCGAAAACTTGATTAAATCGGACGTTTTCCGGGTTTTCGGCTGGTCCCGATACCCAGAATTTGGGTGTCGGTCAAAAGGGGCTGGCCAGGGCTCCCGCGTTGCCGAGACTCCGGAAGCCGAAAACACCCAGAATTTGGGTAGTTTCGCAGTGGCTACCGCCAAGGGCCGATGAACCCGGGGAATCGGCGTTCCATTCGCCGGCTTATCCGATCGGGGCTACCAGGCTGCGTCGACGGCTGGTGAAACCCGGGTTTTTCGGTGAGCGGGAATGAAGTCCTCGATGTCGCCACTACAAGGCCGTGACGATGGCTGTTGAAACGAAAACGATGATTGAAAAGCCTCACCATTCATAGCTGTCGCCACTACAAGGCCGTGACGATGGCAGGTGAAACTTACGCGAGGCAATCGCGAATGTGAGGCTTTCTTAAGCATTTGACGGCCCCTTTTTGGCCCCGTCATTACGGGAATTTCCCGTAGTTTCCCCAGTGTTCGCGCGGGATTGAGGCGGGTCGAAGGTTTCCATTTGGGCGCGGAGAAACTTTCGCAAATCGGGAAACTTTCGCACCGCCTTTTTTGCCTCCATGAATCGGCTTTCGTGGTGCAGTTTCGGACGGCCAGGCCAGTCACAGTGCTGCGGTCTTGAAATTGGCCCAGATCCCGCGATCCAGCGCGGTCAGGGTGCAGAGGGTCATCGGAATCAACTGCTCCACAAACCGGCCACTCCGGTCCACCGGCGCATTGAGAGGCTGGCCGATGTTCTCGATTACGAGAGGAAAATAAGTGCGGCCTTTGTACTGCATGGCGATGCGGACCGGCGCACGGGACGGCATCAGGGCTTCCACGTATGCCATGTCGCCCTTAACTGTCTTGGCCAGCCTGGCAAGGACAGATCCGTCTTTCGACAGCTCCGCCGGAAGTGCCCACTCCATGAGCTTGGCGACCGGCTCCTCAACCTCTTTGACCGGATCAGACCAGGCGCGGAAGACGGCCACCACCTGAAATTTCACCGGCTGCATGCCGTTGAAAACCTGCGTGCTATTCAGCAACGTTATCCCGGTGCGCCCCTCGAACTGCTTGAGGAAATCGCCAGATTTCTTTTGAGCCGCTGCGCCATCGGCGCCCGTTCCGCCCATTGAGGCCGCCTCTACGATGGGCTGAAGCACGCCGGACTGCAGCATCGCCATCAAGGCCGGGGCCTTCGATTCGGGGCCGGATTGTTCGAACGGGCTCTGCCAATTCAGCGACGCCTCCATCGATGCCTCGGTGAGCGGCGCGACAACGGTCGCCGGGTCGGTCTTGCTCGTCCGCTTCCACGCGCCGTTGTCGTTGTCGACCTCGAAAAAGTGCGCCAGAAGGTGCGGCGAAAGCCCATCCCACTTGGAGGAAAGTACCGGGGCGTCAAGGCTGGGGGCGGTCACAATTCACCGCCTTCGGTGTCCGAGCTGGCGGGCGCAAGCTGCACGTGGACCACGGGTTCGGCGATGGCCTGGCGGATGCCCTCAAGGGCGACGAGGTACGCGTGGAGGACACCGCGCACGGCTTCCGGGTTGTCGGTGCCAGCATCCCGCGCCTGCGCCTCTGCAGCGGCCATGACGGTCTCGGGCGTTGATTGGGCAACTATTTCGCGCAAAGTATCGATGCAGGCGCTGGCAAGGGCGTGGGCTATGCCGTCGACGGTGGTTTCGGTGGTGGTGGTGGTCATGGTCAGGTCTCGTCGGTGGATTCGATGGCGGCAGGCTCGGCGAGCACCAGGTGTAACCGGCGCTCGGCTTCCAGTGCGTCGCCGGCGCTTTTCTTCAGCCGGTTGGCTGCGGCCGTGAGGATGGATCCGCCGCGCAGTTCGAGAAATTCGTCCCCGTTCAAGTCGGTGAGTCGGTTGATCGCATCTATCACGTTTTGGGCATCTCGCTGGATCGTTGGGATCACGGAAGTGGCCGCCTCAATTTTCTTCTGCAGGGCAATGAGTGCCTGAAGGTCGCGCGACCGCATGCGGTCCCACTGGTCCAGCAGATGGGGAGTCATCCCCCGCGGCACCCCGGCCTCGAAGTCGTCAGAAAGTCCGAATAAATACTCCGTCGAAACTTCGTAAATGCGGGCAGCATCGCGAATCAGGCGGATCGGAACGGAGTTGGTGTCCGTGGCATTCTCGACTTTCGACAACTTCGACGGGTTGGCGTAGCCCAGCCGGCGCGCAGCCTCCGATAGCGAGAGGTTACAAAGCTCCCTTGATGCCTTCAGGCGCAGGCCGATAGTTTTGACCAATTCCGCCTGCGCGTGGCGGATTGGTGGGGCCTCCTGGATTACTCGCATTCCTTTTTCCCTTTGTGGTTCGGTGCTGCGCGGCGTGCCAAATCTGCCCGGATGTCGCCGACTCGCCAGGCCGTCACACGACCGGATAGCCTGACGGGCGAGGGTATTGCGCCAGCCGCGGCCCAGCGCCAAATGGTGGGGCCAGACACGCCCCCGTAAATCGCCTGCATCGTAGGCAGGCGCACGTACGCGGCATCCGGCAAGCCGCCAAAATTAGCCAGTGCGGACGGGATTGCGGCGCCTGCTGGAGGCGCGGATGTGATGTGTAGAGCAGTCATGGTCAGTTCCTTTCGCGCGATACGGTGCCGTACGCATCGGGTCGCAACACGACGGATCGTACCCCCTTGCAGCCAAAAACAAAATCCACACACGCAAAAAATATAGTTTTAATTCAATGGCTTAGTAAAGCATTTGCTAAACTTTGCGTTTAGGGTTCACTTGTGCCGGAGGCTCGCGCCGAGACATTGCGGCGGGGTGTCGGTCAGTCATCCCCCATCATCGACCGGCGGCGCTTCTCCGGTTTTTCGGCTGTCGCGGCCCAAGTCCCCGCAAAGTCCTGGAAGCGGGTGAACTCGCCCCGGAAGGCCAACGGAACGAACCCGCCCGACTGGCCCTGGCGCACCTTCAACATTCCGATTTCTGCGGATCCGCGATGCGGTGAATCAGGGTTGTACGCTTCGTCCCGATAAACCGACATGACGATGTCGGCATCTTGCTCAATGGCCCCCGAGTCGCGCAGGTCGGAGAGCATCGGCCGCTTGTTTGGCCTGGCTTCTAAGGACCGATTTAGCTGCGACAGAGCGATGATCGGCATTTTCATTTCCTTTGCGAGCTCCTTGAGGCCGCGGCTGATCTGCTCGATTTCGGAGTTCCGGTTTATGCCTTCACCCGCCATCAGCTGCAGATAGTCGACGACCAGCAACCCTAGTGATCCGGCCTTGCGCCGCACCTGACGCGCTTTGTTTCGCACCGCCTGCAAGGTCAGGGCTGGCTGCTCGTCAAGGAACAAGGGAGCCTTGTGCAGCTCGCCTGTGACCATCGTCACCCGCGCCCAGTCGTCCTCAGTGAGTTGGCCCGTGACCAGTCGATCCAGCGGGACGCGGCCGCCAATGGCTAAGAGGCGATCCATGAGATCCGCTTCCTGCATTTCCTGCGAGCAAAAAAGCGAAGCTGTTCCAGCGTGGGCACAATTGGCAGCGATTTGCAGCGCGAGTGCCGTCTTACCCATGGCCGGGCGAGCCGCGATCAGAATCAATTGCCCAGCGCGCATGCCGCCGGACAGGCGCCGGTCGATATCGGCAAAGCCAGTCGACAGGCCAGTTTCCCGCCCCTCTGCTCGTCGCTCAATCAGTGCCAAGTGTCGGAACAGGGCGTCATGCATGCCCTGGGGAGCGGTTTCCGCGCCGTTTGAATCAGAAAGTTGCGCGAAAGCCGCCTGGGCGAAGTCCAGTTTCTCGGCCGTGGTGCGGTCGTGGCGCGTGACCTCGTCGTGCACCTGTGCCGCTGCTGCACGAATGCGGCGCTGCATTGATTTGTCGCGGATTGTTTCGGCGTATCGCGCAGCGTTGCCAGCCCAGAATCCCCCATTGGCGATATCCCCTATGTAGGCCATGCCGCCAGCTCGGTCCGCTTCATTCCGGGCCGCCAGTGCGTCGTGTACCGTGACGACGTCGAAAGCCTTGCTTGCGGCGGCCTGGGCGAGGATCGCCGAGAAGATCAGCCTGTGCGGTTCCTGGTAGAAGTCGGTAGCGGCCAGGGATCCAATTCGGTCAACGGCATCCGGATCGACCAGAAGCGAGGCCAAGACGGCCTGCTCGGCCTCGATGGAAAACAGATCCTGGGTCACTGAGCCCCCGCCTGGCCTTCAAAGGCCTTAAGGGCTTGCATCCCGATGGTGGTCAGTCGGTAGGATTCGTCGCGATCAGACCACGACCACACGCCCATCCAGCCCTCTTTGACGGCCCGTAAGAACACGCGACGCCAGTCGGCATAGCGCTTTAGATTGGCCTTCTCGTCGTTGGTGTAGCGCTCGCGGAAACATATCCAGGCCAGCTCGATCCACTCTGCAGGGATTCCGACCTGCTCCGCGTAGTCCCAAACAGGCTGATAGCCGGAGACGGCCTTTTGGCCTGACGCCCGGATGTCGGTCAGCCATACCTTGAAAGTCGTCTTGCGGCCCTTTGTAGGGTCGGAGGTGGGCTCTGCCGATGCGACAGCGGCGGAAGAGGGCGGTGCACTTGGTAACGGAGACGGAGACGGAGACGGAGACGGTGCACAGCTATTTTCTGCAACCCGCATGCTGTCGTCTGCTTCTGGTGTGCTAGTAGCAGACGACAGCAGACGGTCAGCATAGGCTGGCATGGTTTCCGCAGCCCTTTCGCGTCCGTGATGCTTGCACAGGGCAATCCACCGTGCTTTTTCGGATCGTGCCGCAGCGCCCGCAGACCACGGATTGTGTTCGGCCCAGTCGTGGATGCTGTAGTTGCCATCCTCGCCGTCCAAGAATCCGACCGCGACGAGCGTAGCGACAAATGCACCGTCATCGCCAGCCCAGTCCACGGCAAGCTCGACGTCCTCTGCGGTCATGCCAGTGAGCTTGCCGTCGGAGCGGTTCGCTGCCGCCCACAGGAATAGGCAGATCAGCGACCATGGGCCACTATCCCCCAGCTTGCGTTTGAGCTTTTTGGTTTTTGGGTGGCTGACGATGGAGACGTTAACCCTGGCGTCGATCATCTGGAGCCCCAGGGCTGCCGACGGCTCTGCGTGGCGGCGAGACAGTCGTCCATTACTTCGGCCAGCGCGTCGGAAGTCAAATCGTGGAGAAAGGCAAAGCACCGGCCATCGCGCCCCCAGTAGACGGCAGGGGTCTCGAGAGCAAAAGTGAACCCGTACGTGCCCCAAATCGACCCGTAGTGAACCGGATAGTGGAGCTGCACGCGGAGCGTCGGCGTGCCGTCCGCGCCGGATCTGCGGTGGCCGCCCGGGTGGTGCCCGCTATGGAGGGTTGGGAGTAGGGCGGAGCGGTCGCGGGCCATCATCGAGCCCCTCGGCGCACGGACCCGAGTCCGCGCATCAGGGGGTCGACCAGGATGCCCGCAATACCAGCCGCGGTGCCGTAATCCATGCCGCCAGCCAGGATAAGCAGGGCTTTAATCTTTTCGGCCGCTTCGGCCTGATTGCGGGCGCGGGCGATGGCGTCAATCGTGTTGTCTGCCATATCGGCGGCGCGGCGCTCGGCGGCCATGGCGGGGGTATCCGGAATCATGATTACCCCCTTACGCCGTGGCGCCCGTGGCACGAGTGCGGCTGTCGAGCCACGCCATCAGATCCGCCCGGCGGTAGCGGACCTTGCGGCCAACTTTCAAAAAGGGCAGGGTGTAGCGGCCAGTGCTGCGCCAGACAGAGAGGGTGCCGGGGGACACGTCGAGGACGGCAGCGGCGGCCTTTTCGTCGAGGAGGTCGGCGACAGGCGCAATTACAGCCCGGAGGCTATGGGTGGTGTTGGCTTGAGGGGTCATGGTTCACATCCATTTGGACCCGCGTTGCCTGATTGGCTTGCGGTATGGATTAGAACTTTCGGTTAAGGAAGCACCTGACAGGAAGCGCGATTACCTGACAGTTTGGTAGGTGTCATGAAGTGACAGGTACCTGCCAGGCGCGCCAGCGCTGGATTTTGACGTGTCACTAAAAGATTATGTGGGCAGCCAGAGTTGCAGCCTTAGCAACTCCGTTTCAGGGCGAAATGTTCGGCAACAACCCGGTGGGCTACGTAGGCCGTTCGATCGTCTTTTGTTTTACCCTGAAGCCAAGAGAGAACCTCTTTAAGCAGTGGGGGCTCCGTTCGTGTGCGAGCAGCAGCCCATGCTGGGTAGTCATTAACAGCCTCCAATAGGGCGGCGAATGTCTCGCCTTGGATTGCTGAGTGGTCTTTTGTGATAGGTGTGGGCGTTGCCTGTAGCCGCGTCAACTCTGTCTGTAGGCGAGCTACTTCGGCGGAGAGTTTGGAGTTTCGTGCGCGTTCCTGGTTGCGGTCTTCTGTGATGATTTCACCCATCTGGGATTCGAGCTGCCAACTCTCATGCCGGCGTGCCTCTTCGGCTCTCGCTTCGTCGCGCTCCCTCGTTACCTTCTCCAGTTCAGCCTGAAGCGTATCGCGTTCTCGCGAAACTTCCGTGAGATTGTCGGACAATGAAATCCACGTGGTGGATGGTGCGTCAGAAAGCGGCGCCGGCATGGGGATAGGCCACACAAAGCCGTTCCTGTCACACCAGTTGCGAATATCTGCTTGGGACAGCTCGATGCTATTAAGAAGAGCGCTTTCGCCATCTCTTGTGGCAATTAATTGAGAGTTCGCGGCATCCTTAAGGGCTTCGCGCCAGTGGTAGAAGTCTTGGTGATCATCTGAATCTGCTGCGCCGGGCTCCTTGCCGGTAAGGATCGAAGCTGCTGCTTGTAGGCCTACCCACTGACGCACCGCATACACATGCTTCCACAGTGGTGTTCCACGACCTTTTAACAAGCAAGGAGGGACCGTAATTCCACACTCTTGAAGTGTGACGGCAACCTCTTGGCGGAGAAAACCAGCCTCCGCGTGCCTGGCTTCGGATAGAACGTCTGCCGATGCGTTGATGTGTGTGTTTGAAATGGCTTCCTGAAGATCGTGGAAGGCTAAGGCGAAACCCCCTTCAGAAATTTCATTGTTGTCGTATTTGCGCAATTGGACCTCAACCTTGTGCAGCAGATGGCAAACGCTGAATGCACGTGCGACCTCTTTGGTTGGGACTCCTTCTGCTTCGGCGACAACATCAAGTAGATCTGTAAATGAAATGAAACGCTCGTCATCATGTTTGGCGAGTAGATCGCGGACTCCCACAGTAGTGCCCCTTTGCGCTTGTCCTTGTAAAAAGTGCCGCGCCAGCCGGGCAAGGGAACCCGGTTTTCCTCCCGTCGGAGTAGGCGCGGCGGTTGTGCTCGGTCAGGCCGCGGCCGCGCCCTGGTGATGCTCGTCGCGGGTCACTGACAGGCGCAGGCCGGCCGCGTTGAGCACGGCCAGCAGCGTCTTCAGCGTCGGGTTGCCCTTGGCGCTCAAACTCTTGTAGAGGCTTTCCCGGGGCAGGCCGGCACGTTCGGCGACCTTGGCCATGCCTTGAGCTTCGGCGACGTGCCGGAGTGCCTGCAGCAGGGCTTCCTGGCCGCCGGGCTCGTCGATGGCTTCCATGCTCGCAGCGAGATATTCGTCAGCAAAGGCCGGGTCTTCGCGCAGCAGTTCGACCACGGCTTCATCGTGTGGGCGGGATGCGGTGCTCATGGTGCGCTCCTTGCTCGGTCAGGCGGCGAGCCGCCAGCCGTCCGACGTTTCCTCAAATGTCAGCTTGGGGGCCTCTTCCCGGTCGGTATCGGCCAGGCGTTCGACAATCTCCAGAACGGACGGATTACCGGAAACCTTCTCGAGGTAGAACGCACGAATGAAGCGGTCGGCAATGCGCGGCACCCGCCCCCGCTTCTCCCAGCCGGCGACGCTCTGCGCCTCGTAGCCCCACCAGTGGGCGAGCTTTGCCTGGGACAGCCCCAGTTCCTTGCGCAGGAACCGAAACTCGGCCCCCGTCAGTTGAGCCCGCTCCTTGACCAGCTTCATGCCAATCACGCGATGCAGGCCTTCAATATCCTCGATGGACACACCCTTGCCATAGGGCGTGTCTTCCTCCCTGAAGCCGTTGGAGAGCCAGACATTCGTCAGCCCGCCTTCCGTGTAGTGGTACATCAGTCGCTCCCAAAAACCGTTATCACAAACACCCGCTTGCCGGGCTCGTCGTTCATATCAATGGCACCCGCCACCGATATTTCCTGCCCACAGCTGACACCACGAACCGTCAGCTTCCAGTTCCCATGAATGTCGACCGTTGCCGGCTCTGCCACTCTCCCCTTGCGCATCACATCAAGCACCTGGGCCAGCGTGATTTGCCGTTGCCGCATTCGCTGTTTGGCATGGGTAAGGAGCACGACTCGGGCTGAGTCGGCGGCAATCTCCCGCAGGAGGCGAAGGGCGTTGGCGTCGTTCAGCCGAAAGGGTACAGGATTCGTCATTACCTATACTTTTTATAGGTTGATGGAGAGAAAATCAAGCGACATCGATAGGCCCTTGCTCACGCTTTCACCACTCGCAGACCGGGTGCCAGCTCTTCATTCGGCTGCTCGATGCCGGCCTGCTCCAGAATCCAGCCCTCAATCTTCATGCCCCGCCCCGGTTTTTCTTGGGCAGCGGCAGCACGGTCGCCCCTTCCTTCAGGCCGGCCGCCTCCATCATTGCGGCCGTTGCGGTGTTCACCGACTGGCGGACCGGATCGAGGTCGAGGCGCGCATAGATCGCAGTCGCCTGGTGCGTCTTGTGGTTCAGGCTCTTGCCGATGATGGTCAGGGATGCGCCGGTTTTCGCCTGCCAGCTTCCCAAGGTGCGGCGCAGGTCGTGAATCCGCAGGTCGGTCATGGCGAAGTGTTCCGGGTCGATCTTCGCGGCTTTGGCTTGGGCGTGATACTTCCGTTCGGCCTTGGCGAGACTCTCGAGAGCCAAGGCATCCGCTTCGGCGCGGGCGTCGCCTTCGATCTTCAGGGCGTCGAGCAGGCGGGCGAGGCTGGCGGATCGCAGGACCGTCGACCATGCCTTTTTGGGTTCTACGAGGTGCCCGGTCTTGCCAGTGCCAGGGAAGACGAAGGGCGACGTGTCCGCGTGCTCCTGGCGGGCCTTCAAGACCATGACGGCCTCGGGCGAGAGCGGGACATTCTGCGGCGTGCCGTTCTTGGTCATGCCGATGCGCCAGACGGTGCCGGACAGATCGAGGTCGCGCCATGCCATCGCCTGCACGTTGGCGCGTCGTGCACCGGTCAGCAGGGACAGCAGTAGGTAATCCCGTTGGCCAGATCGCGCAACGGCGTCGAGCAATTGCGGCAATTCGTAGCCTTGGGCGAAGCGGTCACGGGTAGCGGGCGGATTCTTCTGTACCCGGCTGGCTGGATTCGGTCCGATGAAAACCTCTTGGTCAGCCATGTAAGTGAAGACCGAAGACACGACAGCAACGGCCCTGTCAGCCTGTGCCGCACTCTTGATCGTGGTCTTCTTGTGGATCGCCTTCATGTCGGTTCGGGTGATCTGGGACAGCTTCTTGGCCTTGATGGGGGTGAGGTACAGCCGCAGCACGTCTTGATAGTCGCGCTTGGTGCGCTCCCCCAGGGGCGAGCCATCGCGCTTGCGCTTGCCTATCAGGAAAGCATCGAAGGCTTCGCCGAAGGTTGGTTCTCCGCGAACAGCACGGCGGGCCTCGGCAGGGTTGGAGCCACTGGCAAACTCTCCCAGCACCTTGGCGGCTTCCTTCCGGGCTTGCTCGACGGTCATGTCTGGGAAGCTGCCCAGCTTTACCCAGGCCATAGACGTACCGGCCCGCTTCACGACGTAGAAGGTGCATGTCCCGGCGTGCGTCATGCGGATCGCCAGCTTTGGCACGTCGGTATCGTAGATCGTCAGTCGCTTTCCGGGCTCGGGCGCTTTAAGTCCGAGTAGTGCAACCTTGGAGAACTTCAGGTTTGCCATTTACTCACCTTGGATTGTCTGGGCTAGCACCGGGCTAGCACGGGCTATCAATTTTGGGCTATTTTCGTGCTAGCCCGTTAAGGTGAGTATAAGTTACAATCCTTGCTGCGTATGGCTTTGTTAAGATTCAGTGGTCTGGATTAATGTAGGAACCCTCTAACTTGTAATGCGAAGGTCGAGGGTTCGATTCCTTTCTCCGGCACCAAGAATTTCAAGCACTTAGGCCAGTCCGCGAGGGTTGGCCTTTTTGCTTTTCAGCTTCCGTGCACTGCCTGTATGCGGTGTTTCTGGTCTGCAAGCATCTGGGAGGTATCTGTGGCGTCATGCATGGCCTAGCGGGATACATCATCATCGCGTGTTGCATCTGCACGGCCATCGCCGGCTTTGTGATGCTTGCAATCGACATGCGGAAGAGCCGGCGTGGTGCCAGGCGCCGGCAAAAGCTCGTTTCCCGCATTCTTCCTAAGTAAGGGCGGGCGCCAGTCGCCCGATGAAAAAACCCCGGCACGGGGCCGGGGTTGGATCAGTCCAGGCGGGCCAGCTTGGATTTTGCCATTGGCGGGTTCTTGGCGAAGTAGCGCTTCAGTCCGCGCACAATGGCTTCCGCCATGCGGTCCTGGTAGGCCTCGTCGTTGAGGCGGGCTTCTTCTTCCGGGTTGGAGATGAAGGCGGTTTCGACGAGGATGGACGGAATGTCCGGCGCCTTCAGGACGGCGAAACTCGCCTGTTCCACTTCTCCCTTGTGCAGACGGTTGATGCCGCCGAGCTCACCCAGTACGGCCTTGCCGACTTTCAGGCTGTCATTGATGGCAGCAGTCTGGGACAGGTCCAGCAGTGTGCGCGCCAGGTGGCTGTCCTTGACGCCCAGGTTCACGCCGCCGATCAGATCGGCCGCGTTTTCTTTCTGCGCAAGCCAGCGGGCGGCGGTGCTTGAGGCGCCCTTGTCCGACAGAACAAACACAGAACTGCCGCGGGCGCTCGGGCTGATGAAGGCGTCGGCGTGGATCGATACGAACAGGTCGGCCTGTACCCGACGCGCCTTGGCGACCCGCTGTTGCAGCGGCACGAAATAATCGGCATCGCGGGTCAGCATCGCGCGCATGTTGGGCTCGGCATCAATCCTGGCCTTGAGGCGGCGTCCGACCGATAGCGTGACGTGTTTTTCAAAGCTGCCGGCGGCGCCGACGGCGCCTGGGTCTTCACCACCATGGCCGGGGTCGATGGTGATGGTGATCAGGCGGCTGACACTGGGTTCGTCGTCGGCGGGTTTGGCCGGCCGTGCCGGCGTTTCGGCAGCGGTCTCGCGCGGGGGAAGATCTGGCTTGCGTGGTGCTTCAGCCGTTTTGCGGGGTTTTTCCTCTGCCCGCTGCGGCGTGATGGCTCCGCCGACGGCTGCTTCTTCCGGGGTGATTTTTTCCAGCAGTGCCAGCAAGGGGTCGACGGGTTCGACCGGGTAGAGGTCGAGCACCAGGCGGTGGCCATATTCGCCGACCGGCTTGAGGGTGAATATCTGCGGGCTGACCTCGGTTTTCAGTTCGATGACCAGCCGGACCACGCCGGGGCGGTTGCGACCGGCACGAATCAGCTGGATGTAGGGATCCTGGCCGGTGATTTTGGTAGGCAGGGTCTGGAGGATGTCGTTCAGCTCGACACCTTCGAGATCGACGACGAGCCGTTCCGGGTTGTGCACGGACTGGTGCGTAAAGACCACCGGGTCACGGCTTTCCAGGGTGATCCGGGTGTAATCCCTGGCCGGCCACACGCGCACCGCCAGCATGGAGGTCTGGGCGGCCTGGCCGGGACGGCTGACCAGAAGCAGCAGGCCGACCCCGGCAGAACCGAGGAAGCGGCGGCGGGTCAGGGGATTGCCCTGGCTGGGACTCAATTGGGGGAAAGCGCGACGAAACGTTCCAGACATGTCTGACCCTCCCTGTTCAACGCCCGCAACTCAAGGTCGCGACCGCCAGACGCGGAAACCTGCAGCCGGACTTCGAGATCTGCTGCCTGAAGATAAGGCTGGGCGCGGTCCGGCCATTCCACAAGACGGATGCCATTGCCTTCAAAGTACTCTTCGAGGCCCGCTTCAAGAAACTCTTCTGCATTGGTGAATCGATAAAAATCAAAGTGATATACGACTATTCTAGAATCTTTATAGGGTTCAACCAAGGTATAAGTTGGACTCTTTACCTTCCCTGTGTAGCCGAGGCCGCGTAGCAGGCCCCGGGTCAGGGTTGTCTTGCCGGCGCCCAGGTCACCGCACAGGAAGATTGTCAGTCGGGCAGGCAGGGCGCTGGCGAGCTGCTGGCCAGCCGCCAGCGTCGCGTTTTCATCGATGAGGTGCATGCGGCCTTGCGGGTCGCTATCATAGGCAGGATGAACTTGGGGCACGATAATCTTTCTGGTAGTCAGGACGGCCTGGCATCTCTGGCGTCACGCATCAAGGCGTGGGGGCGGGAACTCGGCTTCGATGAAGTGGGCGTTGCCGATACCGACCTCGCCACGGCGGAGGCGGGGCTGATGGCATGGCTGGAGGCCGGTTGCCACGGGCAGATGGATTATATGTACAAACACGGGACCAAACGTTCCCGTCCGGCCGAACTGGAGCCAGGAACGCTGCGGGTCATTTCGGCGCGGATGTCTTATCTTCCCGATGCCGCCGATGCCTTGACGGTGCTGAATGATCCGTCGAAGGCCTATGTGTCGCGCTATGCCCTGGGGCGGGATTATCACAAGGTCCTGCGCGCGCGCCTGCAAAAACTGGCAGACCAGATCGTCGACGTGTTGCCCAGCGCCTACCGGGTTTTCGTCGATTCGGCGCCGGTGATGGAGGTTGCCCTGGCGGAGAAAGCCGGGCTGGGTTGGCGGGGCAAGCACAGCCTGCTGCTGTCGCGCTCTGCCGGTTCATTTTTCTTTCTCGGGGAAATCTACACTGACCTGCCGCTGCCGGTCGATGCCTCCGTGGGCGAGCATTGCGGCAGTTGCTCCGCCTGCATGACGGCCTGTCCCACCGGAGCCATCGTGGCGCCTTATCAGGTCGATGCGCGACGCTGCATTTCCTATCTGACCATCGAATTGAAAGAGGCTATCCCGGAAGCATTTCGCCCGCAGATCGGGAACCGCATTTATGGTTGTGACGATTGCCAGCTGGTGTGTCCCTGGAACCGGTTTGCCCGGCAGGCTGCAGAGCTGGATTTCGTGCCTCGCCATGGGCTCGATTGTGAAGAACTGGTAAAGTTGTTTCATTGGACGCAAACGGAATTTAATGAGCGCATGGCGGGTAGCCCGATTTACCGGATTGGTTATGAACGCTGGTCTCGTAACCTGGCGGTTGCGCTTGGCAATGCTCCTGGAATGGAGGCCGTGCTGGGCGCACTTCAGTCCCGGCTGAACGACGCATCTGCGCTGGTGAGGGAGCATGTTGAGTGGGCCTTGGCCCGGCACCATGTTCTACCTCCGGAAGCCGCTGTATAGTATCGATAATGTTTCGCAAGCCGGCCAAACTCCCCGCTGAAGAAGTTCAGTCACCGCAAACCCTGGCGGAAGTCACTGCCATGGAGTCGTGGCGTTTTGATCCGCTGTGTCTGGCGGAAGACGATCCCAAGGTCGACGCGCCTACCGAACGGCAGGACAAGTTCCGTATCAAGATGTTGATGCGCGACGGTGAACGCCGTCGTGAAACCGAGCTGCTGATTCAGAAGCGTTATGCATGGCGGGGTTACGGCCAGCTCGGCTCCCTCGACGAGCCCAATCAGCTGACCATGAACGCCGAGCTGTTCGGCAGGGTTTATGCAACCGTCACCGTCAACGTGGACTCTCCCGCCGGCCTGGCGCTGGATACCACCTACGGCGCCGAAGCGGCTCGCCTGCGGGCGCAGGGCGCCAAGTTGTGCGAGTTTGGACGTTTCGCCATTGATCCGACGGCGCGTTCCAAGCGGCTGATCATTTCGCTGGTCCACCTTCTTTATATTTACGCTCATCGCGTCAAGGGATGTTCCGACATCCTGATCGAGATCAATCCGCGGCACCGGGCCTTCTACGAAAAACTGCTCGAATTCGAGCAACTCGGGGCAGAACGGATTTGCGAGCGGGTCAAGGCGCCGGCGATTCTCATGCATATTTCCTGTGCCCGGATTGAACGCCGGCTGAAGGATATCGGTGGCAAGTGGCGGGAGTTGCCTGACGAGAAGTCCGCCTACAAGTTTGCCCTCAGCTCGGAAGAAGAATCAGAACTGATTGCGCGCCTCGGCTACTAGGCGCCGTCCCGCCGGGGGCATCCCGACTGGCGTAGAATCCGCATTCCCTTTTCTCCGCATTCACCATGTCCGAAACTGGCAAGCTGCCCATCGGGGTTTTCGATTCCGGTGTCGGTGGCCTCACCGTCGTGCGCGCCCTCATGGAGCGCCTGCCCCTCGAGAACATCATTTATTTTGGCGACACGGCCCGGGTTCCTTACGGGGTCAAATCGGTGGCGACCATCGAGCACTTCACCGGGCAGATCACCGATTACCTGCTCGACCAGGGCGTCAAGATGCTCATCATCGCCTGCAACACGATGGCGGCGGTGGCGTCCCAGGTGGTCAAGGAGAAGGCCGGGCACATTCCGGTGCTGGATGTGATCGATGCCGGTGCCCGGGCGGCGGTGGCCGAATCCCGCTCGCGGGCAATCGGCGTGATCGGCACCCCGACCACCGTCAACAGCAACGCTTACGCGCGACGCATGCACGCCCTCGACCCGAACGTGCGGGTGTACTCGCAGGCCTGCCCGCTGTTCGTGCCGCTGGTGGAGGAGGGCTGGCTCGAGCACGAGGTCACCCGCCTGACCGCCCAGGAATACCTTAAGCCAGTCCTCGCCGAAAACGTCGATACACTGGTGCTTGGCTGCACCCACTATCCCCTGATCAAGTCGCTGCTGCAGGACGTGGTGGGGCCGAATGTGCGCCTGGTGGATTCCGCCATCACCGTGGCCGAGCAGGCCGCGCGCATGCTCAACGAGCTGGGCATCGCCAACCCGGGCGACAGCCTGTCCACCTACCATTACACCGTTACCGACATTCCGCTGCGCTTCCAGACCATCGGCGAGCGCTTTCTGGGGCGCTCCCTCGGGCAGATCGAGAAAGTCGACTGGTAAGCCGGCGGGGCGGCCGGTAACAGGTCGCCCCGCAAATCCTTACGCGTTCTTGCTTTTCTGCCACAGCACGTCGCCGCGGCCGCCGGCCCGGTTGAGCACGCGGCCGAGCACGAAGAGCAGATCCGACAAGCGGTTGAGGTACTGGCGCGGCGCGTCATTGACCGACTCTTCCTGCCCCAGCGCGACGATCATCCGTTCGGCCCGCCGGCACACGGTACGGGCTTGGTGGCACAGGGCCGCGGCGCGGGTGCCACCGGGCAGGATGAAGTCCTTCAGGGGTTCCAGGTCGTCGTTGAAGCGATCCAGTTCCGTTTCCAGATGATCGACCTGCCTGGCGGTGATCATTTCCATGCCCGGAATGCACACCTCGCCACCCAGGTCGAACAGATCGTGCTGCACGTTGGTCAGCAGGGTACGTACGTCCTCCGGCAGCTCTTCGCACAACAGGATGCCGATGGCCGCATTGGCTTCATCCACCTCGCCGAGGGTGTGGATGCGCAGGCTGTTCTTGGAGACCCGGTTACCGTTGCCGAGGCCGGTGGTACCGGCGTCGCCGGTGCGGGTGTAGATCTTGGAAAGGCGGTGGCCCATGTTTGCTGTCTCCTCTGGGAGTTGATGTTCTTGGAGGGGCGATTATAGCCAGCCGGACCGGGCGGGGAGGGATGCTACAATTTCCGGCTCTGAAACCTGATATTTCCCCGACCGTCGTTGTTTGAGACACCCGGAGACCCCACGCCGATGAAAAGCGCCGAAATCCGCCAGAAGTTCCTTGAATTCTTCGCCTCCAAGGGCCACCAGATCGTGGCCTCCAGTTCGCTGGTGCCTCACGAAGACCCGACCCTGCTGTTCACCAACGCGGGCATGAACCAGTTCAAGGACGTTTTCCTCGGCTTCGACAAGCGCCCCTACACCCGCGCCACCACGTCGCAGAAGTGCGTCCGCGCCGGCGGCAAGCACAACGACCTGGAAAACGTCGGCTACACCGCGCGTCACCACACCTTCTTCGAGATGTTGGGCAACTTCAGCTTCGGCGACTACTTCAAGCGCGACGCGATCAACTACGCGTGGGAGCTGCTGACCGGCGTTTTTGGCCTGCCCAAGGACAAGCTCACCGTCACCGTGTATGCCGAGGACGACGAAGCCTACGATATCTGGACCAAGGAAATCGGCGTGCCGGCCGAGCGGGTGATCCGCATCGGCGACAACAAGGGCGCCCGCTACGCTTCCGACAACTTCTGGATGATGGGCGACACCGGCCCCTGCGGCCCCTGTACCGAGATCTTCTACGATCACGGCGAGCACATCTGGGGCGGCCCCCCGGGATCGCCGGAGGAAGATGGCGACCGCTTCATCGAGATCTGGAACAACGTGTTCATGCAGTTCAACCGTGACGAAGCCGGCGTGATGCATCCGCTGCCCAAGCCCAGCGTGGACACCGGCATGGGCCTTGAGCGGATTTCCGCCGTGCTCCAGCATGTGCATGCCAACTACGAGATCGACCTGTTCCAGGCGCTGATTGCCGCTGCCGCCCGTGAAACCAGCGGCGCCGATATGGACAGCCCGTCTCTCAAGGTGCTGGCCGACCACATCCGCGCCTGCTCCTTCCTGATCGCCGATGGTGTGATCCCCGGCAACGAAGGCCGCGGCTATGTGCTGCGCCGGATCATCCGCCGGGCCATCCGCCACGGCTACAAGCTGGGCGCCCGTGCCGCTTTCTTCTACAAGATGGTGCCGGACCTGGTGGCCGAGATGGGCGAGGCCTATCCCGAGCTGAAGACCGGCCAGCAGCGTATCACCGACATCCTCAAGCAGGAGGAAGACCGCTTCTTCGCCACCATCGAGAACGGCATGGCCATTCTCGAAGGCGAACTCGCTGCGATGGCCGCCGCCGGCAACACGGTGTTCAACGGTGAAACCGCTTTCAAGCTCCACGACACCTTCGGCTTTCCGCTCGATCTGACCGCCGACGTGTGCCGTGAGCGCAGCATGACAGTCGACTCCGCCGCCTTTGACGCCGCCATGGCGCGCCAGAAGGAGCAGGCCCGTGCCGCCGGCAAGTTCAAGATGGCTGCCAATCTCGAATACGACGGCCCGGTCACCACCTTCCACGGCTACGACGGCCTGGAAGCCAAGGGCAACGTGCTGGCCCTCTACAAGGACGGCGTGGCCGTCAATGAGCTTTCCGAAGGCGACATGGGCGTTGTTGTGCTGGATGACACCCCCTTCTATGCCGAGTCCGGTGGCCAGGTCGGCGACCGGGGCGAGCTGCGTTCGGTGCATGGCATCTTCGCGGTGGAAGACACCCAGAAGATCCAGGCCACCGTTTTCGGCCACCACGGCGTTGTGACCACCGGCAAGATCACTGTCGGCAATGGTGTCGCCGCGAAGGTCGATACCCTGGCTCGCGCTCGCACCCAGCGTCATCACTCGGCAACCCACCTGATGCACAAGGCCCTCCGGGAAGTCCTCGGCGAGCACGTGCAGCAGAAGGGTTCGCAGGTCGATCCTGACAAGACCCGCTTCGACTTCGCCCACACCCAGCCGGTGACGGCCGAGGAAATCACCCGCATCGAACGCATGGTCAACGATGAGATCATTGCCAACGCAGCCACCGAGGCTCGCGTGATGGACATCGAGTCGGCCCAGAAAACCGGCGCGATGATGCTCTTCGGCGAAAAGTACGGCGACGAAGTGCGCGTGCTCTCCATCGGTTCGTCGAAGGAGTTGTGCGGTGGCACCCACGTGAGCCGCACCGGTGACATCGGCCTGTTCAAGATCACCCTCGAAGGCGGCGTGGCAGCCGGTGTGCGGCGTATCGAAGCCGTTTGCGGCGACGTGGCGGTAGCGCTGGTGCAGCAGCAGCAGACCCTGCTGGATGCCGTGACCGGCGCGCTCAAGGCCCAGCCGCAGGAAGTGCTGTCCCGCGTGGTGCAGGTGATGGACAACGTGAAGGCGCTGGAAAAGGAACTCGCCCGCCTGAAGAGCAAGCTCGCCGCCAGCCAGGGTGACGATCTGCTGGCCCAGGCGGCGGATGTGGCCGGCGCCAAGGTGCTCGCCGCCGTGCTCGAAGGTGCCGATGTGGCGACCCTGCGCGAGACCCTCGACAAGATCAAGGACAAGCTCAAGAGCGCGGCTGTGGTGCTGGCCAGCGTTATTGACGGCAAGGTGAGCCTGATCGCTGGCGTGACGCCGGACCTGACCGGCAAGGTCAAGGCCGGTGAGCTGGTCAATTTTGTCGCCCAGCAGGTGGGTGGCAAGGGCGGCGGCCGGCCGGACATGGCCCAGGCTGGCGGCACCGATGCCGCAGCGCTGCCGGCGGCCCTGGCCTCGGTGGCCGGCTGGGTCGGCGGCAAGCTGGGCTGAGCGTCATGAGCTTCAACGAGTGGCGTTTCTGCCCCCAGTGCGGGAGCCCGCTTGAGCGGGGCGAGGTGGAAGGGCAGAGCCGTCAGCTGTGCTTCAACCCGCCTTGCGGCTTCGTCCGCTGGGACAACCCGCTGCCGGTGGTGGCCGCCATCATCGAATGCGTGGATCGGGATGGCGTGGTGCTGATCGCCCGCAACCGGGCGTGGGCGGAGGGCAAGTTTGGCCTCGTGACCGGCTTCCTGGAGCGAGACGAGGCGCCCGAGGACGCCGTGGCCCGGGAGGTGCGGGAAGAGACCCGCCTTGAGTCGGTTGGCGTGAATCTGGTTGGCGTCTATCCCTTCACTCGTAACAACGAAGTGCTCATCGTCTACCACGTGCAGGCGCGGGGCGAGATCGTCCTGAACGAAGAGTTGGCCGAATACCGGCTGATCGCCCCCGAGAAGCTCAGGCCGTGGCCCCAGGGAACGGGGCCGGCCCTGCGCGACTGGCTGCTGGGTTTGGGCCTGCCGGTTCCCGATGCTTAGCGGCCAGGGAGCGTCGGTTTCCACACATCCTTGACGTAGCCGACGCCGTTGCGGCCTTTGTCCTTGATGGCGTACATGGCCTGGTCGGCGCGCAGGAACAGGGCTTCCATGTGGTCTGCGTCAGAGGGGAAGAAGGCGATGCCGATACTGGCTGAAATGCGGGCGTCGCCCTCCTTGAGCGCATAGGTGCCGGCGAGGGCGCGCAGGATCGCTTCGGCGACGGGTTCAACGTGCGTCACGTCGGTGATGCCCCCCAGAATCACGGCAAATTCATCGCCCCCCAGCCGGGCGGCGGTATCCATTTCGCGGATGCAGGCCTGCAGGCGCTGCGCCACTTCCATCAGCAGCTGGTCGCCAGCCAGGTGGCCCAGGGTGTCGTTTACCTCCTTGAAGCGATCGAGGTCGATCAGCATCAGGGCAACCTGTGCGCCGCTGCGGCGGGCAACGTTGATCTCTTGCTGCAGTCGATCAAGGAGCAGGCGCCGGTTGGGCAGGTTGGTAAGGACGTCATAGCTGGCCTGGCGCCACAGGGTTTCCTCGGCGCGTTTCTGGGCGGTGACGGTCGAGTACATGCCGACCCGCCACTGTGCTTGGCCCTCTTCATCGTAGATTGTGTTGATCATCAGCCAGTCGGCAACCACTTCGCCGCTACGTCGGCGATTGAGGATTTCGCCTTTCCAGGTTCCGGTTGCATCCAGGCTCTCCCACATGGCGCGGAAGAAGGCGTGGTTGTGGCGGCCGGAGTGCAGCAGGCCTGCCGGCTGTCCGATTGCTTCGCCCGGCGTGTAACCCGTGAGTCGCGTAAAGGCAGGGTTGATGGCGACGATACGGTTGGTGGTGTCGGTGACCATGATGGCCTCGCCGACTGCCTGGTAGACGAGGGAGGCGAGCTTGAGGGCCTCTTCCCGTTCGCGCCGTTCGCTGATGTCGCGGATGGCCATGGTGACCATCCGGCCGCGTTCGGTCTCGATGGGGGTGAAGCTCGCGCTGATCGGAAAGCGGTGCCCATCGGCGGTGATCGCCCACAGGTCGATGTCGAGGCCGGCCTGCCCGGGCGTGACAAGGTCAATCTCTTCCGTTGCCAGCAGCAGGCTGGCCGGCTGCCCGATCAGGGCGTCATGGCTGTAGCCGAAGGTGATCAGTGTGCGCTGGTTGACCCGGTTGATCCGTCCTTCGGCATCGACGATCACGATGGCGTCGGGGGCAGTATCGAGCAGAGTGCGGAATTCCTTTTCCTTGCTGGCGATGCGGCTCAGGTCGGCTTCCCTGCAGCGCCAGGCATGCAGAAGCAGGCCCGTCATGGTCAGCGTGGCGAGCAGGAAGGCGGTGATCTGAATGGCGGTCTTGAGCAGTTCGCGGTGCCAGCCCAGGAGATAGTCGTCATCCGCCAGGCCGACGATGACGTAGTAGGGGTAGTTGGCCATGCGCCGGTAGGTATTGGTTCGCTCGATCTGGTCCATGCGGGTGGACGCCAGGTACGTGCCGGCGGTGGGCACGCTCTGGATGGCTTCCCTGAGCTGTGCCGAAACGCTGCGGGAGCCGATGGCGGCTTCTGGTGTGGCCAGTTCCGGGTGGCGAGTCACCATGCCCAGTTCCAGGTCACGCAGGCTGATCGCGCCATTGGGGCCAAGGTTGATGCCGGCGAAGAGCTGGCGCAGGTGGTCGACACGCACGCTGGCGATGACGGCGCCGGCAAAGCCTCCTGAAGGGGAGTCATAGCGACGGCTCAGGGTGATGATCCATTCGTCGTTCAGACGGCTGCGCAGGGGCGGTGAGATCACCAGTCCTGCCGCGGGAGTGTCGCGGTGGCGGCGAAAATAGTCGCGGTCGGCCAGCAGGCCGGGTGTTGTCTTGTAGAGGTTGCTGCCGGCGATGATCGTACCGGCGCTGTCGGCCACAATCAGGCTGGCCAGGGCTGGCTGGCGGGAATAATGGTGCCTGACGGTGGAGTTGAAATCCCGTCTGCTGCGGGTTCGGGCCAGTTCGTCCTGCAGGTCATCCACCAGTGCCTGCAGGGTCAGGTCGATGCGCTCGAAGGAGGCGGCGATGTCGTGCTCAAGGAGCTGGGCGATGTTCTGGGTGGCCACTGCCGCTCGTGCGCGGGATTGCTCAAGGCCCTGGCGGAGGGACTGGAGCGCCAGTCCGGCCATCATCAGGTTCAGCAGGACGACTGCAATCACCAGTCGGGTGCGGAACTGGGATGAGCTGAAGTTTGCCAGTTGGCGGCCGGGCAATTCCTTCATGGGCAGTCCTCCATTGGGGCTGTGTGCCGGTCTTGGTGATTAACGACCGATTTGCAGCCAGCTTCAACGGATAGCCTGCTCTTTGGCAGGCGAGGGGGGCTGAAGGGAAACAACACGGGCTCGCTGGCAGGCAGCGAGCCCGGAGACGACTTAGAAGGGCAGCTGGACGCCCGGCCAGACGCCTTCGATGGCCTGACGGAAATCGGCCTGGATGCGGGCAAGCGCGGCGTCGGTGTCGGCCTCGAAGCGCAACACGACCACCGGCGTGGTGTTGGACGGACGGGCCAGGCCGAAGCCGTCGGCGTATTCGACGCGCACGCCATCGATGGTCAGGATGCTCTCGGCGCCTTCGAACGTGGCTTCGGCCTTGAGCTTGTCCACCAGCGTGAAGGGCTCGCCTTCATTCATCTTGATGTTCAGCTCGGGGGTGCTGATGGCGTCAGGCAGGCCCTTGAGCACCGGGTTGGCGTCGGGTTGGCGGGACACGATTTCGAGCAGGCGGGCGCCAGTGTAGAGGCCGTCGTCGAAGCCGTACCAACGTTCCTTGAAGAACACGTGGCCGCTCATTTCGCCGGCCAGTGGGGCGCCGGTTTCCTTGAGCTTGGCCTTGACCAGCGCGTGGCCGGTGTTCCACATGGTCGGCTTGCCGCCGCGATCACGGATCCAGCCGGCCAGGTTGCGGGTGCATTTGACGTCGTAGATGATCTCGCCGCCGGGCACGCGGGTCAGTACGTCTTCGGCGAAAAGCATCAGCTGGCGGTCGGGGAAAATGATTTCGCCATCTTTGGTGACCACGCCCAGGCGGTCGCCGTCACCGTCGAAGGCGAGGCCGATTTCGGCATCGGTTTCCTTCAGGGCGCGGATCACGTCGGCCAGGTTTTCGGGCTTGGAGGGGTCCGGGTGGTGGTTGGGGAAGTTGCCATCCACGTCGCAGAACAGCTCGACCAGCTCGCAGCCGAGGCGCTTGAAAAGTTCGGGGGCGACCGCGCCGGCCACGCCGTTGCCGCAGTCCATGACGATTTTCATCGGGCGGGAGAGCTTCACGTCGCCGATGATCTTGTCGACGTAGGCGGGCACCACGTCGGCGTGGGTGAGCGTGCCCGGGACGAGTGCGTGCACCAGGTTGCCGTCAATGATGCGCTGGCGCAGGGCCTGGATCAGCTCACCGAACAAGGTCTGACCGCCGAGGACCATCTTGAGGCCGTTGTAGTCGGGCGGGTTGTGACTGCCGGTGACGGAGACACAGGAGTTGGTGCCCAGCTCGTAAGCGGCGAAGTAGGTCAGGGGGGTCGGCACACAGCCGACGTCGACCACGTTCACACCCGCTGCGCGGATCCCGTCAGACAGGGCGCCGGCCAGCTCGGGGCCGGACAGGCGGCCGTCGCGACCGACGGCAATGGCTTGCTGGCCGCGGGCGACCGCTTCGGAGCCGAGGGCGTGGCCGATGGCGCGGACGGCTTCGGCTGTCAGGGACTTGTCGACGATGCCGCGAATGTCATAAGCCTTGAAAATCTCGGGGGCGGGAACGAACATGCTTGAAGCTCCGATTCGAAATTAATGAAAAATGAATTATACGCAGTGCACCATGAGGTTCCGGTGCACCATTGAAAAGCTATTTAACATTTTCTCGCCACCGTGAAAAAATGCACGAGCCGGTTGGGCAGCCAGTCCAGGTTGCCTGGCCAGGCACCGCCGACAAAACCCACGTGGCCGCCTTCGGCCGGTTGTTCCAGATGAACGGCGGGGGAGACGTCCTTGGCTGACGGCAGGTAGCGGGCTGGCAGAAACGGGTCGTTGAGCGGGTTGATCAGCAAGGTTGGGACGACAATGGCCGGCAGATGGACTTTGCTGGAGGCGCGCAGCCAGTAATCGTCCGTATCGCGAAAGCCGTGCAGTGGGGCGGTGACCAGGTTGTCGAACTCGTACAGGTTGCCGGCGCGTTGCATCGCCGCACCGTCGAAGAGGCCCGGATGCTGAGTCAGTTTTGCGCCGGCGTTGCGTTTGAGGGTGGCCAGGAAGTGCCGGGTGTAGACCCGGTTGAAGCCGCGTCCCAGGGTGTGGCCGGCGGCGCTCAGGTCAAGGGGCGGGCAGATCGCTGCTGCTGCCGTGAGGATGGCGCTGGCGGCTGTGCCGCGGGTGCCGAGCCACAGGAGCAGGGCGTTGCCGCCGAGGGACACGCCGGCTGCGTAGCGGGGCACTCCGGGAAAGCGTCGGGCCAGGCGTTCGAGGATCCAGCCGATTTCGTCGGCATCGCCCGAGTGGTAGGCGCGCGGCAGGCGGTTGGGCTCGCCGGAGCAGCCACGGAAGTGGGGTACGACGCCGTTCCAGCCTTGTGCCGCAACACGGCGCATCAGGCTGCGGGCGTAGGGCGAATGGCTGGAGCCTTCGAGGCCGTGAAACAGGATGACGAGCGGTGCGCCGGGCTGCTCGGGCAGCCAGTCCAGATCAATGAAGTCCCCGTCGGGGGTATCCCAGCGTTCGCGTCGGAAACTTGGCAGCGGCCCCTTGCACAGCAGGGGCCAGATCGTTTGCGCGTGGCCGCCCGGGAGCCAGCGGGGGGCGACGTAGGGCGGGGGAGGACGGCTCAATGGACCACGTGCGGGCTGTCGTGACCGTGCAGGTTGTCCATGTCCGGGGCCGGCGAGGCGTGGTGCATGACCATTCTCCAGCCCAGTGCGCCACGGGTGAACACGTTGGTGGCGATGATCGGTGGATGCAGGCGGTCGTCGCCTTCCACGTGCACATGCTGATGAACCGTGTGCACCGCGGTCATCACGTTGAGCCAGTGGATCGGGTGGATGATGCTGACGTTGATGCGCGCGCCGCTGGCGAACAGCTGGCGCCATGATTCGCGGATGGCCGGCAGGCCGATGAGGCGGATGCTGCCCGGATGTACGCAGACGACTTCTTCGTCTTCTGACCATACGGCCATCATGCCGTCGATGTCAGCATGGGCAAGGGCGGCGTAGAAGGCGGCTTCGGCGTCCTCGGCGGAGGTGAAGATCGGGTTCGTCATGGGGCTTCTCGCAAGGACGTTCGTACGTGACACGGGGGCGTTGCCGCCCCCGTGCTGGCCAAAGCCTCGTTCAAGGGATCAGTGATGACCCTTGGGCCGTTCGCCCGCAAAGACGTACTGGGCGCCGCAGTAGGGGCAGGTTGCCTTGCCCTCGGCGGTCACGTCGAGGAACACGCGGGGATGCCGGGCCCACAGGGGGGCATCGGGCATCGGGCAGTGCAGCGGCAGATCGTGGGCGGTGACGTCGATCGGCTTGGACTTGTCCTGATTCTCAGGCATGGGTTTCTCCCGGGGTCTTAGATGAATGACAGCCAGTGTTCGTATTCGGGGGCCTTGCCGTTCACGATCTCGAAGAAGCGCTTCTGCAGCTTTTCGGTGATCGGACCGCGCTTGCCTTCGCCGATGACCCGGTTGTCCAGGTCGCGAATCGGGGTGACTTCGGCGGCGGTGCCGGTGAAGAAGGCTTCGTCGGCGATGTAGATGTCGTCGCGGGTGATGCGCTTGGAGATCACGTCGAGACCGAATTCCTTGGCCACCTGGATCACCGAGGAGCGGGTGATGCCGGTGAGGGCGGAGGCGATTTCGGGTTCGTAGATGGCGCCATCCTTGATCACGAAGAGGTTTTCGCCAGCGCCTTCGGCCACGAAGCCCTGGGTGTCGAGGAGCAGGGCTTCGTCGTAGCCGGCTTCGACGGCTTCGGCGTTGGCCAGGATGGAGTTGGCGTAGGTGGAGGCCAGCTTGGCGCGCGGCATGGTCACGTTGACGTGATGGCGGGCGAAGGAGGATGTCTTCACGCGGATGCCGTTTTCGAGGGCTTCTTCACCCAGGTACGCGCCCCACGGCCAGGCGGCAATGGCCACATGGACGGTGGCACCGTCGGTGGAAATACCCATCTTTTCGGAGCCGTAGAAGGCGATCGGGCGCAGGTAGCAGCTCTCGAGCTTGTTGGCGCGAACGACTTCCAGCTGGGCTTCCATCAGAACTTCCTTGGAGTAAGGAATGTTCATCATGTAGATCTTGCCCGAGTTGAGCAGGCGCTGGGTGTGCTCGGCGAGGCGGAAGATCGCCGTGCCCTTGACGGTGTTGTACGCGCGGACGCCCTCGAAGACGGACAGGCCGTAGTGGAGGGAGTGGGTGAGCACGTGGGTGGTTGCTTCACGCCACGGCACGAGTTTGCCGTCGTACCAGATAAAACCGTCGCGGTCTGCCATTGACATAGGGGGATCTCCAGCTGAAAACAGTAAATTCAAGCCCGCGATTCTAGCGCATTCCGCAGGGCTGCGGACCGCCGGCCCGAAGGGGGTAAAATGCCGGCTTTGCGTGCGGGGTCACGATGAGAACCTGGAAACCGAATGTCACGGTGGCTGCCGTGGTCGAGCGCGACGGGCGCTTTCTGCTGGTGGAGGAGGAGACCGAGACAGGTTTGCGCTTCAACCAGCCGGCGGGTCATCTGGATCAGGGCGAGTCGCTGGTCACTGCATCGGCCCGGGAGGCGCTGGAGGAGACTGCGCACCACTTCCGGCCTGAGTTTCTGGTGGGCATCTACCAGTGGCCCAAGCCGGACAGTGACGTCACTTACCTGCGCTTTGCCTTTGGTGGCTCGATTACCGGTTTCGACGCCGGGCGCAAGCTCGATTCAGGCATCGTACGGGCCGTGTGGATGACACTGGACGAGCTGCGGGCGACCCGCGAGCGGCATCGCAGTCCGCTGATCCTGCAGTGTTGCGAGGATTACCTGGCGGGGCGGCGCTATCCGCTCGACCTGGTCCGGCATTACGACGCCTGATGGGACGCAGGCTGGTCCTGTGCTTGATGTTGTGGGCAGGGTCAGCCCTGGCCGATGAGCGCGTGGCCATCTGCTTCAATTACGGTTGCCTGTCCGAGGCGACGGTGGCGTTGTCGGAAGAGCGGCTGGCAGAAATCCGTGAGCGCCTCATGCTGGCGGATTCAGCACTGGCCGAGCGGGCGATCCTGGCTCTGGTGCTGGGGCAGTTGTACCGCTGGGCCGGCGAGCAGTCGCCGATCAGTGCGGATCGCCCTGGCGACTTCCTGGATGACGAGGCGTACGGGAGGATGGATTGTATCGATCACGCGGAGTCGACCACCCGTTTGCTGACGATGCTGGAGGCGCGGGGTTATTTGCGTTTTCATGTGGTGGCGCCGATCAGCCGGCGGGTACGCTGGCTGGTGGCCCAGCATTTTTCGGCGGTGATTCGCGAGCGGAATGACGAGGCGCCGGATACCGGCGCACGATTTGTAGTGGATACCTGGTTCGGGGAGCACGGCGATCCGGCCGTGGTATTGCCCCTGGAGGACTGGCTGGATGGAGAAGGACCGAATGTCTCGTAAGGAAAAAGTCGTTGTCGGCATGTCCGGCGGAGTGGATTCGGCCGTGGCGGCGCTGCTTCTGAAGCAGCAGGGCTACGACGTGGTCGGCCTGTTCATGAAGAACTGGGAGGACGATGACGACGACGAATACTGTTCGACCCGGGAAGACCTGGTGGATGTGGTGTCGGTGGCCGACGTGATCGGCATCGAGCTGGAGGTCGTCAACTTCTCGAAGGAGTACAAGGAGCGGGTTTTTGCCGATTTCCTGCGCGAGTACGAGGCTGGCCGGACGCCGAATCCGGACATCCTGTGCAACTCGGAGATCAAGTTCAAGGCTTTCCTGGACCATGCGATGGCGCTCGGTGCCGACCGCATCGCCACCGGCCATTACGCCCAGGTGCGTGAATGGACCAACGATGGGCGCACCGAATACCAGCTCCTGAAGGCCGAGGACGGTACCAAGGACCAGAGCTACTTTCTGTATCGCCTGAATCAGGCGCAGTTGTCGAAAACCCTGTTCCCCATCGGTCACCTTTACAAGCGCGACGTGCGCAAGATGGCCGAGGCGGCGGGGCTGCACGTGCATGCCAAGAAGGATTCGACCGGCATCTGCTTCATCGGTGAAAGGCCGTTCCGGGAATTTCTGGCCCGCTATCTGCCAGCCAAACCGGGTGAGATCCGCACGCTGGAAGGTGACAAGGTGATCGGCCAGCATCAGGGCCTGATGCATCACACCATCGGCCAGCGCAAGGGCCTGCAGATCGGTGGCATCAAGGGTAACCAGGACGAGGCCGGCGAGCACGATGCCTGGTATGCGGCCCGCAAGGATATGGAGAAAAACGTGCTCTACGTGGTGCAGGGGCACGCCCATCCGGCCTTGCTGAAGGAGCGTCTGATCGCCGCCGACCTGTCGTGGGTGTCGGGGCAGGATCCGCGCACCCACTGGGTTTACACGGCCAAGCCGCGCTATCGCACGCCGGATGCGCCGTGCGAGATCGATGTGCTGGCGGACGGCCGTGCCGAGATTGTGTTTGCCCAGCCTCAGTGGGCGGTGACACCGGGGCAGAGCGTGGTGATCTACGAAAGCCGGGTGTGCCTGGGGGGCGGGATCATCGTCGCCTGAAGCATCGGAGTGTGAACGTAAAAAGGGCGCCGTGATGGCGCCCTTTTTGTCGCTTGCGTGCCGCTCAGGGGTTCTGGGCGAGGCGCAGGGGTGGGTAGGACCAGTTCTTTTCCCAGGCTGCGCGGACGATGTTCGGATATTCCGCCCGGCCGAGGCTGCCGTTGTAGCGGCCGAGGGCGCGGAACAGATCACCTTTTTCGATATCCACGTAGTGACGCAGAATCGTGCAGCCAAAACGCAGGTTGGTGCGCATGTGGAAGAGATTGCTGTCTGGGGCGCCAATCAGCTTTGTCCAGAACGGCATGACCTGCATGTAGCCACGTGCGCCGGCGGATGACAAGGCGTACTTCTTGAAGCCGCTTTCCACCTGGATCAGGCCGAGCACAAGTTGTGGGTCGAGACCGGAGCGGGTGGCTTCGTAGTGCACCGCGCGCAGGAGCTCCATGCGCGCGGCTTCGTCCGGGATGCGGGTGGCGAGGCGGCGGGACATTTCCCCCAGCCAGCGCGCCCGCTCCCCGGTGTTGGTGAGGGCGGAGTCGGGCGGTGCCTGGTCGGCAACCGCCGCATGCAGCGCCGCCCGTACGCTCGCCGCCAGCGGTTCGTATTGCTGGTTGCCGGCGTGTGCACTGAGCGCCCATGGCAGCAACACCAGTGCGGTGAGGGCGCAGCGGGTCATGCCTGAAAGGCTGGAGGCCATCGATCAGCCCCGCAGCTTGCCGATGACGGTGGCGGCCACGTCGGCAATTGCCAGCTTGGTGGCTTCGGCTTCGCGACGGCCCTGATATTCGACCACGCCTTCCTTCAAGCCGCGATCGCCGATCACCACCCGGTGCGGGGTGCCGATCAGTTCGTTGTCGGCCAGCAGGGAGCCCGGACGTTCGTCCCGGTCGTCGAGGAAGACGTCGATGCCGGCGCCCTGCAATTCGGCGTAAAGGGCATTGGCGGCGTCACGGACGGCTTCGGACTTGGCGTAGCCCATCGGCACGATGACGACTTCGAAGGGGGCGATGGCCTCGGGCCAGATGATGCCGCGGGCGTCGTAGTTCTGCTCGATGGCGGCACCAAGGATGCGCGATACGCCAATGCCGTAGCAGCCCATCTCCATGATCTGCTCCTTGCCCTGTTCGTTGAGGAACTTGCAGTTGAGGGCTTCGGCGTACTTGGTGCGCAACTGGAAGATGTGACCGACTTCGATGCCGCGGCAGATGGCCAGCACGCCCTTGCCGTCGGGGGACGGATCGCCGGCGACGACGTTGCGCAGGTCGGCGACTTCGGCTTCGGGGAAGTCACGGCCGATGTTGACGCCGGTGTAGTGGTGGTCGTCATCGTTGGCGCCGGTGACGAAGTCGGCCATGGCGGCCACCGTGCGGTCCATCACCACGCGGCCGGCAAAGCCGACGGGGCCGAGGGAGCCGGCGTTGGCGCCGAAGGCGGTAAGGATGTCGCCGGGGGCGGCGAAGGTCAGCGGGTTCTTGATGCCGGCGATCTTCTGGGCCTTGATCTCGTTGAGTTCATGGTCGCCGCGCAGCAGAAGCAGCACGGGCTTGCCGCCGGATGCTTCGTCGCCTTCCACGACGATGGCCTTGACGGTGCTTTCGGCCGCTACCTTGAGGAAGGTAGTGAGTTCGGCGATGGTCTTGGCGCCGGGGGTGTGTACCTTGGTCAGTGCTGCCGATGCGGCCGGGCGCGGGCTGGCGGGGGCGAGGGCCTCGGCCAGTTCGACGTTGGCAGCGTAATCGGAGTCGGGGCAGTAGGCGATGTCGTCCTCGCCGGTTTCGGCGATCACGTGGAATTCGTGGGAGCCGGTGCCGCCGATCGAGCCGGTATCTGCCGCCACCGCGCGGAACTTCAGGCCGAGGCGGTTGAAGATGCGGTGGTAGGTGTCGAACATGTTGCGGTATTCGCGCTGCAGATCTTCAAACGAGCTGTGGAAGGAGTAGCCGTCCTTCATCACGAACTCGC
Source organism: Zoogloea oleivorans (assembly GCF_008107625.1). Classification (GTDB taxonomy): domain Bacteria; phylum Pseudomonadota; class Gammaproteobacteria; order Burkholderiales; family Rhodocyclaceae; genus Zoogloea; species Zoogloea oleivorans. Next base: position 325,590 of record NZ_SDKK01000003.1, read on the forward strand.
GGCCGCGCATCACGCCGAAGCGGGGGCGGATCTCGTCGCGGAACTTCATCTGCACCTGGTAGAAGTGCTTGGGCAGTTGGCGGTAGCTGCGCAGGTCGCGACGCACCACGTCGGTGATGACTTCTTCGTGGGTCGGTCCGATCACGAAGTCGCGGTCGTGGCGATCCTTGAAACGCAGCAGTTCGGGGCCGTAGAAATCCCAGCGGCCGGACTCCTGCCACAGTTCGGCAGGTTGCACGGCCGGCATCAGCAGTTCGATGGCGCCGGCACGGTTCATCTCTTCCCTCACGATCGCTTCCACCTTGCGCAGCGCGCGCAGGCCCAGAGGCATCCAGGTATACACGCCGCCGGCGAGGCGTTTGACCAGCCCGGCCCGCAGCATGAGCTTGTGACTGACGATCTCGGCGTCGGACGGGGCTTCCTTGAGGGTGGAGAGGAAGAACTGTGAGGCACGCATGGACGGAATCCGTTGTAAGTACAGCCTGTAATTTTAGCGTGCACGTCGATGCTTGGCTGCGCTTCTGTTGCGCCGCACCGATTCGGGGCGTTGTTCTTTCACGACAGGGGGAAATGTGGAAGAATTCCGGCCAGTTCATGAATTAAAGGTTGCACCATGCTCGATCGTGAAGGCTACAGGCCTAACGTCGGCATCATTCTGGTGAATGCGCGCAACGAGGTTTTCTGGGGCAAACGGATACGAGAACATTCCTGGCAGTTTCCGCAAGGCGGAATCAAGCATGGCGAATCGCCGGAACAGGCTATGTACCGTGAGCTCTTCGAGGAAGTCGGCTTGAAGCCTGAGCACGTCCGTATCATCGGCCGCACCCGCGGCTGGTTGCGCTACGACGTGCCCAAGCACTGGATCAAGCGCGAATGGCGCAACACTTATCGCGGGCAGAAACAGATCTGGTTTCTGCTGCGACTCGTGGGGCGCGATTCGGACGTCTGCCTGCGTGCGAGCAATCACCCGGAATTTGATGCCTGGCGCTGGAGTTATTTCTGGGTGCCGCTTGAAGCGGTCATAGAGTTCAAGCGCGGGGTGTATCAATCAGCCTTGCTGGAGCTTTCGCGGCTGCTGTTCCGCGATCGACTCTTTGAAATCCCCGACAGCTATCGGTTCTTCGATAGTCCTCCCGATCAGACCGAGCCTCCCCCGTCGGTTTGAACACGCCGGAAACTCGGCAGTCCTGCTTTTGTCTCAATCCTGAAGTCCCTTCGTTTGCTGCCGTTAAAGGCAGCGGGTATGCCGGAGTCGCTCAGGCGGCTCCGGTTTTTGATGTCCGGTACGTGGGAGGAGACAACATGGAGCGCTTGTACTATCAGCCGATCACTCAGTTTCGCGTCAAGAGCGGCAGCTGTGAGATCACCGATGCGTGGAGCCTGGCAAAGGTCACCGCATCGTCGCCGGCCATCGAGGTGATGACCGATTTGCGGCGTATTCCCGCCGCCACCATCCCCCACAACGTTTCGTTGTCCGAAACCAATCACAGCATGATCCTGCGCGGCGTCCGTCTGCTTTTTGTGACGGATGCCAGTCGGCGCATCGTCGGGATCGTGACGTCGAACGATCTGCTCGGCGAGAAGCCGACCCGCGTGGCCCGCGAACGCATGATGCGTCATGAAGAACTCACCGTTCGCGACATCATGGTGAGCACCGAGGAGCTGGATGCTGTCTCGCTGGCGGATGTGCTCCGTTCGGAGGTCGGTCACGTGGTGGCCACCCTCAAGTCCTGCGGCAGGCAGCACGCGCTGGTTGTGGAGGAGGGCGCCGATGGCGTGCCAGCTGTGCGTGGCATTTTCTCGGCTTCCCAGATCGCCCGCCAGATGGGAATCCCGCTGCAGACCACCGAAGTGGCACGTACCTTTGCCGAGATCGAGGCGGCGATCGCCAGTTAGTCTTTGCCGGAGCGCCGGGCCTGTGGCCCGGCCGGCGGGGGGAGGTTGTAGAATTATGGACTTGTTTCCCTTCGGAAAAGTCCATGCGTCCCATTTTCAGTTCCTCGTCCGGGCGCCTGCCTTCGGTTCTGGCGCTCGCGCTGCTTTCGTCCCTTGCCGCTTGTGGCGGGCGCACCTCCCTGTATGAAGCAGAGGTCAAGCCCGACTGGAAGGAGCGCGAGCTTGCGCTGCCGGCCCACCCCGTTGCGGCTGATCTGATCCCGGTTTATGTCAGTCCTGCGGCGACGACCTCTTTCTTCATTGACGGCAAGTCGCTCAGTCTGGCTGACGACGGGATTGTCCGTTACACCCTGGTTGCCCGTGCGGCAGGTGGTGCGGAGAATGTCAGTCGTGAAGGCATTCGCTGCGAAACGGCCGAGCGCAAGTTGTACGCGATCGGGCGGGCTAACGGCGACTGGACGCTGCCCCGCAACACGGACTGGCAGCGCATTGTCGATAACGCCTTCAATCGTCAGCATGCGGTCCTTGCCAAAGAGTTTTTCTGCCCGCCGGGCTCCATCCTGCCTGGTCGCGATGAAATCGTTCAGTCGCTGCGCAAGGCTGCAGCGTTGCGCTGAACATCACGCAAATACGGAATCGCAAACATGCTTGATCATTTGATTATTGGCTTCGACAAGGCCTTGCGCACAGTTTTTGCCAATGCCCAGACCGTGCGTCCGGTGCCCGGTGATTCCCTGCCGGAGGCCGAGCTGAGTGAGGAGGAAAGGCGGCTCGCGGCGTCTTTGATGCGGGTGAACCACTGCGGGGAAATTTGCGCCCAGGCGCTCTATCAAGGGCAGGCCCTGATGTCGAAGGACGAGGGGATCAAGCGGGCGCTCGAAGGCGCCGCGCAGGAGGAAACCGAGCACCTGGCCTGGACTGAGCGCCGGATTGCCGAACTGGGTGGCCGGAAGAGTCTGCTGAACCCACTCTGGTATGGCGGTTCGCTGGCCATCGGAATGCTCGCCGCGCGTTTTGGAGACGGCATCAACCTGGGCTTTCTGGCCGAAACGGAACGTCAGGTCGAAGCCCATTTGAAGAGTCACCTCGACCGCTTGCCGGAGCAGGATGTGCGTTCGCGGGAGATCGTCGAGCAGATGAAGACCGACGAGGTCGCCCACGCCGAAACAGCGGAGCGCCTTGGTGCGGTGGACTTGCCCGCTTCGGTGAAGACCGCCATGAAGGCGAGTTCGAAGCTGATGACCCGCGTGGCTTACTGGGTCTGAGGCTGGGGCCGGGTCGTGGGATGAGCCGGCCCGTGTACGCTTACACCTCGATGATTTCCCAGGTGTGCTCGATCTCGGCGGTCTTGCCGAGCATGATGGTGGCCGAGCAGTACTTTTCGTAAGAGAGCTTGATCGCCCGCTCGACGCTTTCCGCCTTCAGGTTGCGGCCGCTGACCTTGTAGTGAAAGGCTATGCGGGTAAATACCTTGGGGTCGACCTCGGCGCGGTCGGCCGTGAGGCTGACGACGCAGTCGGTGACATCCTGACGGCCCCGTTTGAGGATCAATACCACATCGAAGGCCGTGCACCCGCCAGCGCCGGCGAGCATCATCTCCATCGGGCGCGGGGCCAGGTTGCGACCGCCGGCCTCAGGCGCGCCGTCCATGGTTATGGTGTGCCCGGAACCTGTTTCCGCCATGAAGGTCATTCCATCGACCCACTTCACTACGCATTCCATCGTACATTCCTTCGAAGTCAGCTATTCGGCGGGCCCGTCGGGCCTTGTTTGCGAGAGGGGATTGTATCTGCGCGGGAGCGAGTGGAGCGTTGATCTTATGGTGCAGTGCACAAATGCGTCCATTTCGAAGTGTTTGTTTCTGGTGCTGCGAGTGCCGGTCTGTTTCATTAACTTGTTTTGTAAACAAGGGCTTGTGAGTGTATTTTGGTGTATAAATATATTTTATAGGTCTATCAAAAGATTTGTGTCGCATTGCACAAAAAAGGCTTGCCTGTCTTTGGTGTGACGCCCATAATTCGCTCATTCCAGCTGCTTTTGTGTTCTAAAGCGGCTGACGCGGTGTCTCCTCCACCCTCCTCCTTTGGTGTGGATTTAGCGCAGATCTCCCCGATCTGCGCTTTTTTTTATCTTTCGACAGGGTTTGACACGGGTCCGGACTGCGAGATACAATCCGCGGCTTTCCGAATTATGGTCGTTCCCGGTGTCGGGAAAAGTCTGAGGATTCTTCATGAAAACGTTTTCTGCCAAGCCGCATGAGGTCAAGCACGACTGGTTCGTTGTTGATGCAACGGATCTGGTCCTTGGTCGGCTTGCTTCCGAGGTTGCGCGTCGCTTGCGCGGCAAACACAAAGCCATTTACACGCCGCACGTCGATACGGGTGATTTCATCGTCGTCGTTAACGTTGAAAAGCTGCGTGTGACCGGCAACAAGGCCCAGGACAAGAAGTACTACCGTCACTCCGGCTATCCGGGCGGCATTTACGAAACCAACTTTACCAAGCTGCAGCAGCGCTTCCCTGCTCGTGTGCTGGAAAAGGCCGTCAAGGGCATGCTGCCCAAGGGCCCGCTCGGCTACGCGATGATAAAGAAGATGAAGTGCTACGCTGGCGCCGAGCATCCGCACGCCGCCCAGCAGCCCAAAGTTCTCGCGATTTAACAGGAGCCGATAATGGCTGTGACTTACAACTACGGTACCGGTCGCCGGAAATCTGCCGTCGCCCGTGTCTTCATGAAGAAGGGCACCGGCAACATTGTCGTAAATGGCAAGCCCGTCGATCAGTTCTTCTCTCGTGAAACTGGTCGGATGATCGTTCGTCAGCCGCTCGTGCTGACCAACTTCTCCGACACCTTCGATATTCTGGTCAATGTGTCCGGTGGTGGCGAGTCTGGTCAGGCTGGTGCTGTGCGTCACGGCATTACCCGCGCACTGATCGACTTCGATGCAGAGCTCAAGTCCCCCCTGAAGAAGGCTGGTCTTGTTACTCGCGATGCTCGTGAGGTCGAACGTAAGAAAGTCGGCTTCCGCAAGGCACGTCGTCGCAAGCAGTTCTCGAAGCGTTAATTCGCTTCGGATCTGTACCAAAAAGCCGCCTTCGGGCGGCTTTTTGTCATCTTGGCGTAGTATCTTTTGGCTTTGGCGCAAGGATGGCGTCAGTGTTCAGTCGTGGTTCATTTCCTGTTGGGGGCAAGCATGATCAAGGTTGGTGTGGTTGGCGGGACGGGGTATACCGGGGTGGAGTTGTTGCGCTTGCTGGCGCAGCACCCGGAGGTGGAGTTGAAGGCAATTACCTCGCGCGGTGAGGCTGGTCTGCCGGTGGCGGACATGTTTCCGAGCCTGCGTCGGCGGGTTGATCTGCGCTTCGTTGACCCCCAGTCCGCGGATCTGACTGCCTGTGACGTTGTTTTCTTTGCGACGCCGAACGGGATTGCCATGCAGCAGGCTGTTGAGCTCGTTGAGGCTGGTGTCAAGGTGATAGATTTGGCTGCGGATTTCCGGATTTCCGACATCGCCGAGTGGGAAAAATGGTACGGGATGAAGCATGCCTGCCCCGAGTTGGTGGCGGAGGCTGTATATGGCTTGCCGGAGGTGAACCGCGAAGCTGTCAGGAAGGCGCGGGTCGTTGCTAATCCGGGGTGTTATCCGACCGCCGTGCAGCTCGGGTTTTTGCCGCTGGTCGAGGCGGGTGTTCTCGAGCTGGATGGCTTGGTGGCTGATGCAAAATCGGGGGTTTCGGGTGGTGGGCGGAAAGCTGAAACGCATATCCTGTTTTCGGAGTCGGCTGACAACTTCCAGGCTTATGGTGTTGCCGGGCACCGCCATCTTCCGGAGATCCGCCAGGGCCTTGAGCGTTTCGCGAATGCGCCCGTTGGCTTGACCTTCGTGCCCCACCTGACGCCGATGATTCGTGGCATCCACGCCACCCTCTATGGCCGCCTCAAGAAGGATGTGGATCTCCAGGCCTTGTTTGAGGAGCGCTTTGCCGGCGAACCGTTTGTTGATGTAATGCCCAAGGGTTCGCATCCTTCTACGCGCTCTGTGCGCTCGGCCAACATGTGCCGCATCGCAGTTCATCGGCCGCAGGGTGGTGACGTGGTGGTGGTCTTGTCGGTCATCGACAACCTGGTCAAGGGGGCGGCGGGGCAGGCGGTTCAAAACATGAACATCCTGTTCGATTTGCCTGAAATTACGGGGCTTGGGCAGATCCCTGTGATGCCTTGAACTAAATTCGAGTAAATTCGTCAACTATTCGATGTCGGAGCCTTGACCCCGGGGTGGGCCCTGACCATAATTCAAAGACAAATGTAAAGGAGTTGCTCTATGAATGCCGTGACCGAGATGCCGATCCCGCTGGTTTTTACCGATAGCGCAGCGGGTAAAGTTAAGGATCTGATCATTGAGGAAGGGAACCCCGACCTGAAGCTGCGGGTGTTCGTGACGGGCGGGGGCTGTTCCGGCTTTCAGTACGGTTTTACCTTCGATGAAATTCGTAACGAAGACGACACCGTGATGGAGAAGGATGGTGTGATGCTGCTGATTGATCCGATGAGCTACCAGTATCTGGTGGGGGCTGAGATCGATTACACGGAAGGCCTTGAGGGCTCGCAGTTCGTGATCCGCAACCCGAATGCGACGAGTACCTGCGGTTGCGGTTCTTCTTTCTCTGCCTGATTGGCGGTTGGGCGCAGGTAAAAAAAGGGCGCCGCGGCGCCCTTTTTTGTTTGACCGGCCTTGACGTTCAATCAAGCAGTGCCGTCTTGCTCTCTTGCAACTGGGTGAGTCTGGCTGAGAGTGGGGCGATTTGGGTGTGGAAGCTGGTCAGCGAGTTGCCGTTTAGGGGTGTTGCATTTGGCAGGCTGACCTTCAGCGGATCCTGGTGTACGTTGTTGATGCGGAATTCGTAGTGCAGGTGTGGGCCGGTCGCCCAGCCTGTGCTGCCTACATAACCGATGGTTTCGCCCTGGGTGACACGGCTGCCGGGTTTGAGTCCGTGCGCGAAGCTGCTCAAGTGTCCGTAGCCCGTTGTGTATTTGTCGCCGTGGCGAAGAACGATGAAATTGCCGTAGCCGTTTTGTTGCCCAACGAATTCAACCGCACCGTCTGAGGTCGCCTTCACTGCCGTTCCGTGAGGGGCTGCATAGTCGACGCCCTTGTGTTCCCGCCAGGTGCCGAATACCGGGTGCAGGCGCATCGAAAAGCCGGAACTGACCCGGGAGAACTCAAGCGGCGAACGGAGGAAGCCTTCCTTGCGGCTTTTGCCGTCCCGATTGTAGTAGTCCTGGTGGCCATTCTGATTGGTGAACAGGTAGGCAGAATGGTGGGTTCCCTGGTTGATAAACTCGGCTGCAAGAATTCGACCGGCGCGAATGGCGCGACCCTGATGGTAAAAAATTTCGTAGATGACGCTGAAACGGTCGCCCTTTTTCAAGTCCGTATGAAAGTCGATGTCATCGCCAAAAATCTTGGCCAGCTCCTCGGCCACGCTGTCAGGTAGGCCTGCGGAGTCCATTGCTGCAAAGAGCGATGACTGGATTACGCCGCTTTGCATGTGGGTGCGGCTATCGAGCATCAGGGCCTTCTGAGTGACTTGCAGCTTGCCGTTCTGCGTCTCCAGGACGTAGGTATTGTCAGATCCGGGAAGGGTCAGGGATGCCGAGTGCAGACCTCCCTCGGCCGTGCTGGCTACCGTGATCAGGGTGCCCGGGCGAAAAGTGCCGGCGAGGTCCTTGATGATTCGTGGCGAGCTGGCCTGTGCGGCGATGTCGCTGTTCGACAGCCCGAGGCGCCGCAGTGCCCCGGCGAGACTTTCGCCCGAGCGAATCCTGTCTTCGCGAATGAAGGGGCGCGGGTCGTTCCGGCTGATTGACACCGGCAGTGTGCCCAGTTGTTCGACAATCGTTTCTGTTGTGGGCGGGGCAGTCGCGGCTCCCGGCATTACGGCAATTGCAGCTGCCATTCCAACAAGGGAGCCGAGGGTGACGCTTGCCAGACGCCAAAGTTGTACCGGGTCGCCTTCGCGCAGCTTTTTGAGATGCGCTAGAATCGCGGTCTTTTCTCCAAGCATCGGACTTTCCAAGCAAAAACAAGCCGCGGAGTCTAACAAAAACGACGCGTGTCTGGACTTGCGCAAGGGCAAATATGACTGAAATTACTGCGGCGCTGGAGCTCATCAAGCGTGGGGCTGACGAACTTTTGATTGAGGCTGAGCTGGTCGAGAAGCTCAAAAAAGGACGTCCCCTGCGCGTCAAGGCTGGATTTGACCCGACTGCGCCTGATCTTCACCTTGGCCATACGGTGCTGATCAACAAGTTGCGCCACTTTCAGGAGCTTGGGCATCAGGTGCTTTTCCTGATTGGCGACTTCACCGGAATGATTGGTGATCCGTCGGGCAAGAACACTACCCGGCCACCGCTGACTCGTGAGCAGGTGTTGGCCAATGCTGCTACCTATCAGGAGCAGGTCTTCAAGATTCTCGATCCGGCAAAGACGGAGGTCTGCTTCAACTCCAGCTGGATGGAAGCGCTCGGTGCATCGGGCATGATTCGCCTTGCTGCGCAGCACACGGTGGCGCGCATGCTTGAACGCGACGACTTTTCCAAGCGTTACGCGGCGCAGCAGCCGATCGCCATCCATGAGTTCCTGTATCCCTTGTGCCAGGGATATGATTCGGTTGCCATGAAGGCTGACATTGAACTTGGTGGTACGGATCAGCGCTTCAATCTTCTGGTTGGTCGTGAGTTGCAGAAGCACTACGGGCAGGCGCCCCAATGCGTTCTGACGATGCCGCTGCTGGAAGGGCTCGATGGCGTCAACAAGATGTCAAAGTCGCTGGGAAACTACATAGGGATCTATGAACCGGCAAACGAGATTTTCGGAAAAGTCATGTCAGTATCCGATGAGCTGATGTGGCGCTATTACGAACTTCTGTCGTTCCGCCAGGCGGCCGAGATCAGGGGGCTGCGGGATTCGATTGCTGAGGGGCGTAATCCGCGTGACGTAAAGGTGATGCTCGCCCAGGAGTTGGTTGCCCGGTTTCATGGGCAAGCGGCGGCGGTTGCTGCACTTGAGGACTTCGAGGCGAGATTTCAGCGCAATGCGATTCCTGATGAAATGCCTGAGTTGACCTTGCTGGGGGGGGACGTTGGGCTGGGGGTTGCTGCGGTACTCAAGCAGGCGGGCCTTACCGTCAGCACGTCTGAGTCCCTGCGCATGATTGATCAGGGGGGGGTGCGCTTGAATGGGGAGAAAGTCGTCGACAAGGGGCTTCTGCTGAAGACTGGCGAGGTTGTGGTGCTTCAGGTTGGCAAGCGAAAATTTGCTCGGGTGACTATCTCCTGAATTTATTTTTGCAATGATGTTGACGGAGTTTGATTGTTATATATAATGCGGCCTCTTCGTTGCAGCGTTGCCGGAAACGAAACGCGGACGGGGTGGTGAAGTAGGAAGTGCTGCAGAGGATCGCAGTGCTGGCGTTTCAGGTTTTTTGGAAATCGGGTTTAAAAAAGATTTCACGAAAGCTTGACAGAGTCTGAAAGCTCTGTATA
>NZ_SDKK01000070.1 GCF_008107625.1 Zoogloea oleivorans
ACGGCCGGGGTGTCGAGGGCCAGCTGGCGGTAGTCGGCGGCAGTGACGGCGCGTTCCCGGTGGCGCAGCAGGGCCGGAATGGCTTTTTCGGCGGCGGCCAGGGTTTCGGCTTCGGCGCCGCCGGCGGTGGCCAGGGGCTGCAGGACTTTCAGGGCCGGTGAAGCCAGGCCATTGACCCGGCGGGCAGTGATGGCGCTCAGGCTGGCCGGCGGCAGGTTGCCGGTGCTGCCACCGCCAAAGCGTCCGCTGACCAGCCGGATGCGCATGCCGGCGTCGGGCACGCGGCCGCGCACGCCGTCGCCAAAGCGCAGGGTGCCGGCTTCGGCGTCGAGTTCGAAGGCCGCCGCACCGCGGGCGATCTGCGGATCGGGGCTGATCGCGGCGAGGTCGTCGACGCGGGTCCAGGCGCGGTAGCCGAGCCCGGTTTCCTCGACCTCGATAGCCAGGCTGGCCGCGTCGCAGGCGCTCATGGGAAGGGAAAAGACCTGGTCGGCGCCGCCGCTCGAAACGCCTAGCACGCGATTGGAGACTGAAACGCGCTGGTCGATCGCGACTGCGTTGATGCCGACCCAGGAGAGAGGGAGGCTGTCCACGCCCTTGCCCGGCTCGGGCCGCAGGCGCAGCCAGGCGATCAGGCGGACAGCCTTGGTGGTGTCGTCGAGGCGCGGCGGGGTGTCGCCGACGCCGGCCCGGGGGTTGGCCTCGACGTCATTGTCGGGGGCCCAGATCAGGGATTCGTCGGGCAGCGCCAGGCGCAGGATGCCCGGGCGGGTGTAGCCGGCGGTGCTGTCGCTGCCGCTTTGCGGCTTGAGGGTCAGGTAGTCGGTGCTGCCGCGGGGGCCGGGGGCGGTGATCTCCCACAGGGCAGGAACGGGGGCGGGCGGGTTGGCGGCGGCGATGAAATCGTCGAAATCCTCGGGCAGGGCCAGGGCCGGGACGATGCCGATGGAGAGCAGCGCCGGGGCTCCGCTGTCGCCGCCGCCGAGGGCCAGCCGCACTTGGTCGTTGAGGGCCGCCTGCTGTTCCGGCTGGGGCGCCGGCGGGGCCAGCAGGGCCAGCCACAGGGCCCGGTCGGCGGACCGGGCGAAGACGTCGATGCCGCTCGGCACGGCACGGCCGCCGTCGAAGACCGGGGTGGTTTCGTAGCCCTGGGCCTTGCTGAGCGAATGCACGCTCAGGAGCCCCTCGATGACTTCGGCCATGCGGGCGTTCTCGCTGTCGTCGAGGGCGCGCTTGTAGTACGCCTCGGCGCTGATCGGCAGCACGGTGGTTTCGGTGAGCGTTTCGAAGGGCACCGGGCCGGCCAGGCGGGCGCCGGGCGCTAGGCTGCTGGTGGACAGTTCGGTGTCCTGGGCGTAGGCCAGACTGATGATGCCGGTGGCTGGCAGGGCCGGGCGCAGCGGCTGGCCGAGCAGCTTGAGGAAGACCAGGCGCTGGCGCTCGGGGATCAGGTTGGCGCGGTACAGCAGGGTGTCGCCGAGCCAGGCGAAGAGTTCGATCAGCGTACGGCCGGGGTCGCCGAGGCGCGGGTGGGTCCATTCCGGCGTGTGGGCGGGTATGCGCGCCAGCAGTTCGTCGACAAGGTCGTCGAAGCGGCGGTCGTCGAGGCTGGGGGGCAGGATGGGCATGGCGAAATCCTCTCTAGCTTTCCAGCTGCACGGTCAGGCCCAGCTGGGCCGGGGCGCCGGTGCGGGCGAGGCGGTAGATGATCTCGACGCGCACGTGGCCGGGCTCTCCGGCGACCTCCTGAACCTCGACCCGGTCGAGCAGGATGCGTCGCTCCCAGCGGGCCACCGCGTCGCGCACCAGATCGCGGATGCGGCTTCGCGTGGCGGGGGTGTTGGGCTGATGGAGCTGGGTGTCGAGGCCGCCGCCGAAGTCCGGCCGCATCAGTTGCTCGCCGGGGCGGGTCGACAGGACCACCCGGATGAGCTGGCGCACGCTGTCTTCGAGCGTCGGGTAGTCGAGCCGGCCGTCTTCGTCGGGGAGGGCGAACAGCGGCCAGCCAATGAGGGGGCGCACCACGGTGTCCACTTTATTTACCCTTGATCTTGGGGAAGGGAATGCAGATCTTGATGAAGGCCGACCAGCGGAAGAACAGGTCGAACAGCGACAGGAAGATGTTCAGCACGATGAAGGCGCACAGGGTGATGATCGGAATGCTGAAGCTGCAGATCCAGCCGAGCGTTACATCACCGGTCTTGAGCTTGCCCTCGAGCATGTCCTTGGGGCTGCCGCCGAGCAGGCTTTGCAGCTTGGGGGGCAGCAGGAAGGACACGTTGGGCTTGAGGCTGCGGAATTCGTCCGGGTCGGGCAGGGTGATCTGCGTGGGCGCCCCGGTGCCTTCGTACCAGGGGGCGATTACGAAGGGCTCGCTGTAGTCGCTCCACAGGGTTTGCGGCGGGCAGGCGCCTTCGGCCTTGAGGCGCACGAAGGCGCGCAGTACGTAGCGGGCGTCGGGTTCGTCGAAGCGGCCGGGGCGGCCCTTGACGGTGGCGAAGCGGGCCTGCATGGCGGCCGACAGGGTGTTGCCCAGGCGCTTGCGGGCGCTGTCGTCGATGCCCGGCCAGCTGGCCGGCATCTCCAGCGAGCCGGCTGGCGGGTCGGGCAACAGCAGCATGGCGACGGCGTTTTGCAGGAAGGTGCCGGCGGCGATGCTGCGGGGCGTGCTTTCGCCGGCCTGCAACTTGTAGCTGAGCGTGATGGCCTGCAGTTCGGCAAATATCGCCTGGCTGTCGGCACTGCTGCCGAAGGCGTCGAATTCGCTGTGCAGCTGGCGCAGCAAGAGCAGGAAGCGCTGGCGGGCCAGATCGGTGGCCGACTGCAGGGTATCGAGGTAGCCGGCATTGAAGACGCTGCCGGCGTCGGGAAAGTCGTAGGCGAGGCCTTGCAGGGGCTGGACCAGGTGGGCGGTGAACTCGGTGCTGTCGGGGCCGAAGCCCTCGAACAGGGCGGCAGTGTCTGGCGGAGTGCTGGCCAGCTCGCTGCTGGTGGTCTGCACCACGCCGTAGAAAACGCTGCGTCCGGCTTCGCTGCACACGTCGGGCGGGGCGATGAACATCGGAATCACGTGTTCGTCGAGCAGCGTGCTTTCACGCGTCGCGTCGCGCTTGGCCAGCAGCCGGTCGATGGCGGCGCTGCCGGTGGCGCGGCGGGCGAGG
>NZ_SDKK01000078.1 GCF_008107625.1 Zoogloea oleivorans
GCGTGCCGCTGCCGGCCGGACTGCGCAGCGCACTCACCGCTGCCGGCTGGATCGACGGCCCGTGGGCGCGCGATCCGGCAGCGCTGGAATCGCTCGAACAGACACCCGTCGCCGTCGACTCGTGGGACGCCTTCGCGCAACTCTTCGCCTGGGACGCACGCCCCCTCACCCACAGCGGCGAGACGCACTGCGCCACCTACCTGGGTGCCGCCGTGCGCAGCTACTTCGCCACCGGCGGCGAACGGGCCATCGTGATCCGCGTCGCCGACCCCTTTCCCTACCTCGAAAGCGGTGGCAGCCGGGCGATCAACCGGGACACCCGCCTGGCCCGCCTGGTGCCGGCCAGCGCCGCCGCCGCCCTGCCCTTCGACCCGACCGACCCGCGCACCTGGCGCGGCATCCAGCACCTTTACGGGCTGCCCGAGGTGAGCCACCTGTGCCTGCCCGACCTGCCCGACCTGTGCGCCAGCGACCCGCTGGCCCCGCCGACAGCCTTCACGCCGCCTCCGCCGCCGGAGGTCTTCGTCGAATGCAGCGACAACGAGCCGCCCCTGCCCACCGACACGGGCCTGCGCCGGCTGGCCGCACCGGGCTGCGACGAAGCCGGCTTCAATGCCTGGCGCCGGGCCGCCAGCCTGACTTGCGACTTCCTGCGCCGCCACAAGCGCGAAACCCTCTTCATCGCCGCCCTGCCGCTGCCCGAAGCCCGCCGCGACGACGGCCGGGCCCACGACGACCTGCTCGCCTTCCTGCGCAGCAGCGGCATCCTCGAAGCGGCCGGCAGCAACGCAGCCCCGCCCTCCAGCGTCGCCAGCGCCTTCGCCCAGATCGTCTGGCCGTGGCTGCACAGCCGGCGCTCCACCGACTTGCCCCAATCCATCGAGCCCGCCGACGGCCTCTACGCCGGCCTGCTGGCCCGCAATGCGCTGCAGCGCGGCACCTTCCGGTCGGTGGCCGGCACGCTCCTCGACGACGTCATCGGCCTGACCCCGCTGCCGGCCATGGGGCTCGGGCCGGACAGCCCCACCGAACAGCTGGCCGAGCGCCTGTGCGTCTTCGCCCGGGAGCCGGAGGGCATCGCCGTCCAGTCCGACGTCACCAGCGCCGCCACTCAGGCCTGGCGCTTCGGCGGCAGCAGCCGGCTGCTGGCAGCCATCCTGAAAGCCGCGCGACACTTTGGCGAAGCCCACGCCTTCGCCCCCAACGGCCCGGTCCTGTGGGCACGCCTGCGGCGCAGCACCGAGGACATGCTCGAAGCCTTCCGGCGCGAGGGCGCCTTTGGCGGCACCAGCGCCTCCGAGGCCTACCAGGTGCGCTGCGACGCCAGCACCATGAACCAGAACGACCTCGACAACGGTCGCCTGATCGCCGAGATCACCGTCCTGCCGGCGGCGTCAATCACCCGCATTACGGTGGTCCTGAACCTGCAGACCGGCGAGCCCGCCACGGCCACGATCCAGGAGGTGGCCTGAATGCCGAACCCCGCCGACATCGCCGAAAACCGCCTCGCCCCGCTGCACGTCTTCAACTTCCACGTGCGCTTCAAGCGCGACACCCTCCTCGGCCCGCCTCCGCCCGACGCCCCCGAGCTGACCCTGTGCAGCGGCGCCTTTGCCGAATGCACCGGCCTGGAGGCGACCATCGAGCCCAAGCTCATCAAGGTCGGCGGCGCCAACTACGGCGTGGCCCAGCGCATGGGCCGGGTGAGCTTCGCCACCGTGGTGCTCAAGCGCGGCATGACCACCACCCGCGACCTGTGGAAATGGTTCCAGCTGGTGTCCGGCGGCGCCTACGCCTACCGCCTGAAGGTCGAGATCGAGATGCGCGATGCGAGCGGCGCCCCCGTGCTGACCTGGGGCCTGGCCCGCGCCCTGCCGGTCAAGTTCAAGGCTGCCGACCTCAACGCCCGCGGCAGCGAAGTCGGCATCGAAGAACTCCACCTGGCCCACGAGGGGCTCTCCCTCCTCGACCCGGCCCTCTGAGGACGACACGGCCATGCCCGCCACCCCCGAACCGGAAAACCTCGAAATCGCCACCTTCGCGTCGAAGAGCGGCCCGCAGGCCCAGCGCGTCACCGTGCACGCCCACTTCAACCCGGAATCCCTGCAATACACGGTGCAGAACACCCTCAAGGAAGAAGGCAAGGGCGCCAAGAAAAAGCAGCACGTCAGCCAGACCACCGCCAAGCTCACCATGCAGCTGGTTTTCGACACCACCGACACCGGCGAGGACATCCGCCTGTACACCGATGACATGGCGAAACTGCTGCAGCCCTACAAGGACGGCAACAACAAGGCGCCCCCCATCGTCGAATTCGGCTGGGGCGTCTATCGCTTCACCGGCGTCGTCGAGCAATACAAGGAAACCATCGACTTCTTCGCCGCCGCCGGCGTGCCCCTGCGCGCCACCGTGGACATCACCCTGTCCAGCAATGAGCCCGCCTTCGAGAGCAGCCACAGCCCGAGCGCCTCGGTGGATGGCGACCTGTCGGCCGAGGAGCCCACCGTGCATCCGCAAGCCGGCCCCGGTCAGAACAACGGTCCGGGCGGCGCGGCGGGCCTCGCCAATGCGCTGGGCGACCCGCGCGCGGCCCGGGCCATCGCCTCCCTCAACGGC
>NZ_SDKK01000065.1 GCF_008107625.1 Zoogloea oleivorans
ACCGGCGGTGGGAAGATTGACTGTTGAAGCGTCCATGTGTCCTCCAGAAGATGGTGTTGGAGGACATGATCGTCAGGGGATTACGAGCGACTGAGAAGATGACTTGGCTGGACGCTTACCGACCAAGGCCGCGGTATCCAGCAGATCGGTGCTTTGGCTCATCCAGTCGGTGATGGGGAAGCTTGTGCCGGCCAACTGAGCGGATGCTTCGCTCTTCTGTAGGCTGACAAAGGAAACTCCTTGTACCGCCAGGATGGGAGCCCAATCGCGTAGCGGAATGCTGCGCAGGGCATCCTTCGCGAGCATGGGGTTGCCCGCCCAGACCAGACCGACCTTGAGGCCACTAAGGGGGGAAAGCCGTGCCGCCCAGGCGGTCTTTCGCTCATCCGGCACAGACAGGTAGGGCGCCTGGCTGGGGAGGGTGTCGAGTGTGCTGTGCAGCAGGTGCGGCAGACTCATCATTGAGCAGTGCACATCGAAGGCGGACGAGATGGACTTTCCGGTTTGACTCTCGACCATGTCCACGTCGGCCATGCCCTGAAAAACCCTGACCAGGTGCGACTGACAATAGACCACCAGGCTGGCGACGCCGAGGGCCTTCAGTTGAGGCAGGTAGCGGGCCATCATCAGCGTATCGCCTAGGCCCTGTTCGGCCCACACCAGCAGCCTTTTGCCGGCTAGGGGTTCGCCTTGCCAGCGGGGCACGCCACCGAAGCGGGAGAGCATTCCGGCAAGATAGCTGTATTCCGGCTTGTCGCTCTCAAAGCGCTGTTCAAGCAGGGAAAAACCTTCCGGAAGCTCGCCCAGCAACAACAGCAACTCACCCAGGGCCAGTTGGCCGCCGCCCTGTCCTGGCATCTCGACGGCCTGGCGGAGCCGCGTTTTTGCTGCCGTCCAGTCCTGGCGCTGCTGATGTACGAGTCCCAGATTGAAGATGGCCGGCCAGAAGTTGGGGTCGAGTTCGCAGCATCGCTCATATTCCAGGCGGGCGCGATCAAGCTCCGAGGCTTCCTTGGATAGATTGCCCAAGTAGAAATGCAGGCTCAGGGAGTCGGGCTGTTTCACGAGGGCCTGTTCGAGCAGCAGTCTGGCCTTGCCGGACTGGTTTTGGCGGAAAAGCACGTAGACCAGACTGAGCAGTGCGTCTTCGCTATCGGGATCGATGATCAGGCAGCGCTCGAAATAGCCCGCAGCAATCTGGAATTCACCTTGCTCCCGGGCGATTTCGCCAAGGTTGAGCTGGGCTTGGTAGAGCGTCGGGTCGATGGCGGCAGCGCGGAGCAGATGCTCCCGTGCCATGCCGATCCGGCCTTGTTCCTTGAGTGCGAGGCCGAGATTGTTGTGCGCCCGGGCATAGGAAGGGTTGGCCGCAATCGCCTTGCGATAGCAGCGTTCTGCCTCCGCAATCTCTCCCTGATCCACGTGATCGTTGCCCCGACTCTGCCAGTCCTCGGCGCTGAGACCGTCAATGCAAACTGGTGTGACTGGATGACTGATGGCGTTGTTTTGAGCCGCCTCAGCCGTCTTCAAACGATAGAGAGAAATCAGGCGCTTTAACACGACAGCCATTTCTCGTTACGTGCACGATCCGAAGCGGTGGTGTTCACAGTGCCACCAGCACTTCCTGGGTCAGGGTGCGGGAGAACTCATCGTTGTAACCCAGCTCGGCCAGGCGTTTCTGAAAAGCCTGCCCAAACCGGGCCTTTTTGTAGATGTTCAGGCGATGCTCCCTGGCAAAGGCTTTTGCCTGGAAGAAGAGCATCTGCGCGGCCTTCTCTTTACGCGCCTGGCTCTTTTTGTCGGGCTTCCCTTGGTCAGCAGGAAAGCCCTTGGCGAAGTTTTCGGCAAGCGTTGTGGCGGTCTTTTTCGCCTCTGCGGCATTGAACCAGGAAAAAATCACTTCAGACTCCAAAAACAACAAAGGATGGGGCTTGGTTTGCCCAAAAATACGCCCGCGCTATGCTTTCTCAATTTTAGATTGGCATGAAGCGTGTTCTGGTTTTGGCGATTTAATGTTGTTGGGATTTTACCTGCATCTGGATGCAGGAGGCGTATGGATTATCCCTCTCTAGTTCCCCATGTTACGATACAAATTATTACAGACAAAGGAGAGGGGTATGAGCAGAAACGCACGAGGAGTTCGTTTGGCTGCTGCTGGCCTTGGCCTGTACCCAGTCGGCAACTGGATCATCACATACGGGCCTGCTTTGTCTGAGTGAGTTACGCTGCTTGCACTCTTGATGTCTATTGTGGCGCTAGTGTTTTTACGCGAGCAAGGGCGCAACCGCGCAGTGGCTTCGGCAGACCTCTCCTCTACTTTGGTTTTTGAGGCATGCTGTGGGATCCGCCTGATCCGTAGTGCCCACGTCTTTTTTCTTGGTGAAGTGCATCTGCATTGTCACCTGCATGTGTTGTGGGTCTGGTGATTCCTGCGTCAGTGGCAAAATTGATAATTCGACAGGCCGATGTTTCATTAAACCTGCTCTTCATCTTGAGTAAATTTTGACTCGCTTCTTCCTTGTCTTCGTTGTGGTGCTCGCCATGCTTTTTGGCATTGAGATGCTCAATCCGGTACAGCATGCCGTGGTGCATCCATGGACGACGCTGCTGGCCCGCATGAGCGGGGCGCTCATGAGCCTGTTCGATACGGATGTGATCGCTTACGGGCGGGTGCTCCAAAGCAGGGCGACGGGGTTTGGTGTCACGATTGAAGCCGGCTGCAATGGTGTCGAGGCCGCCATCATCCTGATTGCCGGAATGGTGGCATTCCCTGCTTCGTGGAGACTCAAACTCATCGGTATCGCCATCGGCATTCTGGCTGTTCAGGGCGTCAATCTCCTGCGCATCATCAGCCTGTATTACTTGGGCAAATGGAACATGCAGGTCTTTGAGTTTGCACATCTCTATCTCTGGCAGGCCCTGATCATGCTGGATGTGCTGATTGTCTGGCTGCTCTGGATGCAGATGGTTGCCCGCCGTACAGAGAGAACTCATGCCGCTTAGCCTCGTTGGACGCTTCCTGCTCGGCAGCCTTTTTTGGCTGTTCGCACTGATGCTGCCCTGGTATTACGTGGCCTCCTTTCTGGCCGTACCTGCGGTTACCCTGGCCAGTGAAATCATGCGCCTGCTTTTCCCCTGGGTGGAGGGGGTGGAGCTCATCGGTACCGTCGCCACCTTGCTGACCCAGGTCTCCGTTCTGATTCCGCAGGGCAACCGGAACGTGGTGGGTTACATCAGCCCGGATGGGAACTATCTGGTTTTCGGTTATGGGACCGTACTGTTCTGGGCGCTGATGCTTGCTTCAAAGCCGACTCGTCTGGGTTTGAAGTTGTTAGTCGGCAGCGTGGCCTTGATACCGGTACAAGCCTGGGGATTGTGTTTTCAGTGGTTGAAAGGTGTGGCCTTCAATGGTGGTCTGCGGGCTCAGCAGTACACCGGGCTGCAAGGCTGGGAACTGGAGGGGATTGCTTATGGATATCAGTTCGGGGTCTTGATACTCACGCCCTTGGTGCCGGTTCTGCTTTGGGTGCTGATGAACAGGTCGTTCATTGCCAGACTGTGGGTTGCGATGACGCTCAGGGGAGCGCTGGATGGGTATCCCGCTGGAAAGTCAATGAAGTAAAAAATTTTTGATCAATCAGAGGGTGTGATGCGTTATCTGAAGGCGTTGATTGCGATATCCGGATACGGGGTTTCATCGGTTTGGGCCACCGTATTGCCGGTTACTGGGCGGATTCAACCGG
>NZ_SDKK01000067.1 GCF_008107625.1 Zoogloea oleivorans
CCGGCGGCCCGCTCACGCTGGCCGACCAGGCCCGCGCCCTGCCCGAAGCCATCGCCTACCGGCCGCAGATCGGCGCCGACCTGAACAGCGCCGAAACGCTCGTCAAGCACTACCGGGACGCCAACGGCCACACCATCGACAGCCTCGTCGCCGCCTTCACGGCCCTCGGCGATGGCTTTGCCGGGCGCATCGGCGAGGTCTTCGCCAGCAATCCCTGCGCCGACTGGTGCTTCGTGATCCGGCGCCAGCTGGCCGACAACCCGGCCGCCGCCGTGCAAGGCTTCTTCGGCTACCTGAAGGATCTGGTGGCCACCTGCAACGAGCTGCGCGATGCCCTGCTCGGCGACGACAGCCTGCTGGTCCCCAGCCCGGACACCTTTCCCAAGCACCTGATCGCCGGCACCGTCGGCATCCTGTGGGACACCCGCACCCCCTTCTTCCCCGCCCCCACCGACGCCCACGCCCGCGAGGCCGCCGCCGCCGCGCACTTCCTGCTCCGCCGGCTCGACCAGCAGATCAGCAACTACATCGCCCCCGAAGACCGCAGCCTGCGCGTCACCCCCAGTCACGGCGAAGACCGCCCCCTCGGCGAGCGGGCCATCCCCTGGTACTACCGGGCCGACATCCACGCCGCGTGGAACCGCCGCCTCAGCGCCCGCCAGCTCGGCAACCACAACCTCGGCTACCGGGCCGCCGACTACCAGGGCAGCCCCCGCGCCCGCGACCCGCTGGCCGGCAGCATCGCCGGCCACACCTTCTTCCGCGTCGAAGGCCACCTGGGCCGCCCGGTCAGCGACGTGAGCACCGAGCTGAAGAAACTCATCGCCGCCAACAACCTGCCCTTCGAAGTGCACGCCGTCCTCGCCCACAACGCCAAAGACCGCATCAAGATCCGCCCGGGCATCCGCTACACCGACCTGCACCGCTTCCACTACCTGCTGCGCCAGGACGTCTCCCTGCGCCTCGACGAAAGCGACAGCTTCTCCGAGAAATACGTCGGCAGCCTGCGCGCCGCCATCGACAGCAAGGACATCCCCGAGCAGACCGACACCGGCATCTCGGTGCTCGGCGCCGCCACCAGCGCCCGCAGCGCCGTCGGCATCCTGACCGCGCGGGCCAAGCCGGCCCTCGACAAGCAGACCTACAGCGCCTACCGCACGACCACCGATGAAACCCGCTGGAACAACGGCCTATCCGAAACCCTCGGCTCGGTCGGCACCGCCCGCGTCAACCTGGGCAAGCTGTCCCGCAGCGACTTCGTCTCGCCGGTGGACTCCCTCATCCAAACCACCCACCCCCTGTGGCTCGACTGGCTCGACGACCTCATCAAGGCCAAGGACGACAAGGCCGACGACAAACTGCTGCTGGCCCGCTTCGCCACCGACCACCCGGGGCTCGACCACCTGGGCGGTGCCTGGCGGGGCGGCACTTTCGTGCTGGTGTACGACGACACGCAAAACGTCATCGCCGACTTCGCCCTCGCCTACCCCTGCGCCGAAAACGACGAACCCGAGCCTGTCGAGCCGCCGCTGCTGCGCCCGCCCCTGCGCCGGCCGCCCCTCGAAATCGACCCGATCAAGGTCATCCGGCCAGTGGACCTGGTCGTCAGCACGCTGGTCGGCAGCGCCGTCACCAGCCGTTTCGACAGCGCCAGAAGTGAGCTGGCCGCCGATCTCAAGGCCGTCCAGAGCGACCTGCGAATCAAGCTGGAAACCCAGTCGGCGAGCATCGAAGGGCTGGTCAAGGGCGCCTTCAGCACCAAGGAAGCCACCGCCGCCGGCGTCGTGCTGCCGGGCAAGACTGTCGCCACCGGCGACGCCCTGCTCGACCAGATGGTCAGGGACGTGGAATACAAGCGCCAGAAAGTGCAGACGCTGGTCGAACTGAGCAGCCAGGGCGACCTTTCCGAAGCGTCCCGCAGCCAGGCCCAGGCGCAACTCGTCAAGGCCCAGGCCGAACTGGGCGATTCGGTCGCCGAAACCACCCAGCACGTGGTCACCCAGAAGGTGGACACCTCCACCGGCGCAGCGGCCGGCGTGGCTTCGGTGCTTGCCAACAGCACGGTTTACATCACCGACGCGACCGCTGCCAGCAGCCTCGGCAGCAAGCTCGAAACCCTCAAGACCGGCACCGTCGGCACCTCGCAAACCGTGCTGATCGGCAACCTGCAAAACCTCAACCGGCTCAAGCGCTAAGCCATGTCCGCCGCCCTGCCCCACCGCATCCGGCGCCTGCACTGGCAGGCCCGGGCGCCCACCGCCGAGGCGGCCTTTGCGCTGCGCGCGCAGCTGCGGGAACTCTCCGGGCCGGCGCTGGCGGCGCTCGAACGCAGCCTGTCAGCCCACGCCCCCGACGACCGGGTCATTCACCTGCCACGACTCGAGCTGCATCTGCGCCTCGACCAGCCCCTGTCCATCGAAGATCTGGCCGCCCGCATCGCTGCCGCAGCCAGCGCAGCCCTCGACGCACTGCCCGCCGAGGCCGGCAGCGCCATCGCAACGCCGCTGGACACGCCACGCGGGCCCGCCTACCCCGCAACGCAAACCCAAGCCGCCAGCCTCGCCATCGACGATGCCCTCACCCTCGACACCCTGCTGCGCGAGGCCCCCGCCACACTGCGCGCCGCCATCACCGACGCGCTGGCCCGCACGGCGCACCTGCCAGACGCCCCGCCCCCGCAAGCCGGTGAGACCCGCGAGACCCCCGTGGCGCTGGAAATCAACGGGCAGACACTGCACCTGCCCCTCGCCCGCCTACGCCAACTGGCCCGCCAGCTCATCAGCTCCCAGCCTGCCGCCGGGCAGCCCCTGCCGACCAGCATTCCGACTGCTGCCCCTTTGCCCCTCACCGAGGCGACTCAAGCACCCGACCAGCCACCCGCCACGGCCCCAAGCCGCCACCGGCTCACCCCCGCTGCGCCCTCGCCCGGCGCAAACGCAACAAGCGCCACCCACGCCCAGGCCCAGCTCGCCACCTACCTGCTGACGGGCAGCCTCGACTGGACCCTAGCCGGCCTCGAGTCCGATGCAGCCCGGCAGATCCTCCGCGAGGCGGCAACGATCTGGGTACGCCTCGGCGCCCTGCCGGCCTGCATCTTCCCGCAACCGGCCCTCGCCCGCATCGGCGCCCTGGCCCGCTGGCTCCCGCTGCTGCCGCGGGACGACCGTCAGACCGTGATCGCCAGCCACACCCCGGCCCCGGCCAATGCCCCCCGCACCCTCACCGCGACCCTGCGCGAACTCCTCGCCAGCCTCGCCACGCCTAGCACCGAAGCCATCCACGCCCAGGCCCTGTGGCTCGCCTGGAGCATGGAACCCGAACACGCCACCGACGAGGCCCACGCCAGCTGGCGCAGCAGCATCGCCCCCTGGGTCGAAGCCCTGCTCGCCGGACTCGCCGCCACGCCTCCCTGGACCGCCGTCCTCGCCAGCCTGCGCATGCCCGTCCACCAACCCGCTCCCACAGCCGCCCCGCCGCATTCCAGCAAG
>NZ_SDKK01000068.1 GCF_008107625.1 Zoogloea oleivorans
CAACGAACGGGTCGCCCTGTGGCAACTGGCCGCCGGCGATGCGGCCCTGGCCCGGCAGCTCGGCGAAGACTACCGGCACGCCAGCGGACGCATCCACGAACTGGCCCGCGCCGGGCGCTTCCAGGGCGTGCTCGAGGGCAGCCCCGGCATGAGCCTCGACCGCATCGCCCGCGCCGCCCGCAACGGCGCCGCCGCCGAACTGGGCACCCTTGCCGAACTGCTGCCGGAAACCATCGACGCCAGCGCACTGGTTCTGCCGGCCGCCCTGCACGCCGAGCTGGAAGCCCTGGCCCTGCGCTGCACCGGCCGCGACAGGCTCGCCCCGCAACTCGGCCCGGCCACCCGCGCCCGCTACCGGCCGGGCGTCCGCGCCCTGCTCTACGGGCCCTCCGGCACCGGCAAGACCCTCGCCGTCGGCTGGCTGGCCACCCGCCTCGGCCTACCCCTGTACCGGGTCGACCTGGCCAGCGTCACCAGCAAGTACATCGGCGAGACCGAGAAGAACCTCGCCCAACTGTTCGCCCGCGCCGAGCACGCCGAGGTGGTGCTGATGTTCGACGAAGCCGATGCCCTGTTCGGCAAGCGCACCGAGGTCAAGGACGCCAACGACCGCTACGCCAACGCCCAGACCAACTATCTGCTGCAGCGCATCGAGTCCTTCGAGGGCATCACCATCCTGACCAGCAACAGCCGGGCGCGCTTCGACAGCGCCTTCACCCGGCGCCTCGACGCCATCATCGAGTTCCCCCTGCCGGCGCCGGACGAGCGGCGGGCCCTGTGGCTGGCCCACCTGGGCGACGGCCACGCCCTGCCCCTCGCCGACATCAACCGCCTCGCCGCCGCCTGCGATCTGGCCGGCGGCCACATCCGCAACGCCGTGCTCGTCGCGGCGGTGAGCGCCCGCACCGAAAGCCGGCCGATCAACTACGCCGACATCGTGGCGGGGGTGGTGGCCGAATGCCGGAAACTGGGCAAGCAGCCACCCCACGGTCTGCTGCGGGAGCCGCCCTGATGAACGCCGTCGGCCACGCGACGGCCTCCCGCGGCCCCGAAACCGCGCCGGCCAGGCCCCATCCTGGCGGCGACTGCTGCACCGCCGAAGTCACCTTGGACGCCGGCCTGCCGCGCTTTCTGGGTGGCGCGCAGGCCAGGCTGCAGGTCGGCCCGCCGGACGATGCCTTCGAGCGCGAGGCCGACGCGGTCGCCAGCGCCATACAGCGCGGCAAGCCGGTCGCACCGGCCCGGCGGGCCAGCGCCACACCACGCTTCCAGCGCCTGTGCGCCAACTGCGCCGACAAACTGCTCGAGGCCGAAGCGGCCCCCGCCGCCCCCCCCAGCCCCATCCGCCGACGCACCGGCGACCCGGGGCACAGCGCGCCGGCCGGCGGCGATGTCGTCAGCGGCCTGCCGGGGAGCCTGCGTACGCGCCTTGAAGACAGCCTGGGCGCCGATCTCGGCAAGGTGCAGGTGCACACCGGGCCGACTGCCCATGGCCTGGCCCGGCAACTCGGCGCCCGGGCCTTCACCCATGGCCAACACATCTGGCTGAGCGCCCGCGAACGACCTGAAGATCTGGGCCTGATGGCCCATGAAGTCACCCACGTCCTGCAGCAAAGCAGCGCCACGGTGATTGCCCGGCAGGCCCCCGGCAGCACCGAGCACCGGCCGGCCGACGACGACGCCCAAACCCACACACCAGCCATCGATGTGCAGGAAGGAGGCGGCGGCGACGCTGCCGATGGCGGCAACACTCCCGGCAGCGCGGGAGACGACTGCGGCACCGACGCCCCCGGCGATGCCGGCCCGCCAGTCCAGCTGCACACCGGCCCCGGCGCCCCCATCCAGCGCAAGGAAGAAGACGCCCTCGACCAGGCCCTCAGCTGGGGGGCTGCGCGTCTCGACGACGCCGGCAGCGCGGTGGCTTCGGGAACAAAGGCCGCGGGCAAGTTCGCCGGCGACCAGTTGATGAAGCTGCTGCGCAAGGTCGCGCCGCAGGTCGCCGACATCATTGACGAAGGGCCGCTCAACTTCGCCACGCGCAAAATCAACGCGGCGCTCGACGCCCACCTGCCGGCAGCCCTCGGCGGCTTCAGCCTCGGCGAACTGGTGGATGGCGTGTCCGGCTGGCTGGGCGAGGCCGCCACTTTCGCCAAGGATCTGCTGAAGGGCGAAGGCAAGGCCTGCGCAGCCTTCACCGGCATCATGGAGAAGCTCACCGGCTTCGTCACCGGCCTGATCGACAACCCGGTCGTCAAGACCTTCACCAAGACCCTGACCAAGGCCTGGGACTTTGTCGGCAAGGCCCTCAAGTTCGTCGCCGAGCCCGTCTTCGACAACATCGCCAAGCAGGTTTCGGGCGCCTGGACGGTGCTCAAGAAAGTCGCCTCCACGGTGTCCGGCTGGATCAGCAGCGCCAAGGAAGCCCTCGGTGCCGCCTGGGACACGCTCACCGAAACACTGGGCTTCGACGGCAGCAGCGAGGACGGGGTGTGGAGCTACATCAAGGGCGTCGGCAGCGACATCTGGGAGGGCATCAAGACCACCATGGCACCGGTGATCGCGCCGCTCAAGAAAATCGGCGGTGCGCTGTCGCTGCTGATGCCGATGGGCCAGATCCACGCCATCGTCAAGTACGGCCCGAAGCTCGTGAAGGCCGCCCAGTGGGTGTGGGAAAACGGCCTCGACCCGGCCAAGATCCGCGAGGCACCGGAAGACATCCGCGGCATGCTGGAAAGCCTGACCGGCGGCGTGGCGGGTTTCAAGGGCGTGCTCCAGGGCGGGCTCGACTGGCTGTCGGAAAAGGTTTCGACGCTGGCCGACGGCGTGCTGGATGTGGTCGGTGCGATCACCGGCCTGCCCCTCATCGGCTACGCCCACGCGCTGTTCGACGAAGCCAAGAAGAGCCTCAAGACCCTGGTCGCCGACATCAAGAAAGGCGCCCGCGACGCCCTCGCCGCCATTGAGGCGGCGGCCACGAAGATTGCCGACTTTCTGGCGCCCTACAAGGAAGTCATCAGCAGCCTGATCCTGGCCATCGCCAGCCCGGTACTGATCCCGGTGATCTTCGCCGGCTGGGCGTGGCGGGCGCTGCCGGCCTGCGTGAAGATCCCGATCCTCAACTTCCTTCTCGACATCGCCATCGCCGCCCTCAAGGCCATCCCCGAGGTGCCTACCTTCGGCGTGCTGTGGCCGCTCCTCAAACCCGGCGTGATGGCCTTCCTCGGCACCCTGCGGGCAGCCAGCGACAAGGTCAAGGAACAGGTTTCGGACAAGATCGCCAAGGTCATCAGCGGGGCCAGCCCGGCCTTCCTGATCGGCTTCGTCAAAGGCTTTGCGGTCGGCGTGTGGGAAGGCATCACCGACCCCTTCAAGGCGATCTGGATGGTGCTGGAAGGGCTCGACACGGCCACCCAGTACCTGCTGAGCCTGGCCGGCGTGAGCGAGGAGCAGCCCGCCGCCAGGGCCAGCACGCCGGCCGC
>NZ_SDKK01000001.1:0-1201 GCF_008107625.1 Zoogloea oleivorans
CTAAAGTCCGACCCACAACCTCGTCTGGCTCGGCAGCTTGCTGCTGCGGAGATTGCCCTGCACAATCTCCGTATGGAAAGCGGAGATAAGCGGTATCTGTGGCAGGAGTCCGACTGGCCTGCCTGGCGTTATGACTTGGCGGCGCTTACTGATCCCTTGATCAAGGTCAGTCACGCGCAGGGGCGGTTGCTTGGGCGTCTGGCCGATGTGGGCCTGGCCTTGCGTGATCAGGCCAGTCTGGCGGCCCTCACCGAAGACGTCGTCAAGACCAGCGAGATCGAAGGCGAACAGCTCAAGGTGGAGTCGGTACGTTCATCCATTGCGCGTCGGCTCGGAGTGGATATTGGCGCCCTTGCGCCGGCCGACCGTCACGTCGAGGGCGTGGTCGAGATGGTGCTGGACGCCACCGGACGGGGTGATGCGGCACTCACCGAGGCGCGTTTGTTCGGCTGGCACGCGGCTTTGTTTCCCACGGGCTATAGCGGCCTTTCGCCCATCCGTGTGGGTGCCTGGCGGGACGATGCCAATGGCCCGATGCAGGTGGTTTCCGGCCCCATTCAGCGTCAGCATGTCCATTACGAAGCACCGCCGGCCGCCCGGCTGCCGGCCGAGATTGCCCGCTTTCTGGCATGGGCCAACGGCACTACGCCCGAGCCTCTGTTGCTCAAGGCCGGGCTGGCCCATCTGTGGTTCGTGACGCTGCACCCTTTCGATGACGGCAATGGCCGCATCGCCCGCGCGGTTGGCGACTGGCTGCTGGCCCGGGCCGATGGCAGTCCGCAGCGCTTTTACAGCCTGTCGGCGCAGATCCAGCGGGAGCGCAAGGACTATTACGCCATTCTGGAGCGCACCCAGAAGGCGACGCTGGACGTCACGGCCTGGTTGGCGTGGTTTCTGGAGATGCTGCTGAGCGCCGTCGATAGCGCCCAGCACACGCTGGATGCGGTGCTGATGAAGGCGCACTTCTGGCAGCGCTGGGCGGGCACGCCGCTCAACGGGCGCCAGTCAAAGTTGCTCAATCGCCTGCTCGATGGCTTCGACGGCAAGCTCACCAGCAGCAAATGGGCCGCCATTGCCAAGTGCTCGCCCGACACCGCGCTGCGCGACATCAACGAACTGATTGCCCTCGGCATCCTGCACAAAGCACCTGGAGGAGGGCGCAGCACTGGCTATTCCCTGCACGCCGAGCCCGCGCCGTCGG
>NZ_SDKK01000001.1:1685-155650 GCF_008107625.1 Zoogloea oleivorans
CGAGCCCGCGCCGTCGGACTGAAGTCCGACCCACAAAACCCACCCCGTCCCCGTGGGTCGGACTTCAGTCCGACTCCCCCCGCCGAACCTGCGCTGTCGGACTGAAGTCCGACCCACACAACGCGCACCGATCCACAAAATGAAAAGGGGCTGCCAGATGGCAGCCCCTTGTGCTGTTCAAGCTTCAAGCTTCAAACAACAATTTCCTGCTTTTCCTTCTTCACTTGCATGAACTGCTCGCGGGATACGCCGAGCCACATGACGAGCGGGCTGGCGACCAGCACGGAGGAGTAGATGCCGAAGCAGATGCCGATGGTCAGGGCCAGGGAGAAGTAGTACAGGGTTTCGCCGCCGAACAGCAGCATCGACAGCACCATGATCTGGGTGGAGCCGTGGGTGATGATGGTGCGGCTGATGGTGCTGGTGATGGCATGGTCGAGCACCTGGGGGGTGGTCAGGCCGCGCTTTTTCTTGAAGGTTTCACGGACGCGGTCGAAGACCACTACCGATTCGTTCACCGAGTAGCCGAGCACGGCGAGGGTGGCGGCCAGTACGGGCAGCGAGAATTCCCACTGGAACAGGGCGAAGAAGCCCAGGATGATGATCACGTCGTGCAGGTTGGCGATGATGGCCGACACGGCAAAGCGCCATTCGAAGCGCATCGCCAGGTACAGCACGATGCCGCCGATGACCAGCAGCAGGGCCATGGCGCCGTCGGAGGCGAGTTCCTTGCCGACTTGCGGGCCGACAAATTCGACGCGGCGCATTTCGGGCTTGGGGCCTTCCAGGGCGTTGAGGCTGGCCATGACTTTTTCGCTGACTTTGCCGGTTTCCATGCCTTCCCGGTTGGGCAGGCGGATGAGCACGTCGCGGGCGCTGCCGAAGTTCTGCACCTGGGCGTCCTGGTAGCCTTCCTTGCCGAGGCTGTCGCGAATCTTTTCGAGCTGCGGGGCTTCGGTGTAGCTGACTTCCATCAGCGTGCCGCCGGTAAATTCGACGCTGAAATGCAGCCCCTTGGTGGCAAGGAAGAACACCGCCAGCAGGAAGGTGACCAACGAGATGACGTTGAACACCAGCGCATGCTTCATGAACGGGATGTCTTTGCGGATTCGGAAAAATTCCATGGCAGTGACTGTTCAAATAAGAGTGGATATCTGTGGGTCGGGAGGCCTTGGTGGGTCGGACTTCAGTCCGACATCCCACGTTCAGCCCGCGTTGTCGGACTGAAGTCCGACCCACGGGGAGTGGTATCAGTTGGCGTCGGCTTTCCAGATCTGCCCGATGGCCAGTTTTTCGAGCTTGCGCTTCCTGCCGTAGATCAGGTTGACGAGGCCGCGCGAGACGAGGATGGCGCTGAACATGGAGGTGAGGATGCCGAGGCAATGCACCACCGCGAAACCGCGCACAGGGCCGGAGCCGAAGACGAGCAGGGCGACACCGGCGATCAGGGTGGTGACGTTGGAGTCGAGAATGGTGTCGAAGGCCCGGTCGTAGCCGGTTGCGATGGCGGCCTGCGGGCTGGAGCCGTTGCGCAGTTCTTCGCGGATGCGCTCGTTGATGAGCACGTTGGCGTCGATGGCCATGCCGAGGGTCAGCGCGATGGCGGCGATGCCGGGCAGGGTCAGCGTGGCTTGCAGCAGCGACAGCAGGGCCACCAGCAACAGCAGGTTGGAGGCCAGTGCAATCACCGATACCAGGCCAAACAGCATGTAGTAGAGGCACATGAAGACGCCGATGGCGACGAAGCCCCACAGGGTGGAGTGGAAGCCCTTGCTGATGTTCTCGGCGCCCAGGCTCGGGCCGATGGTGCGTTCCTCGATGATTTCCATCGGTGCGGCCAGCGAGCCGGCGCGCAGCAGCAGGGCGGTGTCGGTGGCTTCTTCGGAACTCATGCGGCCGGAGATCTGCACGCGACCGCCGCCGATTTCACCGCGGATGACCGGGGCGGTAACGACTTCGCCCTTGCCCTTCTCGATGAGCAGGATGGCCATGCGCTTGTTGATGTTCTCGCGGGTCACGTCCTTGAAGATGCGCGCACCGGCGGCATCGAGGGTGAGGTGCACGGCGGCTTCCTGGGTCTGGCCGTCGAAGCCGGGCTGGGCGTCGGTGAGGCGTTCGCCGGTCAGCACGACCTGCTTCTTGACCAGCAGCGGGCGGCCGCCGCGCTCGTTGTAGAGCTCGGTGCCGGCCGGAATGGCGCCGGTCATGGCGGCTTCGAGGGCGCCGGGGGTTTCGTCCACCATGCGGATTTCGAGGGTGGCGGTGCGGCCGAGGATGTCCTTGGCCTTGGCGACGTCCTGCACGCCGGGCAGTTGCACGACGATGCGGTCGAGCCCCTGCTGCTGGATGACGGGTTCGGCCACGCCGAGTTCGTTGATCCGGTTGTGCAGGGTGGTGATGTTCTGCTTGATGGCGAATTCCTGGATGGTCTTCTGGGCCATCGGG
Organism: Zoogloea oleivorans; assembly: GCF_008107625.1. GTDB lineage: Bacteria > Pseudomonadota > Gammaproteobacteria > Burkholderiales > Rhodocyclaceae > Zoogloea > Zoogloea oleivorans. The sequence goes on from NZ_SDKK01000001.1 coordinate 4,131, forward strand.
GTCAGGGTGGCGGTGATCTTGAAGTCGGCGCCGTCCTGGCCTTCGACCAGTTGCAGGTCGTTGCTGCTGGTGCTGATGACGGCGCGGCCGCGGGCCTGGCTTTCCACGTCACGGAAGCGGATCACGACGCTCTGGCCTTCACGGCTGATGCCGGCGTGGCGTACGTTCTTGTCGCGCATGAGGGTGCGCAGATCGCCGGTGGTGGCGTCGAGGCGCTTGGTGACGGCGCCCTTCATGTCCACTTGCAGCAGGAAGTGCACCCCGCCGCGCAGGTCGAGCCCCAGGTACATGGGCAGTGCGCCGATGTTGGTGAGCCATTGCGGGCTGGCCGACAGCAGGTTGAGGGCGACCACGTAGGAGGGGTCGGTGGCATCCGGGTTGAAGGCCTTTTCGATGGCGTCCTTGGCCTTCAGCTGGGTGTCGGTGTCGCGAAAGCGCGCCCGCACACTGGTGAGGTCGGCAAACAGGCCGTCGTGCTGGATGCCGGCGGTGCTCAGGCTTTCTTCCAGGCGCCGGGTGGTGGCGGCAGCGTCGATCTTGAGGGTGGCCTTGCCGCTGGAGACCTGGACGGCCGGCACCTCCCCGTAGAAATTCGGCAGGGTGTAGATCAGTCCCCACAGCATGACGATGCCGATGAGGATATTTTTCCAGAGAGGGTAGCGGTTCATGGTCGGGCGGAAAGGAAGGGAGACAGGCGCGGCGACATTGGGACGGCCAGGGCAGAGGCGCCCCGGCCGCGAGCCGGATCAGATCGACTTGAGGGTGCCCTTCGGCAGCACGGTGCCGATGGCCTGCTTCTGGACGATGATCTGGGTGTTGGGGGAGACTTCGATGTGCACGTAGCTGTCGCTGATCTGCACAACCTTCCCGACGATGCCGCCCTGGGTCAGCACTTCGTCGTTCTTTTGCAGACCTTCGAGCAGGGCCTTGTGTTCTTTGGCACGCTTCATTTGCGGCCGGATCATCATGAAATACAGCACGACGAACACGAACACCATCGGCAGCATGCTGGTCAGGCCAGACAGCGGATCTTGCGCAGCAGCCGGGGCGGCTTGGGCAAAGGCATTGGAAATCAGCACATTAAACTCCAGAGGGCAGATGCAAAGCGGTGGATTATAGCAGCAGGAGCTTGCCGGCTTTCGACCGGGCATAGCGGCCCGTGGGTCGGACTGAAGTGTGACGCAGAGGTTCCGCGCGGGTTGTCGGACTAAAGTCCGACCCACAACATCCCCCGTGGGCCAGCCTTCAGCCCGACAAAATGCCCAAAACACCCCCTGTGGGTCGGACTTCAGCCCGACAACTCGCGCTAAAATAATGCCAATCCAATTTCCCGCTCCCCCTCCCCATGCCCTACAACGACCTCCGCAAAGGCCGTGTATCGATTCCGGGCCAGATCTACTTTCTCACCGCCGTAACCTGGGGCCGCACCCCCTGGTTTGAGGATTTTCAGCTTGGGCGGCAGGTCGCCGGGGTGTTCCACACGCTCGCCCTCGCGCACCCCGGCCTGTCCCTGGCGTGGGTCGTCATGCCGGATCATGTGCATTGGCTGGTCCAGTTGCCGGAAGGCTTGTCGCTTGATCAGTTGATGCAGCGCTTCAAGGGCCGCAGCGCCCGGGCACTCAATGCCGCCCGCGCAAGCCGTGGCCCCGTCTGGCAGCCCGGTTTCCATGATCGCGCCTTGCGCAAGGATGAAGACCTCCTCAGCGCTGCCCGCTACCTCATCGCCAACCCCCTGCGCGCCGGCTTGGTGCCGCGCATCGCCGATCATCCCCTCTGGGACGCCATCTGGATCCAGCCCCCTGTGGATCGGACTTCAGTCCGACGCGGAGGCTGAACGCGCGCTGTCGGACTGAAGTCCGACCCACAAGGGGGCTGAAAAATGGACGAAAAAAAGCGGCGTCTGCCTTTCGACAGACGCCGTCAAATCTCCACGAGGGAGAGGAGGGAGAAAAACTCGTTTGGGCCGGCCCGTCAGGGGGCTGGCGGCGGCGTTATCAGGCCGCTTTGCTCATCTGGTTGCAAAAACGCTGCCAATTGGCGGCCATTGCGGTAAACATTTGCTCGGCGGCCAGCAGGGGCAGGAGGCCCATGCGGTGCTGGCTGCGCATGAAACCTTCGACGTGCGGCGCACAGAGGGTGCTTTGCTCTTCCTTCAGCAGTTCGAGAAAGCGGGCTTCGGCGACGCCCCAGTATTCGGATGTGCCCACCCAGCCGGTGTCGGCGGTGGCTTCACGGAGGGCCTTGCGCCAGAGGGCTTCGGCGCGTTCTACGGAGACGCCCGCCTTGCGGGCGTACCACGGTAATAGTTTCGGTGCTTTCATCGCTGTTACTCCTGTATTTGGGGCATCAAACAAACGGGGCTGCTTGTCGCGACTGCTCGTACGGCAGTCTTGTGGTGCGCTGCAATATCAATAATTTCAGCGTTTTACCTTTATTAACAAAGATCCGGCAGCCCTCTGGGTGTTTGTTTGTTGCATTGCACAATGTCAGTTTAGGTACTTGCTTCGGTGACTGCAAGCGCCATTTCGTTTTGTTTCAAGTATTCCGTCACGGACTGTCGGGGCTTTGCAACACCCCTTTCGTGGGTCGGACTTCAGTCCGACAGCGCACTTTCAGACCGTGTTGTCGGACTGAAGTCCGACCCACGGGAACGGGGAGATTCCTGCCCCGGGCGGTAGAATGGCGCGCTTCGCCGCACACCGTACCGATCCATGTCCCAGCTTCTCGACAACCTCAATCCTGAACAGCTTGCCGCGGTAACGCTGCCGCCTCAGCACGCCCTGATTCTCGCCGGCGCCGGCTCCGGGAAGACCCGGGTGTTGACCACGCGGATTGCCTGGCTGATCCAGAGCGGCTTTTGCAGCCCCCAGGGCATCCTCGCGGTGACCTTTACCAACAAGGCCGCCAAAGAGATGGTGACGCGCCTGTCGGCGATGTTTCCGATCAACACGCGGGGCATGTGGATTGGTACTTTCCACGGACTGTGCAACCGCTTCCTGCGCGCCCATCACCGGGATGCCGGGTTGCCCCAGCTGTTCCAGATTCTGGATTCGGGCGATCAGCTTGCGTCGATCAAGCGTTTGTTGAAGACGCTCAATGTGGATGATGAAAAATTTCCGCCACGTGAGTTGCAGCACTTCATCAACGGCAAGAAGGAGGCGGGCTTGAGGCCTGCTGCCGTCGAGGCCTGGGATGATTTCACGAAGCGCCGGGTCGAGCTTTACGCAGAGTATGAAGCACAGTGCCAGCGTGAGGCAGTTGTGGATTTCCCTGAATTGCTGCTGCGCAGCTATGAATTGCTTCAGCGCAACGAGCCGATTCGCCGGCATTACCAGGCCCGTTTCCGCCATATCCTGGTGGATGAGTTCCAGGATACGAACGTGCTCCAGTACCGCTGGCTGAGCTTGCTGGCCGACGGCGGGCATGAAGGTGGGGCGAGCCTGTTCTGCGTGGGCGACGACGACCAGTCGATCTACGGCTTCCGGGGCGCCGAGATCGGCAACATGCGTGACTTCGAGCGTGAGTACAAGGTGAGCAGCGTGATCCGCCTGGAGCAGAATTACCGCTCCCACGGCAACATCCTGGATGCGGCCAACGCGCTGATCGCCAACAACAGCAAGCGTCTCGGCAAAAGTTTATGGACCGACCGCGGCGCCGGTGAGCCAATCCGCGTCTACGAGGCTTTCACCGACACCGACGAGGCGCGCTGGATCGTCGAGGAGATCCAGTCGCTGGTGCGGGAGGGGACGAGCCGGGCGAACATCGCGCTGCTCTACCGCTCCAACGCCCAGTCGCGCGTGCTGGAGCATCAGCTGTTTTCCAGCGGGGTGGCCTATCGGGTGTATGGCGGGCTGCGCTTCTTCGAGCGTCAGGAAGTGAAGCACGCGCTGGCTTACCTGCGCCTGATCAACAATCCGGACGACGACACGGCCTTCAACCGGGTGGTGAACTTCCCGACCCGCGGCATCGGCGCCCGTTCAATTGAAGCCCTGGTGGACGCGTCGCGGGTTTTCAATACGCCGCTGTACCAGACGGTGCCGCACCTGTCGGGCAAGCCGGGCACGGCGCTGGCCCAGTTCGTGATGCTGATCGAGCGCCTGCGCAAGGAGACGGCGAGTCTGCCGCTCTACGAGGTGGTGGCGCATGTGATCGAGGTATCGGGTCTGCGTGCGCATTATCAGGCCGAGAAGGAAGGCCAGGAGCGTCTGGAGAACCTGGACGAACTGATCAACGCGGCGGTTAACTTCAGTACCGAAGCGGGCGCCGGCCAGTTACCGGACGAGCCGGTGGTCGAGATGAACTCGGTGCTGGCCGAGTTTCTGGCCCATGCGTCGCTGGAGGCGGGCGACCATCAGGCCGACCCGGGCATGGAGGCGGTGCAGTTGATGACCGTCCATGCGGCCAAGGGGCTGGAGTTCGACGTGGTATTTCTGTCGGGGCTGGAGGAGGGGCTGTTCCCCCATGAGAACAGCGCCCAGGCCGAGGACGGGCTGGAGGAGGAGCGGCGCCTGATGTACGTGGCGGTCACGCGCGCGCGTCATCGCCTGTATTTGTCCTTCACGCAGAGCCGCATGCTTCACGGCCAGGTTCGCTACAACCTGCGCTCGCGCTTCCTGGAGGAAATCCCCGAGGGGCTGACGAAGTGGCTGACGCCGCCGTCACCCCGGCGCAGCTTCGTGTCGGAACCGTCGGCCCGTTACTTCAGCCCGAACTCGTCGAAGCAGGCCATGCCGAGCATGCCGCCCCCTCCGCTGCTGCGCTCGCGGGATCTGGGCGGCTTGTCGATTGGCCAGAACGTGACCCACGCACGCTTCGGTGACGGCGTCATCGTCGCCGCCGAAGGCAGCGGCAACGATGCCCGCGTCCAGGTGAAGTTCGGCGCCGATGCCGGCACCAAGTGGCTGATGCTGGCCGTCGCAAAACTCACCCCAGTGAGCGGATGATCCTCCTGTGGGTCGGACTTCAGTCCGACAACACGGGTTAAGTATGCGCAGCACGGGCTGAGCGTGCGCAGTCGGACTGAAGTCCGACCCACGGGGGAAGGGCGCTATTCCCCGTGTCGCGCCGGAAATGGCTGGCCCAGCGCTTGCCGCAGGCTGATCCAGGAGTGCTGACTTTGTGGGTCGGACTTCAGTCCGACAACACGGGTTAAGTATGCGCAGCACGGGCCAGGCGTGCGCAGTCGGACTGAAGTCCGACCCACGGGGGAAGGGCGCTATTCCCCGTGTCGCGCCGGAAATGGCTGGCCCAGCGCTTGCCGCAGGCTGATCCAGGAGTGCTGACTTTGTGGGTCGGACTTCAGTCCGACAACACGGGTTAAGTATGCGCAACACGGGCCGGGCGTGTGCAGTCGGACTGAAGTCCGACCCACGGGGGAAGGGCGCTATTCCCCGTGTCGCGCCGGAAATGGCTGGCCCAGCGCTTGCCGCAGGCTGATCCAGGAGTGCTGACTTTGTGGGTCGGACTTCAGTCCGACAACACGGGTTAAGTATGCGCAACACGGGCTGAGCGTGCGCAGTCGGACTGAAGTCCGACCCACGGGGGGCTTAGCTTTTGCGCAGTTCGTCGTGCAGGGCGGAGAATTCCTGGGCGAGCTTGTGCTTGGGGTCGAGGTGGATCATCGGCTTGGCCTGTTCGTGGCTTTCGCGGATCTTGATCGAGCTGGACAGATAGGTCTTGAAGATCGGCAGGCCTTCGTCGAGGAGTTCCTGGACGAGTTTTTGCGGCAGGCTGGCGCGAGGCTGGAACTGGTTGACGACGATGCCTTCCACTTCCAGCTTGCGGTTGTGGTCGGCCTTGATCTCTTCGACGTTCTGCATCAGTGAGTACAGCGCGCGGCGTGAGAAGTCATCGCAGTCGAAGGGAATCAGGCACAACTGGGTGGCGATCAGCGCCGAGCGGGTGTAGAAGTTGAGCGCCGGCGGGGTGTCGATGAAGATGGCGTCGAAGTCGTCTTCCAGTTCATCCAGTGCGTCGCGCAGCTTGAAGATCTTGTAGCGCGACTCCAGCTTGCCCTGCAGTTCTTCCAGGTTGGGGTGCGAGGGCATGATCGACAGCCCGGGGAAGGGCGTTTCATGCACGAACTCGGCGGTCTTTTTGGGGTTGAAGTTGAAGGACAGGGTCTGGTTGAAGAAGCCGGCGAGGGTGTCGTCCACGTTGTCGGCCGCGTCGCCCATCAGGTAGTGGGTGGAGTTGCCCTGCGGGTCCAGATCCACCACCAGCGTGCGCAGGCCCTGGTGGGCACTGATCGCCGCCAGGTTGCAGGTAATGGTGGATTTGCCCACGCCGCCCTTCTGGTTGAACACCACGCGTCGCATCTTTTTTGTCCCCTGTCTTTGGTCATGCATGTCGGAATGCGCGCGATTGTGCCACGCATTGGGCTGTCATCCGTAATTGCCGAGGGTGCGCAAACGCCGTGGGTCGGGTAAACTCTTATTCAAATAACACGAAGTCTTCGTTGCCTCCTCCCGGTGGCGAAACTCCGGTCATGCGAAGCACAGGGTTAGTCGCACGGCCGTCATATAAGGCACATGCCCGTTTCCGGGTATCCAGGAAAATTTCAGGCTTCAGGCACAGACTATCGCTCTTCCCCTCGCCATCGGCCTTGCGGCTGGTTCCAGGGCGAAGTGCGTTTCAGCCGTTTTGAGAGAAGAGAGAACATGGACAAGGATTTCATCGCCGCCGCCCTCGACTATCACCGCAGCCCCACGCGCGGCAAGATTTCGGTGGTTCCGACCAAGGGTTTGACCAATCAGCGCGATCTGGCGCTGGCCTACTCGCCCGGCGTGGCTGCGGCTTGTGACGCGATTGTGGCCAATCCGGCCGACGCGCAGGAATACACCTCCCGCGGCAACCTGGTGGCCGTGATCACCAATGGCACGGCAGTGCTCGGCCTCGGCAACATCGGCCCGCTGGCGTCCAAGCCGGTCATGGAAGGCAAGGCCTGCCTGTTCAAGAAGTTCGCCAACATCGACGTCTTCGATATCGAGTTGGCCGAGAACGACCCGGACAAGCTGATCGACATGATCGCCGCCCTCGAGCCGACCCTCGGTGGCGTGAACCTCGAAGACATCAAGGCGCCCGAGTGCTTCTACATCGAGAAGAAGCTCCGCGAGCGCATGAACATTCCGGTCTTCCACGACGACCAGCACGGCACCGCCATCATCTCCGCCGCCGCCATGCTCAACGGCCTGAAGGTCGTCGGCAAGGATATCGACAAGGTCAAGGTCGTGGTGTCGGGCGCCGGCGCTGCCGCCATTGCCTGCCTCGAGCTGTGGTGCAGCCTCGGTATCAGCCGCGAGAACGTCTTCGTGTGCGATTCCAAGGGTGTGATCTACGTCGGCCGTGAAGAAAACATGGAGCCGACCAAGGCGCGTTACGCCCAGAAGACCGACTGCCGCAGCCTGGCTGATGCCATGGTTGGTGCCGACGTGTTCCTCGGCCTGTCGGCTGCCGGCGTGGTCAAGCAGGACATGGTCAAGACCATGGCCGACAAGCCGCTGATCTTCGCGCTGGCCAACCCGACGCCGGAAATCATGCCGGAGCTGGTCAAGGAAGTGCGTTCCGACGCGATCATCGCCACCGGCCGTTCGGATTATCCGAACCAGGTGAACAACGTGCTGTGCTTCCCGTTCATCTTCCGTGGCGCGCTTGACGTGGGCGCCACCAAGATCAACGAAGAAATGAAGCTGGCCTGCGTGAAGGCGATTGCCGAACTGGCCGAAGCCGAGCAGTCCGACGTGGTGGCCCAGGCCTACGGCGGCGCCGACCTGTCCTTCGGCCCGAACTACCTGATCCCGAAGCCCTTCGATCCGCGCCTGATCGTCAAGATCGCCCCGGCCGTGGCCCAGGCCGCCATCGATTCCGGCGTGGCAACCCGCCCGATCGACATGGACGCCTACGTCCAGAGCCTCAACGAGTTTGTGTACCAGTCCGGCATCATCATGAAGCCGGTGTTCACCAAGGCCAAGGCCATTCCCGAGGACAAGAAGCGCGTCCTCTACGCGGAAGGCGAGAGCGAGCGCGTGCTGCGCGCGGTGCGTGCGGTGGTTGACGAGAAGCTGGCCCGCCCGATCCTCATCGGTCGCCCGGCGGTGATCGACATGCGCATCGAGAAGTTCGGCCTCAACCTGGTGGCCGGCCGCGATTTCGATGTGGTGAACACCGAGTCCGACAGCCGTTACCGTGAGCTGTCGCATGAGTATTACCGTTTGATGGGCCGGGATGGCGTGACGCCGGACTCCGCCCGCGAGGCGATGCGCAGCGACACCACCCTGATCGGCTGCATGCTGCTGCGTCGCGGTGACGCCGATGCGCTGATCTGCGGCACCACCGGCTCCTACGACAGCCACTTCCGTCACGTGCAGAACCTCATCGGCCTGAAGCGCGGCGCCACGCTGTACGCCGCGATGAACGTGCTGCTGCTGCCCCAGCGCATCCTGGCGATCACCGACACCTACGTGAACGAGTTGCCGACGGCCGACGAAACCGCCGAGATCGCCATGATGGCGGCCGAAGAGATGAAGCGTTTCGGCATCGAGCCGAAGGTCGCCCTGCTGTCGCACTCCAACTTCGGCAGCGCCCGCAGCACGTCTTCCACGAAGATGCGCGAAGCCCGCGACATCCTGCGTCTGAAGGCGCCGGATCTGCAGTGCGATGGTGAAATGCACGGTGACTCGGCCCTGTCGACCGAGATCCGCGAGCACCTGCACCCGGATTCGACCCTCACCGGCGAAGCCAACCTGCTGGTCATGCCCAACCTCGATGCGGCCAACATCGCCTTCAACCTGCTCAAGGTTGCCAGCGGCGACGGCGTTTCCGTCGGCCCGATCCTCCTCGGACCGGCCCGCGCGGTGCACATCCTGACCCCGTCCGCCTCGGTGCGCCGGCTGGTCAACATCACCGCCCTGGCGGTGGTTGATGCGCTCGAGCAACGCGAAGAACTGCCGGTCTGATTGACCGCCTTGTCGGACTGAAGTCCGACCCACAGGGAGAGTCTGCATTCTGTGGGTCGGACTTCAGTCCGACGCTTCACCTCACACCCTCCGGTACAATCGTCGCCTGATCGATGCCCGCGAGGTGCTGCATGTCCCGTCTGATCCGCTTTGAACGTACCGGTGGCCCCGAAGTCCTGCAATGGGTCGAGGCCGAGGTGCCGGCGCCCGCTGCCGGCGAGGTGCGTCTCCGTCATCACGCGGTTGGTCTCAACTACATCGACACCTATCATCGCTCCGGGCTCTACCCGGTGCCGCTGCCTTCCGGAATCGGCCTCGAAGCGGCCGGCGTGGTCGACGCGGTGGGCGAGGGCGTGTCCGATCTGGCTCCGGGCGACCGGGTGGCCTATGCCGGTGGCCCGCTGGGCGCTTATTCCGAAATTCGCAACATTCCTGCCGACCGGCTGGTGAGGCTGCCCGACGCGCTGTCCTTCGAGCAGGGCGCGGCGATGATGCTGCAGGGCCTTACCGCCCAGTACCTGCTGCGCCGTACCTACCGCGTGCAGCCCGGCGACACCATCCTGATTCACGCCGCTGCCGGCGGTGTCGGCCTGATTGTCTGCCAGTGGGCCAAGGCCCTCGGGGCAACGGTGATCGGTACCGTGGGTTCCGACGAGAAGGCCGAGCTGGCCCGTCTGCACGGCTGTGACCACACCATTGTGTATACCCGCGAGACGGTTTCCACGCGGGTGCGTGAAATTACCGGCGGCGAAGGGGTGGCGGTGGTTTACGATTCCATCGGCAAGGACACTTTCATGGATTCCCTCGCGTGCCTGCGCCCGCTGGGCATGATGGTGACTTTTGGCAACGCCTCCGGCCCGGTGGCGCCCTTCGATCCGGGCCTGCTCGGCAAGATGGGGTCGCTGTTCCTGACCCGGCCCAGTCTGTTTGCCTATACGGCCCGCCGCGCCGACTTGCTGGCCATGGCGGCTGAGCTCTTTTCCGTGGTGGCGTCCGGCCAGGTACGCCTTTCCATCAACCAGCGCTACCCGTTGCACGACGCCGCCACGGCCCACCGTGAGCTCGAAGCGCGACGGACTACCGGTTCGACCATACTGATTCCGTGAAGATGAACGTCTCTATCCTGCGTCCGTGCCTTGTGGCCGTGGCGCTCACTCTCTCCCTCGCCGGGGCCGTTGTGGCAGCGCCGCCCGCGGCACCGCAGCCTCTTGTGCTGACGCCGGTGCAGTCGGCTTTTCTGCATGCGGAAACCCGCCGCATCGAGGAGGTTTTTGTCCATAAGGTGATGGTCATCACCGGCGCGAGCCGCGAGCAGGTGCTGCGGGCAATTCCGGCCAAGGGACGCCTGACCGACCGTCTGTCGCGCATTTACAGCTCTCTGGAGCGGGATTTGAACGTGCTGCTGAGCGATGAGCAGAAGGCGCTGGTCTTCGCCGCTGACGGCGAGCGCAAGCAGGCCCTCAAGGATTTGCCAGCCCAGGCTGCAGCGAAGTAGGCAGTCGGCGGCACGCGTGCCGACTTTTCAGAACAACTCGATATCGCTGTCCGGCTGTTCGCGGGTGGCGATTTTTCCTTCGCTGACGAGTTTCTCGTAGTGGGCCAGCTGGTTGCGCCCGCTCTCCTTGGCCATGTAGAGAGCGTCGTCGGCGCGTCCGACGATGTCGGGGATGGTGTCCTGGGCGTCGATGCAGGTGTAGCCGACGCTGACCGTGACCTGTCCGACCTGGGGGAAGCGGTAGTTTTCCACGGCCTCCCGGAAGCGTTCGAGGGCAACGGTGACTTCATCGTCGGCCATGGCCCGCAGGATGACCACGAATTCCTCGCCGCCGAAGCGGAACAGCTTGTCCTGGTGGCGAAAGCTGTCGCGCATGATGCGGGCCAGCAGAAGCAGCACTTCGTCGCCGTAAAGGTGGCCGAACTGGTCGTTGACGCGCTTGAAGTGATCTACATCGACGACCGCCAGCCAGTGGTTGCCGTCGTCCTGCTGGCGGCGCCGGAGGGGGGCGGCGGTACTGTCTGCATCGGTCGGGGCGACTGTGGCGAGGCCGGCCAGGATCTTGCCGAGGTTCTCGTCGAAGGTCTTGCGGTTGAGCATGCCGGTGAGGGTGTCCCGCTCGCTGTAGTCCAGCAGGCTCAGGTAGTTGCGGTACAGGCCCAGAAAGCCTTCGGCGGTGCCGAGGTCTTCTTCGGTGAGGGGCGCCGTACAGGTGACTTCCAGCACCCCCAGCACGCGCCGGTCTACGCTGATCGGGAAACAGTGCACGTACTCGCCGCGTTCGATGGCGTTGAACAGGACGATCTGGCTCTGCTCGACACAGGCGACCATTTCGGGGCGGGTGTGCAGTGGCACGGCCTCGCCCCCTTCGTCGAATTCCGACTGCACGTAGCGCACACCGTCCTGGCCCACGTGGGTGACCCGCGACAGGTAGTGGTCGTCGCCGTGCATGACGGCCTTGTAGAGATTGACCTCCCGGGCCTTGACCAGCTCGAACAGAGCCGAGGCAACGCCGAGCTCCAGCAGGGTGCGGTCCCGGTGCTGGGTAATGGATTCGACGTGTTTGAGGACGTGGATCATGGTGTCCCGGGTGGGGTCTGCGTAGGGCCGCATTTTAGCGCAGGGATGTTTCTTCCTGTGTCCCGTTCGCATGTCTGAACAGCATTCCTTCACGAACCGGTGCGATGTTGCGGGCGTGATGGACAAGAGGTGATGTCAGCCCCTTGCGTATAATCGGCGCCATTGCCTGTCGATGCCGCACCCCCGTCTTGAATTACGATACTTTCATTAATCTGCTGTTCTCCCGTGTCAAGCGGGCCGATGTCACCCGTGGGCTGGTTGTCGTCAATGCGGCGGTCTTCCTGCTGCTCGCGGCGGTCTCCATGAACCCGATGCAGATCCCTTCCGATCTGCTGATCCGTGCCGGCGGCAATTTCGCGCCATTGGTCCAGAAGGGGCAGGAGTGGCGTCTGCTGACGGCCCTGTTCCTGCACGGCGGGCTGCTTCATGTGGGGCTCAACATGTTTGCCCTGCATCAGGCAGGGCAGATCATCGAGCGCCTTTTCGGGCGGGCCGGTTTTGCGTTGATTTATGTGGGCGCCGGCCTCGTCGGCAATCTGGCCAGCCTGTGGTGGCGGCAGGGGCCGGTGAGTGTGGGGGCCTCGGGAGCGATCTTCGGTGTGTATGGCGCCTTGCTGGCCTACCTGCTGCTGCAGCGGGGGTCGGTGCCGGGCGAAGTGTTCCGCGAAATGCGTTCGGCAACGCTGGGTTTCATCGGCTATTCGCTGTTTGCCGGCTTTTCGTTGCCGGGTATCGACAATGCGGCTCACCTCGGCGGGCTGGCGGGCGGGCTGGTGCTGGGGGCTGCCCTTGCTGCGCCGGTGACCGCCGTTCGGCCGGTGCAGTGGCTGTCCCTGCGTACGGGCGGTGGTGTGCTGCTGGCGATGGCGCTCGGTTTTGGCTTCTGGCAGGCGACGCCGCAGGTTGCGCGGACCTTTGAAGTCGACACGGCCTACCAGCAGACACTCCAGCGGTTTTCCACCGAAGAGCAGGAGTTGCTGCGCGAGCAGGCCGCCTTGATGGAAAACCTGCGCCAGCGCCGGATCACCGATGCGGCTGCGCTCGAGATGGTGGAGCATGAGTTCATTCCCCGCTGGGATCAGCAGATCACCCAGTTGTCGTGGCGTCAGGCGCCGGAGGCGGTCGAGTGGCAGCGCGACGAACTGGTTCACTATGCGACGACCCGCCGGGACGCCTTGCACGCCCTGGCGCAGGCCTTGTCGACCCGCCAGGCGGTATGGATCGAGCGTTCCCGTTCGCTGCAGGTGCAGGCCGACAACATCCTGCTGCAAATGCGTCTGCGCAAGTCCATGGAGGCGGCCGGGCGCTAGGCTGCGGAAGGCACGGAGAGCGACGTGGATTTTTTCCAGAACATGCTGCTGATTGCGCTGCTGGTGGCCATCAGCGCCTTTTTCTCGGTGTCCGAGATTTCGGTCGCCGCTTCACGCAAGGCGCGCCTGGCGGTGCTGGCCGATGAGGGCGATGCCGCCGCCGTCCGGGTGCTGGCCCTGCAGGCGCAGCCGGGCCCTTTCTTCACGCTGGTACAGATCGGCCTCAATGCGGTGGCGATCATGGGCGGCATCGTCGGCGAGGGGGCCTTCTCGCCGTGGCTGACCGGGGTGCTGCAGCCGCTGCTGCCGGCCCGGCACCTGGATACGGTGGCCTTTGTGTTGTCCTTCACGTTGGTCACCTCGCTGTTCATCCTGTTTGCCGATTTGATGCCCAAGCGCCTCGGCATGGCGGCGCCGGAGCGCATGGCGATGGCGGTGGCCGGGCCGATGGGCTTTCTGATCCGCTGGCTGCGCCCGCTGTTGTGGCTGTACAACGAAGCGGCCAACCTGATGTTCCGCCTGCTCGGCTTGCCCACCGCCCGCAATGAAACGGTGACGCCGGACGAGATCATCGCCATGGTGGAAGCCGGCGCGCTGACCGGCGGCTTTGCCGAGCAGGAGCACGCGCTGATCGAGAACGTCTTCGGGCTGGATACGCGCAGTGCTCCGTCGGCCATGACGACCCGCGAGAGCGTGGTGTTCTTTACGCTGCAGGAGAGCGAGGAGAGCATCCGCCAGAAGATCACCACGCGGCCCTTCAACCGCTTTCCGGTGTGCGACGGGGCCATCGACACGGTGGTCGGCTACGTGGATGCGAAGGATCTGCTCAACCGGGTGCTGGCGGGGCAGTCGCTGTCGATGAAGGCCGACGCGCCGATCAACCCGCTGCTGGCCTTGCCCGACACGCTGACGCTGGGCGAGGTGCTCGAGCGCTTTCGCGAGGCGCGCGAAGACTTCGCGGTGATCATCAACGAATACGCGCTGGTGGTCGGCGTGATCACTCTCAACGACATCATCCGCGCGCTGGTCGGCGACGATGTGGAGCAGGTGGAGGAGGAGCAGATCCTGCGCCGCGACGAGCGCAGCTGGCTGGTGGATGGCGCCACCACCGCGGCCGACGTGATGCGCGTACTCGAGATCGACGACGGCAGCGGCAACGAGCACTACGAAACCATCGCCGGCTTCATGATGTATCACCTGCGCAAGATCCCCCGGCGTACCGACCGGGTGGAGTTTGGCGGCTACCGTTTTGAAGTGATGGACGTGGACAATCACCGCATCGACCAGTTGCTGGTTACCCGCCTCGACGTGCCGGACGGAGAAATCTCGGCCGATGGGTGAAACCGCCATCGGCGGGCGGTAAAATTGCGGGATGTCTGAATCCCACGCCCCCCGTTTCATCCACCTGCGACTCCATACCGAGTACTCGATCTCCGACGGGATCGTGCAGGTGGACAGTGCCATCGCCCGTGCTGCCGCCGACGGCATGCCGGCCCTCGGCATTTCCGATCTGGCCAACCTGTTCGGGATGGTCAAGTTCTACAAGGGCGCCCGCGGCAAGGGCATCAAGCCCATCGCCGGCGTCGACTGCTGGATCACCAACGACGTGGAGCGCGACAAGCCGACCCGCGTGCTGCTGATCTGCAGGAACCGCAAGGGCTACGGCCAGCTGTGCGAACTGCTGACCCGCGCCTTCATCGAGAACAAGTACCGCAGCCGTGCCGAGTTGCGCCGCGAATGGCTCAACGCCGAAACCGCCAGCGATCTGCTGTGCCTGTCCGGCGCGAAGGATGGCGACATCGCCCACGCGCTGGCCAACGGCAACCCGCTGGTCGCCGAAAAGCTGGCCGCCGACTGGGCGCAGCGCTTTCCGGATGCCTTCTACATCGAGATCCAGCGCGCCGGCCATCCGGGCACCGAGGCCTACATCCGCGAGGCGCTGCACATTGCCGCCACGCTGAACCTGCCGGTGGTGGCCACCCACCCGATCCAGTTCACCCGGCCCGAAGACTTCAAGGCCCATGAGGCGCGCGTCTGTATCGCCCAGGGCTACGTGCTGTCCGACAAGCGGCGCCCGAAGGACTTTACCGACCAGCAGTATTTCAAGACCCAGGACGAGATGTGCGCGCTGTTTGCCGACATCCCCGAAGCGCTTGAAAACAGCATCGAGATCGCCCGCCGCTGCTCGCTGACCGTGCAGCTGGGCAAGAACTTCCTGCCCCAGTTCCCGACGCCGGAGGGCATGACCCTCGACGACTTCCTGATTGCCGAGGCCAAGAAGGGCCTGGAGGAGCGTCTCGCCGAGCTGTTCCCGAAGGAGGAGGTGCGCGAGCAACGCCGCGAGGAGTACGAAAACCGCCTCAAGTTCGAGACCGACACCATCATCCAGATGGGCTTTCCGGGCTACTTCCTGATCGTGGCGGACTTCATCAACTGGGCCAAGCACAACGGTGTGCCGGTGGGCCCGGGGCGGGGTTCTGGTGCCGGTTCGCTGGTGGCCTACAGCCTGCGCATCACCGACATCGACCCGCTGGCCTACGCCCTGCTGTTCGAGCGCTTCCTGAACCCCGAGCGGGTATCGATGCCCGACTTCGACATCGACTTCTGCCAGGACAACCGCTACAAGGTCATCGAATACGTGCGCGCCCACTACGGCGCCGACGCGGTGAGCCAGATCGCCACCTTCGGCACCATGGCCTCGAAGGCCGTGGTGCGCGACGTGGGCCGCGTGCTGGACTTGCCCTACGGCCTGTGCGACCGCCTCTCCAAGCTGATTCCGGTGGTGCAGAACAAGCCCCTGTCGCTGGCCGACGCCCGTGAGCAGGAGCCGCAGATCAACGAGCTGATGGCCGATGGCAACGACGGCGAGTCGATCCAGGAACTGTGGAGCCTCGCCGAACCGCTTGAGGGCCTGACCCGCGGCGTCGGCATGCACGCCGGCGGCGTGCTGATTGCGCCGGGAAAACTCACCGACTTCTGCCCGCTGTACATCGCCGACGGCGACGACGCCACGCCGGTGTCGCAGTTCGACAAGGACGACGTGGAGGCCGTGGGCCTAGTGAAGTTCGACTTCCTGGGCCTCCGAAACCTGACCATTATCGAGCTGGCGCTGGAGTATGTGGCGCGCCTCACCGGCAAGCGCCCCGACCTGATGAGCCTGGGTTTCGAAGACCCGGCCGCCTACCAGATCCTGCGCGACGCCAACACCACGGCGATCTTCCAGGTGGAATCGGAGGGCATGAAGAAGCTGCTCAAGAAGCTCGCCCCCGACCGCTTCGAAGACATCATCGCCGTGCTGGCCCTCTACCGGCCGGGCCCGCTGGGTTCCGGCATGGTGGACGACTTCATCCTGCGCAAAAAGGGCCAGCAGGCCATCGACTACTTCCATCCGGACCTCACCGCCTGCCTGTCGCCCACCTACGGGGTGATCGTGTACCAGGAACAGGTGATGCAGATCTCCCAGATCATCGGCGGCTACACGCTGGGCGGCGCCGACATGTTGCGCCGGGCGATGGGCAAGAAGAAGGCCGAGGAGATGAACAAGCACCGCGAGATCATCGCCGCCGGTGCCAAACAGAAGGGCTACGACCCGGCCCTGGCCGAACAGCTCTTCGACCTGATGACGAAGTTTGCCGAGTACGGCTTCAACAAGTCGCACACGGCCGCCTACGCGGTGGTCACCTACCACACCGCCTGGCTCAAGGCTTACCACTGCTCGGCCTTCATGGCGGCGACCATGTCGTCCGACCTGGACAACACGGATACGATCAAGATCTTCTACGAAGACACGATCGCCAACAAGATCGTCGTGCTGCCGCCGGACGTGAACCAGTCCGACTACCGCTTTGTGCCCACCGACGCCAAGACCATCCGTTACGGCCTGGGCGCCGTGAAGGGCGTGGGCGAGCCGGCGGTGCGGGCCATCATCGCTGCCCGCGAGGCTGGCGGCCCCTTCAAGGATCTGTTCGACTTCGCCTGCCGCGTGGACAAGCGCATGGCCAACCGGCGCGTCATCGAAGCCCTGATCCGCGCCGGCGCCTTCGACACCATCGCGCCGGAGCAACCCGCCGACCGCCACAAGCTGCTGGCCAGTGTCGGTATCGCCATCGAAGCGGCCGAGCAGATCGCCGCCAATGCCATGCAGAGCGGTCTCTTCGATATTCCCGGCGAAGCCGCGCCGCCGATGGCCGACTACGTCAAGGTGCGTCCGTGGGGCGAGCGTGAGCGCCTCAAGGAGGAAAAGCTGGCTATCGGCTTCTTCCTGTCGGGTCATCCGTTCAACGCCTTCAAGGAAGAGGTGCGCCGTTTCGTGCGCCGCACGCTCACCCATGTCGAGCCGAGCCGCGATCTGGTGACCATGGCCGGTGTGGTGATGGAAGTGCGCGCCAAGATGACCGCCCGTGGCAAGGTGGCCTTTGTACTGCTCGACGACGGCACGACCCCGCGGGAGGTGTCGGTGTTCTCGGAAAACTACGAGAACAACCGCCATCGCATCGTGGTGGACGAGGTGCTGATCGTCGAAGCCAAGGTCAGCAACGATGACTTCTCCGGCGGTTACCGCATCGTTGCCGACAAGCTGATGACCCTCGGCGAAGCCCGTGGCCGTTTTGCCCGGGCGCTGCAGATCCGCCTCAACGGTGAAGTAGGTGAGGCCGGCGGTGCCGCGGCCGCTGCCGAGCGTCTGGAGAGTTTGCTGACGCCCTTCAGGCAGGGCGAGTGTCAGATTCGTGTGCGTTACCGCAATGCCAGCGCGGAAGCTGATTTTCCCCTGGGGGCGGGCTGGCGCATCCGGCCCGATGACAGCCTGCTCGAAAGCCTGCGCGAGTGGTTGCCGCCGGAGTCGGTGGAAGTGATCTACTCTTGAGCGGCATCTTTCTCGATGCCGGCCTGGTCGACGGGCTGGTGGACAAGGCTCGGACGGCGTCGCGGCGGCGCTGTCACCACACTCTGCACACCGATCTGAACGCTCCGGCCCAGCGCCTGCTGGTGGCCATGGAGCCGGATTCCTACGTGCGGCCTCATTGCCATCTGGACAGCGCCAAGGCAGAAACCCTTGTCGTGCTGCGCGGCCGGCTCGGTGCGCTGATTTTCAGCGTCGAGGGGCAGGTGCTGGAGGCGCGGGTTCTCGCTGCCGGTGGCGCCTGCATCGGCTATGACGTGCCGCCCGGCGTCTGGCACAGCATTGTTGCGCTGGAGAGTGGAACGGTTTTTCTGGAGGCCAAGGCCGGCCCCTACGTGCCCCTGGACGATGGCGAGTGGGGCGGTTGGGCGCCGCAGGAAGGCTCGCCGGAAGCGCCGGTCTACCTTGCATCGCTGCGCCGGCAGTGTCCGGATTGAATGGCCGGCCGCACGTGTTCAGCCAGGCTTGGCCGGACTGAAGTCCGACCCATAGAGATGGGTTTTGTGGGTCGGACTTCAGTCCGACAACATGGGTTCAGCGACGTGGCGCGCGCGGCGGGTCTTGTGGGGGCTTGTTTCAGCCCGCCAGGAGGGGTGCCGCCGGCAGGCGGCCCCAGCGCAGCAGTTCGGTAACGGCCTCCGCCGGCAGGGGCGGGCTGAACAGGTAGCCCTGTGCCGCCGTACATCTTTCGTCGCGCAGGAAGTCCATCTGCTCGGGTGTTTCGGTGCCCTCGGCAATCACCTCGAGGCGCAGGCTGCGCCCCAGCTGGATGATGGCCCGCACAATGGCGGCGTCGTCCGGGTCTTCGGCGATGTCGCGAACGAAGCTCTGGTCGATCTTCAGGCGATCGACCGGGAAGCGCTTGAGGTAGGCCAGGCTCGAATAGCCGGTACCGAAATCGTCGATGGACAGGCGCACCCCCAGCGCCTTGAGGTGGCCGAGGGTGGCTTCCACGTCGGGGCCGGACTGCATCAGCAGGGATTCGGTCAGTTCGAGTTCCAGCCAGGTGCCAGCCAGGCCGCTGTCGGCAAGGGCTGTGGCCACAGTGGCTACGATGTCGGCCCGGCGGAACTGCAGGGCCGACAGGTTGACCGCCACCGGAACGGCTGGAAAACCCTGGTCCTGCCAGCTGCGGGCCTGCCGGCAGGCTGTTTGCAGCACCCATTTGCCGATCGGCACGATGAGCCCGCATTCCTCGGCGAGAGGAATGAAGCGCGCCGGTGAAATGCTGCCCATGCTTTCGCTGAACCAGCGCAGCAAGGCTTCCATGCCGATGATGCGGCCGCTCTCCAGGTCTACCTGGGGCTGGTAGTAGAGCGTGAATTCATTATTTTCCAGGGCCCGACGCAGGCCGTTTTCGAGGTGCAGCCGCTCCAGGGCATTGACGTTCATGCGTTCGTCGAAGAAGCGGTAAGTGTTTCGGCCGCTTTCCTTGGCGTGATACATGGCGGTGTCGGCGTTCTTCATCAGGCTCTCGACCGTTGTCCCGTCCTCTGGGTAAAGGGCGATGCCGATGGAGAAGGAGGTGCCCAGCTGCTGGCTGTCGATGTCGAAGGGCTGGCGCAGGCGATCAAGGATTTTTTCGGCGGCCCGTGCTGCGTCGTCGGGCGTGTCCATGCCGGTGAGGACGATCAGGAATTCATCCCCCCCTTGCCGGCTGACGGTGTCCGTCTCGCGGATGCAGCCGGTCAGGCGCAGTGCAACTCCCTGCAGGAGCTGGTCGCCCATCATGTGGCCGAGGGAGTCGTTGATGGTCTTGAAACGGTCGAGGTCGAGGAACAGCAGGGCGATGCGCTTGCCGTGGCGGGCGGCGCTGGCGAGGGCTTGTTCGAGACGATCGTGGAGCAGGGCGCGGTTGGGCAGGCCGGTCAGGGCGTCGTGCTGGGCCAGGAAGGCGATGCGCGCCTCGGAGGCCTTGCGCTCGGTGATGTCGGAGAAAACCGCCACGTAGTGAGTGATGCGCTCGGCCTTGTCGCGCACGACGCTGATCGACAGGGCCGAGGGGTAGAACGTGCCGTCCTTGCGCCGGTCGTGGACTTCGCCCTGCCAGAAGCCGTGGGTGTTGATGTCCCGCCACATGGCTTCGTAGAAGTTATGCTCGTGGATGCCGGACTTGAGCAGGCGGGGGGTGGATCCGATGGCTTCCTCGGCGGAGTAACCGGTGACTTCGGTGAAGGCCCGGTTGACCGACAGGATGCATTGTCGTGCGTCTGTGACGATGATTGCCTCGACGCTGTTGCGGAACACGGTCCAGGCCAGCCGCAATTGTTCTTCGCTGTCCCGCCGGGCGGTGATGTCGGCGAGGGTGGTCACCACGGCGCGCGGTGTGTCGGAGTCTTCCTCGAAGAGAGGGACCGAGTTGGTCCACAGCCAGCGCCGGGTGCCGTCCTTGCGGTCGATGCCGAGGGTGCCTGCCTGGGGGCGCCCCGTTGCCAGCGCCTGCATGGCCGGAATTTGCTCGATGTCGGCCGGCTCTTCGCCTTCGGTGAGGTAGGTGATGAGGCCGTTGTGCATGTCCCAGTTGCGCATCTCCTCTTCGCTCAGACCCAGGATCTCGGCGGCTGCCGCGTTGTGCATGAGGAGTACGCCGTGGGCATCGCGCATGATCACGCCTTCGCCCATCGAGGCGAGCAGGGTGCTCATGCGTGTTTCCCGTTCGCGCAACTGGGCCTCGGTGTTGCGTCGGTCGGTGATGTCGAGGCAGGAACCGATGTAGCCGGCAAACTCGCCGGACTGGTCGTAGATGGGCCGTCCGGTGTCGATGATCCAGCGGTACTCGCCGTCGTGCCGCTGCAGCCGGTATTCCATCTCGAACGGAGTCCGGACTGCGAAATGCTCCAGGTAGGTGCCGACGCAGCGATCGAAGTCTTCTGCGTGGATGCCCAGGGTCCATCCGTCGCCGATCTCCTGCTCCAGGCTGCGGCCGGTGAACTCCAGCCAGGTCTGGTTGAAGTAGCTGCACTTGGTGTCCGTATCGGCACGCCAGATCAGGGTGGGAAAGCGCTCGAACAGGGTGAGCGGGAAATCCCAGATGTCGCTGCTTGTGGAGACGGGAGGGGGAGCCACGGTGATGTCGGAGGTAGGGGTTGGTGACTGGACGAGCAGGTGTTCGGGGTGCCCATTCTATCCTCTCATCATTCAGATGTTGTTTTCATCCATGAATCTCGGCAGCAGATTGCGGGCACGGGCGAGGGCACTATAGACGTCGCCGCAGATATTGTTGCCGCCGATTTCGTCGGCGAAGCCGGAGCGCGTGATCAAGGATTCGGGCTGTTTGCTGAGGTTGCACAGGATCAGTATGCAGCCCTTCTTGTGGAGGTTCTTGCTCAGGCTTTCGAGACCTTCCAGGCCGGTGGTGTCGAGGCTGACGAGATGCTGCATTTCCAGGATGACAATTTCCGGATGGCGGTGCACCGGGTCAAGGAGGGTTTCGAGCTTGTGTATCGCGCCGAAGAACAGGGAGCCGTAGAGCGAGTAGGCCACCACGCGTGGCGAACCGTCCGGGTAGAGGAATTCCGGCAGCATCGACAGCTCGGAGAGCGGCAGGCGCTCGACGCGGGTCAGGTCGGACATGCGGTAGATGAAGAACAGGCTGGCCAGCACCATGCCGAGTTCGACCGCCAGGGTCAGGTCGAACAGAACGGTGACCAGGAAGGTGGTGAGCAACGTGGTCCGGTAGGTCACTGCAAAGCGGGTCAGCCCCTTGAACTCGTGCCATTCGCCCATGTTGATGGCAACCACGACGACGATCGCCGACAGGGTGGCCAGCGGAATGTGCTTGGCAAAAGGGGCGAACACCAGCACGACGGCCAGCAGTACCAGCGAGTGGACAATGCCGGCCACCGGCGTCCGTCCGCCGGTGCGCACGTTGGTGGCGGTGCGGGCAATCGCGCCGGTGGCGGCAAAACCGCCGAACAGCGGCGCCACCAGGTTGGCGATGCCCTGGGCGATGAGTTCCTGGTTGGGGTCGTGGCGGTCGTCGATGGCCGAGTCGGCGACGCGGGCCGACAGCAGCGATTCGATGGCGCCCAGCAGGGCGATGGTAAGGGCTGGCGAGATCAGCTTGCCGAGGGTCTGCAGGGACAACTCGGGCAGGCCGAAGGTGGGCAGGTCCTGGGGAATGCCGTTGAAGCGGCTGCCGATGGTTTCCACCGGGAGTTGCAGGACCGCGTTGACGGCCGTGGCGAGCACCAGCACACCCAGCGGGCCGGGCATGCGAGCGAGGATCTTGAAGCGTACAGCCAAACGGTTCCACGACAGCAGGACGATCAGCGAGGTGACCGACAGGGCTACCGTGGGGATGTCGATGGTGTGCAGGTGGCTGAACAGGGCCTTTACCTTGCCGAAGAACTCGCCGGGCAGGTGTTCGATCGTGAGGCCGAGGAAGTCTTTTATCTGGGCGAGGAAGATCACCACGGCGATGCCATTGGTGAAGCCGATTACCACCGTTTTGGGGATGAAGCGGATCAGGTTGCCGAGTCGGAAGACCCCCATCGCCACCAGCATCGCCCCGGCCAGCATGGTGGCGATGAGGAGGCTCTGCACCCCATAGTCCATGACAATGCCGTAGATGATGGGAATGAAGGCGCCGGTGGGGCCGCCGATCTGCACGCGGGAGCCGCCGAAGACGGAAATCAGCAGGCCGGCGACGATGGCTGTCCAGATGCCGGCAGTCGGAGACATGCCGGAGGCGATGGCGAAGGCCATGGCCAGGGGCAGGGCGAGGACGCCGACCGTCAGGCCGGCGGAGGCGTCACGACTGAACTGCGCCCCGTTGTAGCCGGGCAGGGTGTCGAGGAGCTTGGGGTGAAACGATATTTTTTTCATGAGGCCTCCGCAATTGAGGGAACAGCAGCGTGGCGCCATCCGGCGCAGCTTGCGGAGGGGTTATGCCGGGCCCGGTGCGATGCTGGACGAACCAGCGTTTACAGGCAGTAAGTGGCATCAGGCTCCGTCGGATCTCAGGAAAACTTGCTGTCGTTGGCGGCCTTGCCGCTGGAGGACGCGCTATGCAGGACCTCCACCAGCATCTTGATGGCCGAGACGAATACGGTGGCAATGCCGACGCCGAGACAGATCCAGGCCTGCATGCGGTTGGCCGGAAAACCTGCGAGGATCGACGCGCGATCCTCCATCAGGTAGGCCGCGCCCAGGGCGAGGATGAACACGCCGATCATGTCGACAGCGGCCCAGCCCCAGAAGGCCGGGGTCAGGCGGGGGAGGGACGAAGTGCTTTTTTCCATCGTGGCTACCCAGTATGAGCGTTATGTCTGACGCTGCGCTTACTTGACACGCATGCCCGGGGTGGCGCCTAGATCGGGCGACAGGATGAAGAGGCCCGGGGTTTCACCCGAGGCGTCGGAGGCGGCCAGCACCATGCCCTCGGACATGCCGAACTTCATCTTGCGCGGAGCCAGGTTGGCCACCATGACCGTCATGCGGCCGACCAGCGTGGCCGGGTCATAGGCCGACTTGATGCCGGCAAAGACCTGACGCGGCTTTTCTTCGCCGATGTCGAGCTGCAGGCGCAGCAGCTTGGCGGCGCCTTCGACGTGTTCGGCCGAGACAATTCTGGCGATGCGCAGGTCGACCTTGCCGAAGTCGTCGATGGAGATGAAGGGCTCGAACTCGCTGGCCTCGGCGGTTTCGGTGGCCGCAGCATGGGCCTGATGCTGGGCGTGGCGCTGTTCGGACGAGGCCGCCTTGGCTTCGGCCTTGGCCGGCTTGGTGTCGGTGGCTGCCGGGGCGAGGGAGTCGCGGTTGGCGTCCAGCAGGGCGTCGACCTGCTTGCGTTCGATGCGCGTCATGAGGTGGCTGTAGGTGCCGATGGCGTGGCCGGCGGGCAGCGGGGCGAGCAGGTTATCCCAGGCAAACGGGGCGATGTTGAGGAAGCCTTCGGCCTGTTCGGCCAGCTTGGGCAGCACCGGCTTGAGCAGGCCGGTGAGAGCCTTGAAAATGTTGATGGCGGTGGTGCACACCTCGTGCAGGCGCGCTTCCTGGCCTTCCTGCTTGGCCAGCTCCCACGGCTTGTTGTCGTTCACGTAGCCGTTGGCCCGGTCGGCAAATTCCATGATCTTGCGCAGCGCGCGGCTGAAGTCGCGGGCCTCGTAGGCGGTGGTGACTTCGTCTACGTTCCAGTCGAGGGCGAGGGCTGCGTCATGGGTGCCGAGCTTCCCGTCAAACCGCTTGGCGATGAAGCCGGCGCAGCGGCTGGCGATGTTGACGAACTTGCCGACCAGATCGGAGTTGACCTTGGCGATCATGTCGTCGAGGTTCAGGTCCACGTCTTCCATGGTGGCGTTGGACTTGCCGGCGAAGTAGTAGCGCAGCCATTCCGGGTTGAGCTTCTGTTCGGTGTAGCTGCGGGCGGTGATGAAGGTGCCGCGGCTCTTGCTCATCTTGGCGCCATCGACGGTCAGGAAGCCGTTGACGCACAGCTGGGTAGGCGAGCGGTAGCCGGCGAAGTGCAGCATGGCGGGCCAGAACAGGGCGTGGAAGTACAGGATGTCCTTGCCGATGAAGTGGATCAGCTCGGTGCCGGCAGCCGCGGCCGGGCCGGCTTCGGTGAAGGCGGCCACGTCGATGTCGCCGCGCTTGCCGGCGAGGTTCTTGAAGCTGGCGAAGTAGCCGATAGGTGCGTCGAGCCACACGTAGAAATACTTGCCCGGGGCATCCGGAATCTCGAAGCCGAAGTAGGGCGCGTCGCGGGAGATGTCCCAGTCGGACAGCTTGTTTTCGCCGCTGTCGCCGAGCCATTCCTTCATCTTGTTGGCGGCCTCCTGCTGCAGGCGGCGGGAGCCGTCGGGCGTGCTGCCCTGGGTCCATTCGCGCAGGAATTCGACCGCGCGCGGGTCGGACAGGCGGAAGAAGTAGTGCTCGGAGGTCTTGAGCACCGGCTTGGCGCCGGACACTGCCGAGAACGGGTTCTTGAGTTCGGTGGGGGCGTAGGCGGCGCCACAGGATTCGCAGTTGTCACCGTACTGGTCGGCCGCGCCACACTTGGGACATTCGCCCTTGATGAAGCGGTCCGGCAGGAACATTTCCTTCACCGGGTCGTAGAATTGCTCGATGGAGCGGGTGTCGATGAGCTTGGCGCTGTCGCGCAGGCGGGTGTAAACGTCTTCGGCGTACCAGCGGTTTTCGTCGCTGTGGGTTGAGTGATAGTTGTCGAAGGCGACGCCGAAATCGGTAAAGTCACGCAGGTGTTCGCCATGCACGCGGTTGATGAGCTGTTCGGGCGTCAGGCCTTCCTTTTCGGCACGCAGCATGACCGGCGTGCCGTGGGTGTCGTCCGCGCACACGTAGTGCACCGTGTTGCCGCGCATGCGCTGGTAGCGCACCCAGATGTCGGCCTGGATGTAGCCGACCAGGTGTCCGAGGTGGATGTCGCCGTTGGCGTAGGGCAGGGCGTTGGTGACGAGGATCTTGCGCGGGGTTGTCATGGGCGGGGCCTGGTGCGGAATTGTTCTGAGTCCGGCATTCTAGCAAAGCGATTCCCCCATCGCGGAGCCGCCGGGTTTTCGGTAAACTGGAGTAAATTACTCGGGTTTGTATTTGCCCGGCCTTTTTTCATGTTCTCTTTTTTCCGCCGCTCGCCGGCCCCTGACACCATGAGTCTCAGTGAACAAAGCGTCCTCGACAGCCTCAAGCAGCTGGCCGACCCCAATACCGGCAAGGATTACGTCTCCTCCCGCGCAGTGAAGAACCTGCGCGTCAGCGGCGCCGACGTGTCCTTCGACATCGAGCTGGGCTATCCGGCAAAGACCCAGATCGACGCGATCCGTCAGGCGGTGATTGCTCAGGTTCGCACTGTTCCCGGCGTCGGCAACGTCAGCGCCAACGTGCACACCAAGATCGTCGCCCACGCGGTGCAGCAGGGCGTCAAGCTGCTGCCCGGGGTGAAGAACATCATCGCCGTGGCTTCCGGCAAGGGCGGTGTCGGCAAGAGCACGACGGCCGTCAACCTGGCCCTGGCGCTGGTCGCCGAAGGCGCCACCGTCGGCATGCTCGACGCCGACATTTACGGCCCGTCGCAGCCCCAGATGCTGGGTATTGGCGGTCAGCGTCCCGAATCCCACGACGGCAAGAGCATGGAGCCGCTGGAGGCCCACGGGCTGCAGGTGATGTCCATCGGCTTCCTGGTGGATGTGGAAACGCCGATGGTGTGGCGCGGCCCGATGGCTACCCAGGCGCTCAACCAGCTCCTCAAGGAAACCAACTGGCGCGATCTGGACTACCTCGTCATCGACATGCCGCCGGGCACCGGCGACATCCAGCTGACCCTGTCCCAGAGCGTGCCGGTGACCGGTGCGGTGATCGTCACCACGCCGCAGGACATCGCCCTGCTGGATGCCCGCAAGGGCCTCAAGATGTTCGAGAAGGTCGGCGTGCCGATCATCGGCATCGTTGAAAACATGAGCATCCACATCTGCTCCAAGTGCGGCCACGAAGAACACATCTTCGGCACCGGCGGCGGTCAGAGCATGTGCGACGACTACGGCGTGCCCTTCCTGGGTGCCTTGCCGCTGGATATCCAGATCCGTCAGGAAGTGGACAGCGGCGTGCCTACCGTAGTGTCGGACCCGGATGGCCGGGTGTCGGATATTTACAAGAGCATCGCCCGCAAGGTGGCGATCACGATTGCCGAGCGCTCCAAGGACATGAGCAGCAAGTTCCCCAACATCGTGGTGCAGAACACGTGAGCGGTGCTGGACGATGGATGGCGGCCGGCCTGCTGGCGCTGGCAACGGTGGGCCTTTCGGGCTGCATCGTGGGTGCGGTGGTCGGGACGGCGGTGGATGTGGGCGTGGAGGTGGTGAAGATCCCGTTCAAGGTCGGCAAGGGCGTGTACGATGCCGTCAAGGACGATCCGGAGCCTGCCAAATTGCAGGACTCGTCGTCGTCGGTGGCATCCGGGCGCCGTTAAGGGTTTTTCAATACTTTTTCCGCTGGCCTCTGCATGTAGAATGCCGGTCTTTGCATTCTTGCAGGGGCCCAGCGTGAGCATCAAATCGGACAATTGGATTCGCCGCATGTCGGAAGGCGATGCGCGAATGATCGAACCCTTTGCCCCGGAACTGGTGCGCCAGAACGACAGCGGCAAAATCGTCTCGTATGGCACCTCGAGCTACGGCTACGATGTGCGTTGCGCCAACGAATTCAAGATATTTACCAACATCAACTCCACCATCGTCGACCCGAAGGCCTTCGATGAGCGCAACTTCGTCGATTTTGTCGGCGACGTGTGCATCATTCCGCCGAACTCCTTCGCTTTGGCACGGACGGTGGAGTATTTCCGCATCCCGCGCAACATTCTGACCGTGTGCCTCGGCAAGTCCACGTATGCCCGTTGCGGCATCATCGTGAACGTCACGCCGCTGGAGCCGGAATGGGAAGGTCACGTGACGCTGGAGTTCTCCAACACCACACCCTTGCCGGCCAAGATCTACGCCAACGAGGGCATCGCCCAGATGCTGTTCTTCGAGTCCGACGAGGTATGTCAAACCTCCTACAAGGATCGGGGTGGTAAATATCTGGGACAGACTGGCGTTACCCTGCCGAAAATCTGAAATACTCTGCAGTTAGAGTAGTACACCTCGGGCGGACTATGCGCAGCCACGCAAGTCCGCCCAAAGCTTTTTGTTGATCCGCCCGCGCTAAAAACGGGCATCGAGGAGCCGTGCATGCAATTCAATTTTCCGGTCATCGTCATCGACGAGGATTTTCGTTCGGAAAACACGTCCGGTCTGGGCATTCGCGCCCTGTCGGAAGCTATCGAGAAGGAAGGGCTGCAAGTCCTCGGCGTGACCAGTTATGGTGACGTGTCTTCCTTCGCCCAGCAGCAAAGCCGTGCTTCGGCCTTCATCCTGTCCATCGACGATGAAGAGTTTTCCTCGCTGGAAGCCACCGAAAAGGCGATTGCTGATCTGCGCGCCTTTGTTACCGAGATCCGTTTTCGCAACGAGGAAATCCCGATCTTCCTGTACGGCGAGACGCGCACCTCGCGGCACATCCCCAACGACGTGCTGCGCGAGTTGCACGGCTTCATCCACATGTTCGAGGACACGCCGGAGTTTGTGGCTCGCCACATCATCCGTGAAGCCAAGTCCTACCTGGATTCCCTGCCGCCCCCGTTCTTCCGCGCGCTGACCCACTACGCTGCCGATGGCTCGTATTCGTGGCACTGCCCCGGTCACTCCGGTGGCGTGGCCTTCCTGAAGAGCCCGGTCGGCCAGATGTTCCACCAGTTCTTCGGCGAAAACATGCTGCGTGCCGACGTCTGCAACGCGGTGGATGAACTCGGTCAGCTGCTCGACCACACCGGCCCGGTAGCCGCTTCCGAGCGCAACGCGGCGCGCATCTTCCACGCCGATCACCTGTACTTCGTCACCAACGGCACGTCCACTTCCAACAAGATGGTGTGGCATTCGACGGTGGCGCCGGACGACATCGTGGTGGTGGACCGCAACTGTCACAAGTCGATCCTCCACTCGATCATCATGACCGGGGCGATTCCGGTGTTCCTGACGCCGACGCGCAACCACTTCGGCATCATCGGCCCGATTCCGCTCGAAGAATTTCAGCTCGACAACATCCGCCGCAAGATCGAAGCCAACCCCTTCGCCCGTGCGGTGAAGGACAAGAAGCCGCGCATCCTGACCATTACCCAGTCCACCTACGACGGCATCCTCTACAACGTGGAAACCATCAAGGAGCTGCTGGACGGCGAGATCGACACCCTGCACTTTGACGAAGCCTGGCTGCCCCACGCCGCCTTCCACGACTTCTATGGCGACTACCACGCCATGGGGGCCGACCGGCCGCGCTGCAGCGAGTCGATGGTCTTCTCGACCCAGTCCACCCACAAGCTGCTGGCGGGCTTGTCGCAGGCTTCACAGATCCTCGTGCAGGAATCCCAGACCCGCAAGCTCGACCGGGACATCTTCAACGAAGCCTACCTGATGCACTCGTCCACTTCGCCCCAGTACTCGATCATCGCCTCCTGCGACGTGGCGGCGGCGATGATGGAAGCCCCGGGCGGCACCGCGCTGGTCGAAGAATCCCTGGCCGAGGCCCTCGACTTCCGCCGCGCCATGCGCAAGGTGGATGAAGAATGGGGTGCCGACTGGTGGTTCAAGGTGTGGGGCCCCGATTACCTGGCCGAAGAAGGAATGGGCGAGCGTGAAGACTGGATGCTGCGTGATTCCGAGCGCTGGCACGGTTTCGGCAACATCGCGGCGGGCTTCAACATGCTCGACCCGATCAAGGCGACGATCATCACCCCGGGCCTGGATGTGGGCGGCGACTTCGCCGACGACTTCGGCATTCCGGCGGCCATCGTCACCAAGTATCTGTCCGAGCATGGCGTCATCGTCGAAAAGACCGGCCTGTACTCCTTCTTCATCATGTTCACCATCGGCATCACCAAGGGCCGCTGGAACACGCTGCTGACTGCGCTGCAGCAGTTCAAGGACGACTACGACAAGAACCAGCCCCTGTGGCGCGTGCTGCCGGAATTCATCGCCAAGCATCCGCGTTACGAGCGCATCGGTTTGCACGACCTGTGCCAGCAGATCCACGACATCTACAAGCAGAACGACGTGGCTCGCCTGACCACCGAGATGTACCTGTCGGACATGATTCCCGCGATGAAGCCGGCCGATGCCTTTTCCAAGATGGCCCACAGGGAAATCGAGCGCGTCGCCATCGACGATCTGGAAGGCCGCGTCACCAGCGTGCTGCTCACGCCCTACCCGCCGGGCATCCCGCTGCTGATCCCGGGCGAGTGCTTCAACAAGACCGTTGTCCAGTACCTGCGCTTTGCGCGGGAATTCAACGACCGCTTCCCCGGCTTCGAGACCGACGTGCATGGTCTGGTGAAGGAAGAGCGCGACGGGCGCATCCACTACTACGTGGATTGCGTCAGGGGCTAACGGTTTCTGGGCTGGAATGCAAAAACGCCACGGCAAAAACCGTGGCGTTTTTTGTAGGTCGGACTTCAGTCCGACTCCGCACGCTCAGCCCTTTGAGCCGGGATGAGTGTGATCTATGCAGGGCCCGCGTTGCGACGTTCGTAGGTGACGAAGGCAAACGGCAGGCCGGATTCCGATACGCGGGCATCACGACTGACTTCCTGCCACTCCGCCCGGTCGAACGCCGGGAAGAACGCATCGCCAGCATAGTCGCGGTCGATTTCGGTCAGGATCAGCCGGTCGGCCAGCGGTAGGGCCTGACGATAGATTTCGGCGCCGCCGATCACGCAGGCGATCTCGGCGTTGCCGGCAGCAGCGACGGCCTTCGGCAGGCTGCCGACCACCGCGCCGCCCTCCGCGTGGAAATCCGGGTTGCGGCTGACCACGATGTTGAGGCGCCCGGGCAGTGGCCGGAAGGCGTCGGGCAGGGATTCCCAGGTCTTGCGGCCCATGATCACCGGTTTGCCGCGGGTGGTTTCGCGGAAGAACTTCATGTCTTCCGGCAGGTGCCAGGGCAGCTTGTTGTCGATGCCGATGACGCCACTGCGGGCGCAGGCGGCGACCAGGGCCAGAATGGGCTTGCTCATACCGCCACCGGCGCAGAGATGTGCGGGTGCGGGTCGTAGCCTTCGAGGGTGAAGTCGTCGATGCTGAAGGCGAACAGATCCTTTACCGCCGGGTTGATGCGCATCGTCGGCAGGGGACGCAGTTCGCGGGACAGTTGCAGCTGCGTCTGTTCCAGGTGGTTGGCGTAGAGGTGGCAGTCGCCGCCGGTCCACACGAAGTCGCCCGGCTCGTAGCCGCACACCTGCGCCACCATCATCGTCAGCAGGGCATACGAGGCGATGTTGAAGGGCACGCCGAGGAAGATGTCGGCACTGCGCTGGTAAAGCTGGCACGACAGCTTGCCGCCGGCCACATAGAACTGGAACAGGGCGTGGCAGGGCGGCAGGGCCATGCGGTCTACCTCGGCCGGGTTCCATGCCGAGATGATGTGGCGGCGCGAGTCCGGATTCTTCTTGAGGGCGTCGATGAGCAGGGCCATCTGGTCGATGCTGCGTCCGTCCGGGCTTTCCCAGCGGCGCCATTGCTTGCCGTACACGGGGCCGAGTTCGCCGTTTTCGTCGGCCCACTCGTTCCAGATCGAAACGCCGTTGTCTTTGAGGTACTTGATGTTGGTGTCGCCACGCAGGAACCACAGCAGCTCGTGGATGATCGAGCGGGTGTGGAGCTTTTTGGTGGTGAGCAGCGGAAAGCCTTCGGCGAGATCGAAGCGCATCTGCCAGCCGAAGACCGAGAGGGTGCCGGTGCCGGTGCGGTCGTCCTTGCGGTGGCCGCGTTCCGCCACGTGGCGCATGAGTTCGAGGTACTGGCGCATGGCTGATAAAAAAGCAAAAAACAGGAGCGTGAGTTTACCTGATGGAGGTTTGCCCGGAAGGCGTGATTTCCACACCTTGAGGGGGTGTGCGCCGACGGCCTACTGAGGGGTGCCCGTTGTGGGCTTTCATGGTGAAAAGCCCTTTGTGCTAAGATTGTCTTTCGTTAGAAATTGTTTCAATGCGCTCGTCCCGGGAGGCGAAAAAGGATTTATGGGGGTTGGTACGCAGGTTCACAATCCGCATCCGCTCCTGCAGCCCCAGACGTTGAGGCTGGCGCTGACCGAAATCGCCACAAATGCCGCGCCAACAGCCATTGTCGAGCTGATCCGCTGGCTTGACTCCTTCCAGTACGAAGCGGAACTGGATGTTTCCGAGCTGGCCCGGCTGGTCGTCGCCCTCGATGAAGCCGCCCAGCCGCAGCTTCGGCAGGCCGCCGGCCTGTATCTTTCCAATGTGTTCGGATCCCGCAGCGTGCGCTACAAGGCGCTCGGACGGGATTTTTATGCCAGTCTCGGGCGTGCCTACGATCTCGTGCTGTCGGCACTGGCCAGCGATTTTTCCATCGCGCCGGGTGATCCGCTGCGCACTGAAATCCTGTTGCGCACGGTGCGCTCCGCCGCTGGCGAGATGAAATGGGCGGCTTTCGATTACCAGGATCTCGCGCCCGATGTGTGGCAGCGCGCGGGTGTGGCCTACCGTACCGCCCATGCCAGCGGCGCTCTGAATGCCCCGGTGAGCGTGCGTGAGGGGCGGGAAACCTTCTCGACGATCAACCGCGAATTCGTGCGTCTGGTCGCCATGCACTGCGCCAGCCTGGACCAGTTGCCGCCGGATCGCATCGAAGCCGCCGACAAGCTCGTGCGTGTTTTGCAGCACTCCCTCCAGCTGAGCAATCAGCCGGCCAGCGGTACGCTCTTCACGCTCGATCTGGAGAGCCTGGCACGGCCCCGACGTTGCGTCAGTCTGCCCGACGACGTGCCGCAGACGGTTCGGTTTTTCCGTCCGGCCGATGCGGTGTCGATGCTTGGCGAACTCGATGTCAGCATGGAGGGAGAGGGGCTCGATCCGTTGTTTGCCGGTCTCAGTGCCCCTTCCGTGTCGGCAGCGATTCGTCATTTGTCCCGTCAGTGGGCGGCGGTTCCGCCGATGCGTCAATGTCGGCGGCATCGGGTCGATGGTGCGCTGGCGCTGGCCACCGGGCTGGGCTTCATACGTTCCTTGGTGTCGGGTGAGGCGTTGCTCCGCCCCGCGGCCGCCTGGTCCCTGCTGGATGCCAGTCGCAACGGTTTTGGTGTCTCTTCACCGGTGATGGATCCGGATATTTGCCGGGTGGGGGCGCTGGTGGGGGCTCACGTGGGCGAGACGGGACGGTGGGTGCTGGCGCTGGTACGGCGTGTTCGCTTCAGCGAGGCCGCAGGTGCGGCCGTCGGGCTGCAGACGGTTTCCAACGATCCGGTGCCGGCGCTGTTCGACGACGGCAGCCGCAGCTGGAGCGGCCTCCTGTGCGATCCGGTGGTACGAGGGCGTAGCGTGCGGGTGGCTTGCGAACCGGGGTTCATGCGCAGTGGCGGGCAGGTCTTCGCCAAGCTGGCTGCGCGGACGGTCAAGCTCGAACCCGGCAAGGTGATGATGAGCGGGCCGGGCTACCAGATCATCGGTTGCAGCGTGGTCTAGAAAAGTCCTGCTGGGCTGAGGTCAAACCCACTTTCAAGGGCCGGGAAAATCCCGGCCCTTTTTGCATTACACCGCCGCCAGTGCCTGGTCGAGGTCGGCCAGGATGTCGTCGATGTGCTCGATACCGATGGACAGGCGGACCATGTCTTCCGACACCCCGGCCTTGGCCATTTCGGCCGGCGACAACTGGCGGTGGGTGGTGTGGACGCCGGGTGGCAGGCGAGGCTCTTGCTGTCGCCGATGTTCACCAGGCGGGTGACCAGCTTGAGGGCGTCCTGGAAGCGGCCGCCGGCCGCCTTGCCGTCGCCGTCGGTGCTCTTCACGCCAAAGTTGAGGATGCCCGATGCGCGGCCGCCCATGTACTTCTGCACCAGCGGATAGTCGGGATGGTCGGGCAGGCCGGCGTAATTCACCCACGCCACCTTGGCGTGCTCCTTCAGGAATTCGGCCACTTTCAGGGTGCTTTCGCAGATGCGGTCCATGCGCAGGGGCAGCGTCTCGACACCCTGCAGGATCAGGAAGGCGTTGAAGGGGCTGATCGCGGCACCCATGTTGCGCAGGGGTACGACGCGGGCGCGACCGATGTAGGCGGCTGGGCCGAGGGCTTCGGTGTACACCACGCCGTGGTAGGAGACGTCGGGCTCGTTGAGGCGGCGGAAGCGCTCCTTGTGCTCGGCCCACGGGAACTTGCCGCTATCGACGATGATGCCGCCGATGGAGGTGCCGTGGCCGCCGAGATACTTGGTGAGCGAATGCACCACGATGTCGGCGCCATGTTCGATGGGCCGGCACAGATAGGGCGAGGGTACGGTGTTGTCCACGATCAGCGGGATGCCGTGGGCGTGGGCGATGGCGGCCAGCGCCTCGAAATCGGTGATGTTGCCGAGTGGATTGCCGACCGATTCGCAGAAGATGGCCTTGGTGCGTGCGTCGATCAGCGGGGCGAAGGAGGCCGGGTCGCGGTAGTCGGCAAAGCGCACGGTGATGCCGATCTGCGGCAGCGTGTGGGCGAACAGGTTGTAGGTGCCGCCGTACAGCGTGGACGCCGAGACGATGTTGTCACCGGCTTCGGCGATGGTCTGGATCGAGTAGGTGATGGCCGCCATGCCGGAGGCCAGGGCGAGGCCGGCGATGCCGCCTTCCATGGCCGCCACCCGGGCTTCGAGCACCGCCTGGGTGGGGTTCATGATGCGGGTATAGATGTTGCCGGCCACCTTCAGGTCGAACAGATCGGCCCCGTGCTGGGTGTCGTCGAAGGCGTAGGAGGTGGTCTGGTAGATTGGTACGGCGACAGCCTTGGTAGTCGGATCAGGGCTGTAGCCGCCGTGGACGGCGAGGGTTTCGATTTTCATCGTGTTTTTCTCCTGGTTGAATGCGCACGGGAATCTGGCGACGGCATGGCGGACCTTGTTTTGACAGGGTTTTCCCTGTAGCCATTCCGGGAATCGCCACCTCCCCTTTATATGATTGTTTGCTGATAATACGCAAAGTACCGCGTTGCCGGCCCGGATTTTGGCGGGCATCAGCGGGACACAATAATAAGGAGGGGACAAATGGAACTCAAAGGACGCAATGCGACCTGGCTTGAACTTGCCGTTGCGCCGCTATGGCGCTTTGGGCAGACCCGGATTCGCATTCACCGCCTGAGTGGCGGCCGTGAGCACTGCCTGGGTATCCGCGTCGATGAGCGCTGGTTGTGTGCCAATGATGGTCGCCTGACGGTCTTTGGTTGCCGCGCTTCGGCTGTGCGCTTTCTCGAACTGCTGCGTATTGACCAAGTGGATGACGGTGAAGCCTCCGACCTTCTCGCCAAGTGCGGTTGCGACGACGTGCAGTGTCTGCGCATGGGGGCCCGTGGCTTGCGCAGTTGCGACGGCGGCGTAAAGGCCCGGGGCCATGATGGTGAGCAACAGAACGTCATTCTGTCGCGTCCGTCGAGGGCAGGTTTCCGTACCGACCTCTTGCGCTGATCGACAGCTGCCAGCAGGCTTTCTGCTGGATTTCCATCTTTTCCACCCTCCTGGCCGTGGCGGTAATCCGTCCGGTCCGGGTTGGTTCGTTCCTCGCGCCGCCCTGCGCATTTGTCACTGACGGTTATCGCTTCCGATGTCGGTTGTGGCCCGGTATGTCGTACCCATGCCATGATTTTGTGGGCTGTTTTGCCCTGTCCGTGGGCTTCTTCAACGATGCGGTGCAAGGTGGACTTGTCACGGTACGTTTTTCGCGCAAGAATAATACGGTATTACGCAATGGCGTGTTGTGGAGAGGCCGGAGGTGCTTGCGGTCCTGTTCTGCAAGGGCGGGGCGGGCAAGCCGGCATTCACCATGCAGCTGGCGCGTGAGGTGGACACACTGGTTGTGGAAGTAGTGAATCTGACAGGAGAAAAAGCATGAACAGCAAAACCAAATCGACGCAGCAGAAGGAAAACGAAGCCCTGACCGCGCGTTTGCCCGACCCGGTGGTCGAGGTGCCGGCATCCGTTGTCGTGGCCGAACCGCAACCAGTGGTCGAGGTGGTCGTTGCGCCGGCTGCTGAAGTGGCCGCTCCGGTGGTCGACAGCGTTGTTGCCCCGGTGGCTGCTGAGGCGGCACCCGTGGCACCGGTCAAGCCGGCTGTCGTAAAGGCGCCTCGCGCTGCGAAGCCGGCTGCTACGGCGAAGCTGGCTGTGACCCCGAAGAAGCCTGTTGTTGCCAAGGCGGCGCCGGTGGTCAAGCCCGTCGCTGCGCCGGTGGCAAAGGTCGCTGTGCCGGTCGTCGACAAGAAGGCCAAGCCTGTGAAGCTTGAAAAGCCGGCCAAGGCTGAAAAAACACCGAAGGCCGACAAGCCGGCCAAGGCTGAAAAGGTGGCCAAGCCGGTCAAACCCAGCCGCGAAAAAGTGGTCCGCGACTCCTTCTCGATGCCCAAGAGCGAGCACGCCCAGCTCAAGACCCTGCGTGAAACCCTCGCCAAGGCCGGGCGCATCTGCACCAAGTCCGAATTGCTGCGGGCCGGTGTGCAACTGCTGTTGAAGGAAAACGCCGCCAGTACCCGCGCTCTGGTCGAGCAGCTGGCCATCGTGCCGAAGGGCAAGAGCGCCAAGTAAGGCGTCAGGGGCGCCGCGTCAGGCTTCGTCGGCGACGAGGCGGACGCGGATCAGCCCGCGCAGGCCATTGCCGGCAAAGACGGCCTCCGCCTCCCGGAGGTCGTTCAGGCTTAGAGGCGCTTCCTGCGCCCGGCCTTCCCGCAGTAAACGACGTCGCAGCACGCCGTTCAGCACGCCAGCCTCCAGCGGCGGTGTCAGCAGGATTTCCCCTTTTTGCACGAAGAGGTTGGTGCGTGCCCCTTCCGTCAGTTCATTCCGTTCGTTCAGGAACCAGGCGTCGAAGTGTCCGGCCGCCATCACGCGGGCAAGCTCCCGGTCGTACAACTGGCGGGCGGTGCTTTTGTGGCGGAGAAGCACGTCGGTACTGCTCACCCGTTCGGGCGACAGCACGATTGTTGGTGCGTCCCCTGGGGCACCGCTGGCGAGCGGAGCTTGCTCCAGCGTGAAGTCGCCGCCCTGGCCGAGCGTGACGCGGACGCGCAAAGGCTCGGTGGCAACAATGCCGTCCAGCAGCCGCCGGAAGCAGCCTTCGTCGAAGGGAAAACCAAACCAGCGGGCCGAGTCGCCGAGGCGTTCGATGTGCTCGTCCAGATACGGGAAGCGTGTATCGCCCACCGGCGCGTAGCGCAGGGTTTCGATCAGGCGCAGGCCCTTGGGTAGCGCCGTGAGGAAGCGCGCCTTGAGGTGGCACTCGTCCCATTCCCCTTGCGGGCTGGAGTCGAACACGACGCCGCTGCCGACGTTGAGGCGGGTTGCACCCGTTTCGTCCACGAGCAGGGTGCGGATTGGCACGCTGAGGCGGAAATCGCCCCCGGGGCGGATCCAGCCGAGGGCGCCGCAATACACGCCGCGGGGCGTGTCCTCCAGTTCGTGGATGATCTCCATGGCGCGGATCTTCGGTGCGCCGGTGATTGAGCCGCACGGGAAGAGGGCGTGAAAGATGTCGGCCAGACCGGCATCCACCGGTTCGGCGATGACGCGGGAGGTCATCTGCCAGACAGTCGGGTAGGGCTCGACCCGGCACAGGTTCTCGACGCGCACGCCACCGGGCGGGGCGAGACGGCCCATGTCGTTACGGATCAGATCCACGATCATGACGTTCTCGGCGCGGTCTTTTTCGGAGGCGGCGAGGGCGTCGGGGTTTGTATTCCGGGGGGCGGTGCCCTTCATGGGCTGGCTGATCAGCGTTGTACCCTGGCGTTCGACAAAAAGTTCGGGTGAGCGTGACAGGATGGCGCCACCGGCATGGCCGATGAAGGCGCCGTAGCGCACCGGCTGGGCGGCGCGCAGCGCCCGGTAGAGAGCCGCAGGATTGCCGAAGGTGTGGCCGCTGAGGGGAAAGGTGAAATTGACCTGGTAGCAGTCGCCGTCGGCGATGTACTGGCGGATGCGTGCGATGTGGCCGAGGTAGTCGTGTTCGGCGAGGTCGGTCGTCAGGGCACTGGTGCCACCGACGACACTGTCGGAATGGGCGAGCAGCCAGGCCTCGCAGGCCGCCTCGTCCAGCCACTCGCCCTGCTCGAAGATCCAGCCGCTGAGCAGCGGGCCGTGAGCGGCCGGGAGCAGGGGCAGCAGGTGCGGCTCGATGGCGTAGCCAAGTTCGTAGGCGGCGGCGAGGGCGACCCAAGCACCGCCGCGGGCGGCGTCTTCGAGGCGCTGAAGACAGGCCTGCCAAGTGGCGGGATCGGTACACACGACTTCCTCGCGCAGGCCGGTGAGCAGCCAGGCGCCGGACTGGCCGGTGGCGTCGAGGTTGTTGTCGAAAAGGGCGAAGGGGAGGTTGGGTGTTTTGGCGGTCACGCGCCGGAGTTTACCTGCTCGTCAGCCCGGGGCGTAGCGGCAGGAAGGATTACTCCCTGCCTCCGGGCTGCGAAGAAGGATGGCTTTACAGCAGCGGACTGCCGGCGTGCTCGCCGCGTTCGTACACCACGTGGGCCCGGCCGACGAGGAGCGGGTCGAGGGGACCGATGTGGTCGATGTCCTTGTTGGTGTAGGGCAGCTTGTGCAGGATGTAGCGCAGCGCGTTAAGGCGTGCGCGTTTCTTGCAGTCCGACTTGATTACCGTCCACGGAGCGTCGGCGGTGTCGGTATGAAAGAACATCGCTTCCTTGGCCTTGGTGTAGTCGTCCCACTTGTCGAGGGAGGCCAGGTCGATGGGGCTCAGCTTCCACTGCTTTAGGGGGTGAGATTCGCGCTCCTTGAAGCGGCGGCGTTGCTCCTCGCGGCTGACCGAGAACCAGAACTTGATGATGTGCACGCCGCTTCTGACGAGGTGGCGTTCGAATTCCGGCGTCTGGCGCATGAATTCGAGGTATTCGTCGGGTGTGCAGAAGCCCATCACACGCTCGACGCCGGCCCGGTTGTACCAGGAGCGGTCGAACAGGGCGATTTCGCCGGCGGTGGGCAGGTGCTGCACGTAGCGCTGGAAGTACCACTGGCCGCGTTCCGTGTCGCTGGGCTTCTCGAGGGCCACCACGTGGGCGCCGCGGGGGTTCAGGTGTTCCATGAAGCGCTTGATGGTGCCGCCCTTGCCGGCGGCGTCGCGGCCTTCGAAGAGGACCACCACGCGCTGGCCGGTTTCCTTGACCCATGCCTGGAGCTTCAGCAGCTCGACCTGCAGGCGGTATTTCTGTTTCTCGTAGGCCCGGCGGGACATCAGGTTCTTGTACGGATAGCCGCCGTCACGCCAGCCATCGGCAAGCTCGTCGTCCGGGTGCGAGGGAAGCCTTTTGTAAACGGCTTCGTCTTCCTGGAGCAGGGCGTTACGCAGGATTTCGGCGTCGTCCGGCGAGGCCCCGGCCATGATGGCCTGCAGGGTTTCGGCGATGCTGTGGGTGTCGTGTTTGGCCAGGGTCGCAATGATGTCGCTGACGGCGGACAGCTTGGCGTCGCGAGCGGCTTCCACGGCTTCGTCGACGACGAAGTTCTCGATGCTGGCGGGGGTGTTTTTCGGTGCCGTATCGCCGGCGGTGGCACGCCGGGGGGCGCGGCGCGGGCTTCTGGCTGCAGCAGGCTTGGTGGAGGCGTCTTTTTTTGTGCTCATGGCCGACCTTTCTTCTTGTGCATGACGGAATTCAGGAGGCTCGTCATCGCGAAGTCCGGCGGGCGTTGGCGAGCGCAATGGTTTTGGCCTGGATGGGCCACCACCGGCCGGGTTCAACCGGCCCGGCGGGCGCAGCGCTCGGCGTAGGCCTTGCAGCGCTCGATATACTCGGTGGTGCTTTTGGGCATGGGGGTGCGGGCGCGGGTGATATAGCTCACCAGGTCGCGGCCCTGCTGGATGAGCAGGCGACCATCTTCCACCAGGTGCTGCTCTTCCGCGTTGTCCGGCATCGCATCGCTGTGGAAGTGGGCGTAGAGCCGTTCGCTGGCGGTGACGAAGCTGGTCCAGATGTCGAAGATGTCCGGATCGGTACGCAGGGTTTCGGTCTTGATCTGGGCGGCCAGGGCAAAGTCGCGGACGCGGGGCTCGATGCCCCTGAAACAGGGCAGGGGTTCGAAGCTGGCGACGATGCCGTTGGCAATCAGGTCGATGTCGCGCAGGGTCATGCCGATCTTGACGTAGCGGCTCTCGTAGAAGTCTTCGAGGGGAATCGAGAAGGCCTTGAAGGGCTCGCCCCACAACTCGTCGATGCCTTCTTCGCCGGAACGGTGCAGCACCAGGCGGCCGAGGCCGAGGGCTTCCTGCAGGCAGCGCCCGCATTCGCGCATCAGTGCGTTGTCGGACTGGATTTCGATGCCCACGCTTTGCAGTTCGACCAGCTTGGTGAAGATGTCGGCGGCGCGGTTGAAGAGGGCGCCGGCGAGCATCGCGCCCTTGACCCGGCGGCGGGTTTCGTCGGTTTCGTCCTCGTAGCTCTTGCGCGCTTCATTCAGGCGGCTGCCCGGAATGTTGAGTCCGTGCTCGACGTGGTTGAAGAGGCGACGGGTGAGGGCACCGATCAGCTTGCGCTTGGCCTGCAGGGTGTCTTCGGGGACTTTGTAGGTCTTGACCCAGTATCCCGAATAGAAGACGCGCTCGCGGCCTTCGATGAGCTGCTTGGTGCCTTCCGGAACGTTGTTGTCCATGGTCCGCTCTTGGCTGTAGGTTGGGGGGCGGCTTGGCCTGCTATTTATGTTCTGACTGCTCGAACACGAAATTTTGCACCATAAAACGCCTTTTGATGCAGCCGACCAACAATTTCACCCACCGCCAGGCCCAGGGTCACACGATTCCGTCGAGAATCTGGACAGCCACCGGGTCGCCGGCGGCCACGCTGCCCTGTGCCGGGCCCAGCACGATGAAGCAGTTGGCGTCGGTCATGGAACTGAGGATGCCCGAGCCCTGGGCGCCGGTGAGCCTGACCTTCCACTCGCCGTCTTCGACGAACAGCACGCCGCGCAGGAACTCGGTGCGCCCCGGCGCCTTGCGGATCGGCGTGATGCAGGCGGCCTGGAGCAGGGGCTGCTCGGGCAGCGGGGCGACACCGGCCAGGCGCAGCAGGGCCGGGCGGGCGAACTGGTAGAAGGTCACCATCACTGCCACCGGGTTGCCGGGTAGGCCAAACAGCCAGGCGCCGTTGTCGTCCTTGCCGATGCGCCCGAAGGCCATCGGGCGGCCCGGCTTCATGGCGATCTTCCAGAACAGCACTTCGCCGAGTTTGCTCATCATGGCGCGGGTGAAGTCGGCCTCGCCCACCGACACGCCGCCGCTGGTGATGACCGCGTCGGCAATCGATGCCGCCTCGCGGAAGGTGGTTTCGAGGCTCGCCGGGTCGTCCCGCACCACGCCGATGTCGATCACGTCGAAGCCCAGGCGGGTGAGCATGCCGAACAGGGTGTAGCGGTTGCTGTCGTAGATCTGGCCTTCGCGGGCGGGGGTGCCGATGGAGATCACCTCGTCGCCGGTCGAGAAGATGGCGACCCGCAGACGCCGGCGCACCCCGACTTCGCCGATGCCCAGGGAGGCGATCAGGCCCAGTTCGGCGGGGCGGATCAGGCGTCCGGCGGCGAGGGCCGCTACGCCGCCACGCAGGTCTTCACCGGCGCGGCGCACGTTCTGCCCCTTGCGCTGGCCGGCGGGAACCGTGACCTGTTCGTCGGTGGCATGCACGACTTCCTGCATCACCACCGTATCGACGCCGGGCGGCAGCTTGGCACCGGTCATGATGCGCACGGCCTGGCCGGGGCCGACCGGGCCGTCGAAGGGGTGCCCGGCGAAGGAAGTGCCGATGACGCTCAGGTTGGTTTCGCTGTCGCCTGCGAGATCGTCACCGCGCAGGCCGTAGCCGTCCATCGCCGAGTTGTCGTGGGCCGGGACGTCGATGGGCGAGATGACGGGCTCGGCGAGGATGCGGCCGAGGGCATCGCGCAGCGGGATGTGTTCGATGCCGGTGATCGGCGTGAGGGTGTCGAGGATCAACTGGCGGCCCAGGTCTACCGCCAGGGCGTTGGGGTCGTAGTCGTCGTGGCAGCTGAACTGGCTGGCGAGGGATGTCACCGGGGTGTCTCCAGGATTGGGGGGCGGCTGAAGGCGTGTCAGCCGCCGATGTAGGACATCTCGATCTTGCGCAGGGAGGCGGTTTCGGCGCTGCGGATTTCCGAGTAGCGGTCGCTGCGCCCGCTCCAGATCTGGCCGATGACGGCCGACAGTTCGGCGTCGCTGCGTTGATCGCGCATCAGGGCGCGCAGGTCGTGGCCACTCTGGGCGAACAGGCAGGTGTACAGCCGACCCTCGGTGGACAGGCGGGCGCGGGTGCAGGTGGAGCAGAAGGCCTGGGTCACCGAGGAGATCACGCCGATCTCGCCGCCGCCGTCGGCGTAGCGCCAGCGCTCGGCGACCTCGCCGGTGTAGTTGGGGTCGATCTGTTCGAGCGGGAAGGCGGCGTGGATGCGTTGCACGACTTCGGCCGAGGGCACCACGTCATCCATGCGCCAGCCGTTGGAGCTGCCCACGTCCATGAACTCGATGAAGCGCAGGATGTGCCCGCTGCCGCGGAAACGCCGCGCCATGGGCAGGATTTCCTGATCGTTGAGGCCGCGCTTGACGACCATGTTGATCTTGATCGGGCCGAGCCCGGCGGCTTCGGCGGCCTCGATGCCCTTCAGCACATCGGAAACCGGCACATCCATGTCGTTCATGGCCCGGAAGACCGCGTCGTCGAGGGAGTCGAGGCTGACGGTGACCCGCTTGAGGCCGGCCGCCTTGAGGGCCGCGGCCTTCTTGGGCAGCAGCACACCGTTGGTGGTGAGGGTCACCTCCATGTCGGGAATCTCCACCAGCTGGGCGATGAGTTCCTCCAGGTTCCGGCGCAGTAGCGGTTCGCCTCCGGTGAGGCGGATCTTGGTGACGCCATGGGCCGCAAAAAGGCGGGCGAGGCGGGTGATTTCCTCGAAGGACAGCAGGGATTCCCGCGGCAGGAAGGCGTAGTCCTTGTCGAACACCGCCTTCGGCATGCAATACACGCAGCGGAAGTTGCAGCGGTCGGTCACCGAGATGCGCAGATCCTTGATCGGGCGGCCGCGGCTGTCGAGGAGCTGGCCGGTGGGGGCAGGAAGCTCGGCGGGGATCGCCGGCAGTTGCCGGAGCTGACGCTCGTCGGCGAGGGGAATCACTCTCTGGGTCATCGTCTCGTGGTGCTGTGCGGCAGAGGTGCTCTTATAAGGCCTCCGCCTGCATCGGCGCCTTGTTCTGGGGCAAGGCGCGAAAGCGCCCCGCCTGAAAATTATGGGGCGCCGGGCGGCGAAGGGCAACCCGGATGGCAGAAGGGGCAAGCCAGACATCGCTGCCGGACCGCTCGCGCCCCCTGGGGAGGCGGCGTCGGGTGAACATTCATCGACGCCGGCTCCCTGCTCCCCGCGGTCGCCTCATTTTCAGGCGACAGGGGGGGCGCGGCAGTCTCGATCGACTTGTTTTGAGGCGACGCTGACTAAAAGTGAGGCGACGGCGATGACGCGCTCGCCAATATCGCCTCAAAATGGGTCAGCGCCGCCGTTTTTTGAGGCGAGGGTGACCGGGGATTCGTCGACGTCGGGGGGGAGTCAGGCGCGGCCAGCGGCAGCCCGTGCTGGCCGCGGACCAGACAAAGCAAAAAGCCAACCCCGAAGGATTGGCTTTTTGCTTTGTCTTGGCTCCTCGACCTGGGCTCGAACCAGGGACCTACGGATTAACAGTCCGGCGCTCTACCGACTGAGCTATCGAGGATCTGACGGGTTTGGTCATATGCATTCACTGAATGGAATGCACATCACCGCAAATTTTTCTGGCTCCTCGACCTGGGCTCGAACCAGGGACCTACGGATTAACAGTCCGGCGCTCTACCGACTGAGCTATCGAGGAACAGAGGCGCGCATTTTAGTTGCGATGACGGGGTACGTCAAGACTATTTGCGCGCTTTCGTCCCCGGCGGTGAAGCCGGGGACGGGGGGCGAGGCTTAGGCCTTGATGACGGCGGCGATGGCGTCAGCCACGTAATCGACGTTCTTGGTGTTCAGCGCAGCCAGGCAGATGCGGCCGGTGCCGACGGCGTAGATGCCGAACTCGGCGCGCATGCGTTCAACCTGGGCGGCGGTGAGGCCGGTGTAGGAGAACATGCCGCGCTGCTTGATCACGAAGGAGAAGTCCTGGTCGACCTTGCGGGCGGCCAGTTGTTCGACCAGACCGGTACGCATGGCGCGGATGCGGTCACGCATGCCGGCCAGTTCGGTTTCCCATTCCTGGCGCAGGGCCGGGGTGGACAGCACGGCAGCCACGATCGCGCCGCCATGGATCGGCGGGTTGGAGTAGTTGGTGCGGATCACACGCTTGAGCTGCGACAGCACGCGGGTGGTCTCGTCCTGGCTCTGGGTGACGATGGACAGGGCGCCGACGCGTTCGCCGTAGAGCGAGAAGCTCTTGGAGAAGGAGCTGGACACGAAGAAGGACTGGCCGGAGGCGGAGAACAGGTTCACCGCGACGGCGTCCGGCTCGATGCCGTCGGCAAAGCCCTGGTAGGCCATGTCGAGGAAGGGAATCAGGCCGCGGGCCGCACAGGCCTTGACCACTTCGGCCCACTGGGCTTCGGTGAGGTCGGCGCCGGTGGGGTTGTGGCAGCAGGCGTGCAGCACGATGATCGAGCCGGCCGGCAGGCTGTTGAGCTTGGCGAGCATCGCCTCGGCGTTGGCGCCGCGAGTTTCCGGGTTGTAATACGGGTAAGTGTCGACCGGGAAGCCGGCGGCTTCGAAAATCGCGCGGTGGTTTTCCCAGCTCGGGTCGGAGATGTAGACGGTGGCACCGGGTACGACGCGCTTGAGCAGGTCGCCACCGATGCGCAGCGCGCCGGTGCCGCCGAGGGCCTGGGCGGTCACGACGCGGCCTTCGGTGATGATCGGGCTGGTGGCGCCGAAGAGCAGGTTCTGCACGGCGCTGTTGTAGGCAACCGGGCCTTCGATGGGCTGGTAGCCGCGGGGCGGGGCCGCTTCGAGGCGGGTTTT
Organism: Zoogloea oleivorans; assembly: GCF_008107625.1. Taxonomy (GTDB): domain Bacteria; phylum Pseudomonadota; class Gammaproteobacteria; order Burkholderiales; family Rhodocyclaceae; genus Zoogloea; species Zoogloea oleivorans. Next base: position 48,429 of record NZ_SDKK01000001.1, read on the forward strand.
TTCGGCGGAGCGAACGGCGCCCAGCAGGGGGATCTTGCCGTTGTCGTCGAAATAAACGCCAACACCGAGGTTGACCTTGGTGCTGCGGGTATCCGCGTTGAAGGCTTCGTTCAGGCCAAGAATCGGATCGCGGGGGGCCAGTTCCACCGCAGCAAAGATCGAAGAACTCATGGGGTCTCCAAAGGACAAAAGGTGCGAGGCGCTTTGTGCCGGTCGCTGGGTGATAATACGGGGTTGCCCGCGATGTTTGCCGGGCGCCGCCGATTGACTTAATCCAATATTTTATCATGGCCGATCAATCCGATAGCGGACACGTAGTGGTCTTCGAGGGGAGCCCCTTCCGGCTCCACCAGCCTTTTCAGCCCGGGGGCGACCAGCCCGAGGCAATTCGCAAGCTTGTCGAGGGTATCGACGACGGCTTGATGTTCCAGACCCTGCTGGGGGTGACGGGCTCGGGCAAGACCTACACGATGGCCAACGTCATCGCCCGTTGCGGTCGTCCGGCGCTGGTGCTGGCTCACAACAAGACGCTGGCGGCGCAGCTGTATTCGGAGTTTCGCGAGTTCTTCCCCGAGAATGCGGTGGAGTATTTCGTCAGCTACTACGATTACTACCAGCCCGAGGCCTACGTGCCGTCCCGCGACCTGTTCATCGAGAAGGACTCGGCGATCAACGAGCACATCGAGCAGATGCGCCTGTCGGCCACCAAGAGCCTGATGGAGCGGCGCGATGTGGTGATCGTGGCGTCGGTGTCGTGCATCTACGGTATCGGCGATCCGCAGGCTTATCACAGCATGGTGCTGCACCTGCGGGAGGGTGAGAAGATCGTCCACCGCGATCTGGTCCAGCGTCTGGTGGCGATGCAGTACGACCGGGCGGACGTGGACTTCAAGCGCGGCACCTTCCGGGTGCGTGGCGATGTGATCGACATCTTTCCAGCCGAAAGCGCCGAGCACGCGCTGCGCGTGGAGATGTTCGACGACGAGATCGAGCACCTGACCCTGTTCGATCCGTTGACCGGCCACCTCAAGCAGAAGATCGTGCGCTTCACGGTCTATCCGTCGAGCCATTACGTGACGCCGCGGGCCACCGTGCTGAGCGCCCTTGAGGCGATCAAGGACGAGCTGCGCCTGCGCATCGAGACCTTCCAGAAGGCCGGCAAGCTGGTCGAGGCCCAGCGCATCGAGCAGCGCACCCGCTTCGACCTGGAAATGCTCAACGAACTGGGCTTCTGCAAGGGCATCGAGAACTACTCGCGCCACATGTCCGGGCGCAACCCCGGCGATGCGCCGCCGACCCTGATCGACTACCTGCCGAAGGACGGCCTGATGTTCATCGACGAATCCCACGTGTCCATCGGGCAGGTGGGGGCGATGTACAAGGGTGACCGGGCACGCAAGGAGAACCTGGTCGAGTATGGCTTCCGTCTGCCTTCGGCGATGGACAACCGGCCGCTGAAGTTCGAGGAGTTCGAGCGCCTGCTGCCGCAGACGGTGTTCGTGTCGGCGACCCCGGCGGCCTACGAGAAGGAGCATCAGGGCCAGGTGGTGGAGCAGGTGGTGCGCCCGACCGGCCTGGTGGACCCGATCATCCTCGTGCGGCCGGCGGTCAATCAGGTGGACGATCTGCTGGGCGAGATCAAGAAGCGCCTGACGGTGAATGAGCGCATTCTCGTTACCGTGCTGACCAAGCGCCTGGCCGAGGATCTCACCGATTACCTGGCCGAGAACGGCATCCGCGTGCGCTACCTGCACTCGGACATCGACACCGTGGAGCGGGTCGAGATCATTCGCGATCTGCGGCTGGGCGAGTTTGACGTGCTGGTGGGGATCAACCTGCTGCGGGAGGGCCTGGATATTCCCGAGGTGTCGCTGGTCGCCATTCTTGATGCCGACAAGGAAGGCTTCCTGCGCTCCGAGCGCTCGTTGATCCAGACCATCGGCCGGGCTGCCCGGCACCTCCACGGCACGGCCATTCTTTACGCCGACCGGATCACCGCTTCGATGAATGCGGCAATGGGCGAAACGGAGCGTCGCCGCGTCAAGCAGCTGGCTTTCAACGAGGCAAACGGGATTACGCCCAAGTCCGTGACAAAGCGCATCAAGGACATCATCGACGGTGTTTATGATGCGTCTTCCGGCAATGCCGCCGTTTCCACCGATGAAGCCCGTGCCGACTACCTGGCCATGGATGAGAAAGCGCTGGCAAAGACCATCCGTCAGCTCGAGAAGGAGATGCTCGAACATGCCCGCAATCTGGATTTCGAAAAGGCCGCCGCTGCGCGGGACCGGCTTTTCCGCTTGCGGCAGCAGGTGTTCGGGGCTGACGGGCACGATGTATCTGCCTAAACCGACGCCTCCGGCTGAGAGATTCTGAACAAATTGGTCCTTGCTCTTGTACGTTCCGCCCGCCGCCTGCTTAAATTGCCGGCAGGAGGGACACCCATAATGAAAATACTGTTTGTGTGTACCGGCAATATTTGCCGATCACCGACTGCAGAAGGCGTGGCACGGCGTTGGTTCGCAGTATCGGGGCTGGAAGGGGTTGTACGCGTCGATTCGGCCGGAACCCAGGGCTTTCACTGCGGGGAAGCGCCCGATCCGCGCTCCCAGACCGCCGCGCTGCGTCGGGGCTACGACCTTTCCCGCCTGCGGGCACGAAAGGTCGAGCCGAAGGATTTTGCCGAGTTCGACCTGCTCCTGGCCATGGACCGGGAGCATTTTGAATACCTGCAGGACCGCGCCCCGGAGGGCTGCAAGCACAAGGTGCGCATGTTCATGAGTTATGCGCAGACTTCCCGCCGGGACGATGTGCCCGATCCGTACTACGGCGGCGCCAATGGCTTTGATGCGGTCCTCGACCTGTGCGAGGACGCGGTGCAGGGGCTGGTCGAGGCGATCATGCCGGAGGTGAACCGAAGGCGGCAGTCGGTGAGTTGATAAAAAAGGCCAGCCCCGTGGGGCTGGCCTTTTTACTTGGGCACCGGGTGTTTACTTCGGGCCGGTTTCGACTTGGACCAGGGGCTCATCGACCACCGTTGCTGCGGCACGGCGGCGACGCCGGACCGGTTGCGCCGGTTCGGTCGGCGCTTCGGCCTGGAAGGCCTGAACGGCTTCCGAGCGGGTCTCGATCAAGACCAGGCCGCTGGCTTCCAGCGTGGCGGACAGGTCGACCACTTCGCTGACCGGCGTCACGACGACAGGTGCCTCGACAACCGTTGCCACGACGGGCTCGACGATCGGTGCTTCCACCTGTACGGCCGGAGCACTTTCGACGATGGGCGCCGCCACGACAGCTTCAACGACAGGAGCCGTTTCGACTACAGCGGCCTCGATCTGGACAGGGGCCTCTGCGACGACCTCAGCCACGACTTCGACAAGCTGCTCCGGCGCTGCTTCGACCGCTGCGGCGGCCACCGCGACGGGCTGACGGGCGGCTTCGACGGTTTGTTCGATCAGGTCGGGCTTGGCGGACTCTTCCACGACCACCGCCACGACGGTGGGGGCGGCTTCGACGATCACCGGCTGTGCTGCTTCCACCGGAGCGACTGCGATCACTTCAGGGGCTTCAACTGCGACAGCGGCTTCGACGATCACCGGTGCCGGGCTGGCCTCGGCGACCGGTGCAAGCGTCAGCGGGGCGGCTTCGGCTTGAACGGCTTCGACGCTGGCTTGAGCCTGCTCGCCGATTTCCAGTTCGCCTTGCGCTGCGACATCCGTCGTGCCGGCTTCCTCGTTGCGACGACCGCCACGGCGACCGCGACGGCTGCGACGGCTGCGTTCGGCATTGGCTTCACCTTCCGCGGTTGCGGCTGCGGCAGCCGTGTCGAGGCTGGCGACGGCAGCGACAGTGGCCACTGCCGTTACCTGCTCGGCGCTGGCGACAACGCCTTCGGCTTCGGCGGGCTTCGGTGCCTGGCGGTTACGGCCACGCTCGCCGCGTTCGGTGCGTTCGGCGCGCTCACCGGTCCGGGCTTCCCGTTCGGGGCGCTCACCGCGCTCCTGACGTTCGCCACGCTGGCGCTGGGGCTTTTCGCGTTCGACCACCGGCGTTTCAGCACTTGTGCGGGCGTTGTCGCGCGCTTCGCGACCTTCACGGTTTTCCCGGTTGTTCTCGGGCCGTTCGGTACGCTCGCCGCTGCGTTCCTCCTTCTGGCCATCACGACGGCCACGGCCATCGCGACCGTCACGACGACCGCCGCGTTCGTTGCGCGGACGGGACTCGCGACGCGGGGCTTCGGGCTGGACGACCACCGGTGCGGGCTCGGGCTGCTTTTCGCCACGGAAGAAGGCGAAGATGCGGGCGAGCAGGCCGGGCTGGCTTTCCGGGACGACTGCGGCGACCGGAGCGGCCTTCGGTTCGACGATCGGTGCCGGCTGGTCCGGGGTGATGCCCTTGACGGCAGCTTCCTGGCGGGCCGGGCGGTCGGTGTTGGCCGATGGCGGCGTGTAGTCTTCGTCGACCGGCTTGGTGGCCATCCGGTAGCTGGGGATGGCGCCTTCTTCCAGGTTGATCTGGTCGTGGCGCAGGCGGACGATTTCGTGGTGCGGCGTTTCGAGGTGACGATTGGGGATCAGCACCAGGATGACCTTGTGACGCTGTTCGATCTTGGCGATGTCGTCGCGCTTTTCGTTGAGCAGGAAAGTGGCCACATCGACCGGAACCTGGCAGTGCAGGGCGCCGGTGTTGTCCTTCATGGCTTCCTCTTCGAGGATGCGCAGGATGTGCAGGGCCGAGGATTCGGTGCTGCGGATGTGACCGGTGCCGTTACAGCGCGGGCAGGGGATGTAGCTGGTCTCGGCGAGGGCCGGACGCAGGCGCTGACGGGACAGTTCGAGCAGGCCGAAACGGCTGATCTTGCCGGTCTGGACGCGGGCCCGGTCGTAGCGCAGAGCATCGCGCAGGCGGTTTTCGACTTCGCGCTGGTTCTTTTGCGACTCCATGTCGATGAAGTCGATGACGATCAGGCCGCCGAGATCTCGCAGGCGCAGCTGGCGGGCCACTTCATCGGCGGCTTCGCAGTTGGTCTTGAAGGCGGTTTCTTCGATGTCGGCACCGCGGGTGGCACGACCGGAGTTCACGTCCACCGAAACCAGGGCTTCGGTGTGGTCGATCACGATGGCGCCGCCGGAGGGCAGGGTCACCTGACGCGAGTAGGCCGATTCGATCTGGTGTTCGATCTGGAAGCGCGAGAACAGCGGCACGTCATCGTGGTAGCGCTTCACGCGGTTCACGTTCTGCGGCATCACGTGCGCCATGAACTGGCGAGCCTGTTCGTACACGTCGTCGGTGTCGATCAGGATTTCGCCGATGTCGGGCTGGAAGTAGTCACGGATGGCGCGAATGACCAGGCTGCCTTCCTGGTAAATCAGGAAGGCGCCGGTTTGCGAGCCGGCAGCACCGTCGATGGCGGTCCATAGTTGCAGCAGGTAGTTCAGGTCCCATTGCAGCTCTTCGGCGTTGCGGCCGATGGCGGCAGTACGGGCGATCAGGCTCATCCCGCCGGGGACTTCGAGCTGGTCCATGACGTCACGCAGTTCGGCACGCTCGTCACCCTCGACGCGGCGCGATACGCCACCACCACGGGGGTTGTTGGGCATCAGCACCAGGTAGCGGCCGGCCAGGGACACGAAAGTGGTGAGGGCGGCCCCCTTGTTGCCGCGCTCGTCCTTCTCGACCTGGACGATCAGCTCCTGGCCTTCCTTCAGTGCTTCCTTGATGGACGCACGGCTGTCTACGCCAGGCTGGAAGTAAGAGCGGGAAATTTCCTTGAACGGCAGGAAGCCGTGGCGCTCGGCGCCGTAGTCGACAAAAGCGGCTTCGAGACTGGGCTCGATGCGCGTGATGACGGCTTTGTAGATGTTGCTTTTACGTTGTTCCTTGGCGGCCGATTCAATGTCGAGGTCAATCAGTTTTTGACCGTCAACAATGGCAACGCGGAGTTCCTCGGCCTGCGTTGCGTTGAAGAGCATGCGCTTCATTCGTCTTCTTCTCCCGCGCAGCACACGGGCAGGACGAACCGCGACACCGCTTTAACTGCGGTGACTTAGTTTGGCGTTATCGCGACTATCCTTCATCGAGGGGAATCAAACTAAATGTGGGCGGCGGGGTTCGTCTATGCACCCTGAATCGCGATTTCCGCTGAGAGGCTGGTGATGAATCTACTGCACGACTGGTCTCGCGATTCCGGTGCTGCTTGTACTCTGAGTACAGCAGCGTTCCTCATCGCGACCTCGGGCTTGCTTGCTACGATTCCTTCACCGCCCCTGCATTCAGGGCCGTCAATCTGCGTGTGCGCTGGCGCGCAATAGATACAAGTTTATGTCGAATACAGTACCATCGCCCTCTTTTTGGTCTGGCGACGGACCTTCCTGTGGTGTTTCGGGAGCGGTGAAGACGCTGGAAAAGCCAGCGTTGAGTCGCTCTGGGGCGGGCGAGGGCCAGTGTTGAATCTCTGAACAACACACTTGCAGGCGAGCGCCACGCATCAGGACCGAAAAAACCGCTAATCAGTATATTTGAAAAAGATGGCCTTGAGTAAAGCTCCCGCAGTAAGCCACGTTCGCGTGGATGAAGGCAGCGCCGGACAGCGCATCGACAACTTCCTCGTCCGGGAATGCAAGGGGGTGCCGAAGAGTCATATCTATCGCATCCTGCGCAGCGGCGAGGTCCGGGTGAATAGCCGCCGGGTCGATCAGACCTATCGCCTGCAACTGGGCGACGAGTTGCGCATTCCGCCGATTCGCGTGGCCGAGAAGGAGGCCGGGCCGGCCATTCCGGTCGGCAAGCCCTTCGATATCCTCTTCGAGGACGAGGCGCTGCTGGTGCTCGACAAGCCGGCCGGGCTGGCCGTGCATGGCGGCAGCGGCGTCAGCTTCGGGCTCATCGAGCAGCTCCGTCGGCAGCGGCCGGAGGCCAAGTTTCTCGAGCTGGTCCATCGTCTCGACCGGGAGACCTCGGGCCTGCTGATCGTCGCCAAGAAGCGCAGCGCGCTGACCGTGCTCCACGACATGATGCGCGAGGGCAAGGTGCAGAAGCGCTATCTGACCCTCGTGGCGGGGCGCTGGCTGAATCCGTTGCAGCACATCAAGCTGCCGCTGTTCAAGTATTTGACCGAGGGCGGGGAGCGGCGGGTGTGCGTCAACCCGGAAGGCAAGCCGTCCCACAGCATCGTGCGTCTGCTCAAGCGCTGGCAGGCCTATAGTCTGGTCGAGGTGGAGCTGAAGACCGGCCGCACGCACCAGATCCGCGTGCATTTGAGCCACTCGGGCTTTCCCCTGTGCGGCGACGACAAGTACGGGGATTTCGCCCTCAACAAGCGGCTCGAAAAGGAAGGGCTCAAGCGCATGTTCCTGCATGCCGCGAAGCTGAGCTTTCATCATCCGCTCACCGACCAGTTGATTGAACTCTCCGCGTCCCTGCCGGCCGAACTGGAAGAGTTTGTCGTGGCGGTGGAGCAGGCCGGACAGAGGGAATATGGCTAAACGTTTTGAACTGATCGTTTTCGACTGGGATGGCACGCTGATGGATTCGGCGGCGGCCATCGTGCATGCCATTCAGGCGGCCAGTGCCGACTTGGGCTTGCCGGTTCCCGCGGATGCCCGGGCCCGGCATGTGATTGGTCTGGGCCTGGTGGATGCGTTGCGTCACGCTGTGCCCGAGTTGGTGGAGGCGGACTATCCGAAGATGGTGGAGCGTTATCGTTACCACTATCTGGCCGGTGACCACGAGCTGACCCTTTTCGATGGCACGCATGCGTTGATCGAAAGCCTGCACGGCAAGGGGCATCTGTTGGCGGTGGCGACCGGCAAGAGCCGCAAGGGGCTTGACCGGGCGCTGGGCTTTTCGGGGCTGGGGCCGTTCTTTCACGCCACCCGTTGTGCCGACGAGAGCTTCTCGAAGCCGCATCCGGCAATGTTGCATGAGTTGATGGATGAGCTGGGTGTGGCGCCTGAGGCTTGCTTGATGATCGGCGACACCACCCATGATCTGTTGATGGCGAAAAACGCGGGTGTGGCTGGCCTGGCTGTGAGTTTTGGTGCCCATCCGGCGGCGCAGTTGCTGGCCGAGGCGCCGCTTGCCTGCGTGCATGCGCCCGTCGAGTTGCGCGCCTGGCTGGAGGCCAATGCGTGATCTGCCTGTCGGAGGCTGTGCGGGAGGGGGAGGACGGCGTCCGTTTTACGGTGACGCGGGTGACCGGCGAAGAGCCGGCGTTCGTTGTTCGTTTTGGCGGCCGGGTGTACGCCTACTTCAACCGCTGTGCCCATGTGCCGATCGAGCTGGACTGGCAGCCGGGGAGGTTCTTCGATGATTCCCGCCTGTATCTGATTTGCGCTACCCACGGCGCCCTGTACGAGCCCGAGAGCGGCCGTTGTGTGGCGGGGCCGTGCCGGGGTGCGTACCTGAAGTCGATACCCGTCGTCGAGCGCGACGGGGGTGTTTTTCTGGTTGAGTGACGATGATGGATAGCAGGGAAGAAAGTTGGGCGCGCGCGGTGCTGGAGAAGCTGGCGCTGGAAACCCTTGCGGAGCAGAAGCGGCGTCGCCGCTGGGGGGTATTTTTCAAGCTGGTGTCGCTGACCTTTTTGGGGGTGATTTTCTGGTCGTTTGGTGATTTCGGCAGTGCCGAGCCTCTTGATGGCGGCAAGCACACTGCGCTGGTGAGTCTTGAAGGTGTGATCGCGCCGAAGGGTGAAGTTAGCGCCGAGCATGTCGTGGGGGCCTTGCAGGCCGCCTTCGATGACGCCGGCACCCAGGGCGTGGTGTTGCGCATCAATAGTCCGGGCGGGAGTCCGGTGCAGGCGGGGATCATCAACGACGAAATCGTGCGCCTGCGCAAGTTGCATCCGAATGTGCCGCTGTTCGCCGTGGTTGAGGATGTGTGTGCGTCCGGCGGTTATTACGTGGCTGCGGCGGCCGATCGCATTTTTGTGGACAAGGCCAGCATCGTCGGCTCGATTGGCGTGCTGATGGATGGCTTCGGCTTTACCGGCGTGATGGACAAGGTGGGGGTTGAGCGTCGCCTGCTGACGGCAGGAGAGAACAAGGGCTTTCTGGATCCTTTTTCTCCGCAGCAGCCAAAGCACCTGGAGCATGCGAAAGTGATGCTCCAGGATATTCACACCCAGTTCATCGATACCGTGCGCAAGGGGCGTGGTTCGCGCCTGAAGGAAACCCCGGACATGTTCTCCGGCCTCATGTGGACCGGCGCGAAGAGCGTCGAGCTTGGTCTGGCGGATGGCTTCGGGACGGTGGAGTCGGTGGCGCGGGATGTGATCAAGGCGGAAAGCATCCGTGACTTCACTCAGAAGCAGAATTTTGCCGAGCGTTTCGCCGCGCGTTTTGGTGCCGACATGGCTCAGAGTCTGATGAATACCTTGTCGCGCACCAGCATGCGCTGAGTCTTCAGTCCGCGAGGATCAGGAAGACCGTAGGCCGCTTCGCCAGATCCGGTGCGGCGGCCTTTTTCCATTCGGCGATGCGCCGGGTGGTGATCCATTCGCTGTCGAGGGTCAGGTCGCGGGCGACGCACAGGCGGGTTTCCGGCTTGCACGTGGTGCGCAAGGCCTCGAACATGCGGTCGTTGCGGTAGGGGGTTTCGATGAACAGCTGGGTGCGCGAGAAGCGCGATGACTCGGCTTCGAGTTCGCGAATGCGCCGGTTGCGGGCTTCTTCGTCTACCGGCAGGTAGCCGTGGAAGGCGAAGCTCTGGCCGTTGAGGCCGGAGGCCATCAGGGACAGCAGCAGCGACGACGGGCCGACCATCGGCACGACCCGGATACCCCGTTCGTGGGCGCGGCGAACCAGCAGGGCGCCGGGGTCGGCGACCGCCGGACAGCCGGCCTCGGACATCAGACCGACATCGATGCCGGCGAGAACCGGGGTGAGGAGTGTGTCAAGGTCGGCCTGTCCCGGTTTTACCGGGAGCTCGCGGATGTCCAGGTCGCGCAGGGTTTGCGGATGTTCAAAGCGCTTCAGTTCGGCGCGGGCGGTTTTGGCGTTTTCGACGACGAAGTAGCTGAGGCTACGCGCGCGGGCGCCGACTTCGGCGGGGGTGGTGAGTCCGGTGGGGGCCGGGCCGAGACTGACGGGGATGAGGTAGAGCGTGCCGGCGGTCATCGGTCAGGGTAGCGCGAGGCCTTCGTTGCGCAGCATGCGGGCGAGGGCGATCAATGGCAGGCCGACGAGGGCGTTGGGGTCGTCGCCGCGCAGCGCGTCGAGCAGGGTGATGCCGAGACCTTCGGATTTGGCGCTGCCAGCGCAGTCGAGGGGGCGTTCCTTGTCTACGTAGCGCACGATTTCTGCGTCGGACAAGGTGCGGAAGCGGACTTCCGTCGGGACGGCATCGAGTTGCACATGCCCGGTGCGGGTGTTGAGCACCGCCAGGGCAGTATGGAAGATTACGGTGCGGCCGCTCATCGACTTGAGCTGGGCAACGGCTCGTTCGGTGGTACCCGGTTTGCCGAAGCGGGCTGTGTCCATATAGGCGACCTGGTCGCTGCCGATGATCAGCGCGTCCTCAAACTGCCCGGCCACGGCATGGGCCTTTTCCACCGCCAGGCGCTCTGCGGTGGCCCACGGGGTTTCGTCGGGCAGCGGCGACTCGTCGATGTCGGGGCGCGCCACGTCGAAGGGCAGGCCGAAGCGCTGCAGGAGTTCCCGGCGATAGGCCGAGGTGGAGGCAAGGACGAGTTTCATGGGCGGCAGGCACCGGCAGGAAGAATCCGCACGGTGGGGTGAGCAGGGTTTTGACACGGGAAGCCGAAAATAATATCATGCCGCGCTTATGTCGCAAGAAAGCTTCGTGATTGATCTGCAGGCGTTAGCCAAAGACGGAGGTCGTGTGCACCGCACGGTTCCGGTGGAGAGTCTCGGCCGTTTGGTCGAGTCCCTGCTGGAGCCGGTTGGTACCGTGACTTTCGAGTTTCAGGGTGAGCGTGACGACGAGGGGAAACTCTACGTCGATCTGCAGATCCAGGGTGACCTGGTGTTGCAGTGCCAGCGCTGTCTTGAGGCTATGGTGTGGCCCTGTAATGTGCAGAATCGTCTCCTGCTGCTGCGCTCCGGTGAGGAATTGCCGGAGAACGAGCTGGAGAATGATGCGGTAGACGCCCTGGAGGTGGAGCCGCTGACCGATCTGCTGGCTTTGGTGGAGGACGAAGTGTTGCTCGCCTTGCCCCTGGTGCCACGCCACGAAAATTGCGAACCACCGGTCAAGGCCGGTGTTGATGATGAGATTTCGCCCTTCGCCGTTCTGCGCCAGTTGCGCGGCAAGGTTTAAGTATTCCTCAAGGAGTGTTTCATGGCTGTCCAACAGAACAAGAAGTCCCCGTCCAAGCGCGGTATGCACCGTTCCCACGATTTCCTCGTTGCGCCCCCGCTGGCCATCGAGCCGACCACCGGCGAAGTGCACCTGCGTCACCACGTGTCGCCTTCCGGCTTCTACCGTGGCAAGAAGGTTGCCAAGGCCAAGGGCGAGTAATCTCCCCGGTCTGGAAGCGGCGCGACGCCTTCGGGTGCTCGCGCCGTTTTTATACATGTCTCCTTATTCCTGTGCCGAATGACTGTCACCCTCGCTATTGACTGCATGGGGGGCGATCACGGCCCTTCGGTGACCATACCGGCCGCCCTGCATTTTCTGCGGGCCGACCGTAAAGCCCGAATAATTCTCGTCGGGCGTACGGAAGCTATCGAACCGCATCTGGGTACGGCACTTGCCGAATTCGGAGAGCGCCTGCGCGTCCATCGGGCGTCTGAAGTTGTTGGTATGGATGAGCCGCCAGCTCAGGCCATGCGCAGCAAAAAAGACTCGTCCATGCGTGTTGCTGTCGATCTGGTCAAGTCGGGCGACGCCCAGGCTGCCGTGTCGGCTGGCAATACCGGCGCGCTGATGGCCATCTCCCGTTTTGTTCTCAAGACGCTTCCCGGTATTGACCGCCCGGCCATCTGCAGCACGCTGCCGACCCTGCGCGGGCAGACGCACGTCCTCGATCTGGGGGCCAACGTCGATTGCTCGCCCGAGCATCTGCTGCAGTTCGCCATCATGGGGGCCATGCTGGTTGCGGCCGTAGAGCACAATGAACGGCCGAGCGTTGGTCTGCTCAATATCGGCGAAGAAGAAATCAAGGGCAACGAGACGGTCAAGCAAGCCGGCGAGCTGCTCCGCAAGAGCGGGCTCAATTTTTACGGCAATGTCGAAGGCAACGACATCTACAAGGGCACGGTGGATGTAGTCGTCTGCGACGGCTTTGTCGGCAACGTTGCACTCAAGACGTCGGAAGGTCTCGCCCAGATGCTGGCGACTTTCCTGCGCGAACAGTTTTCCCGCAACTGGATGACCAAGCTGGCGGCCATCTTTGCGATGTCGGCCCTGAAGGGCTTCAAACACAAGGTCGATTCCCGCCGCTACAACGGTGCCAGCCTGCTTGGCTTGCGCGGTGTGGTGGTCAAGAGTCACGGTTCAGCCGATGCCTTCGCCTTCGAGCAGGCTATCTGGCGGGCGGCCGAGGCTGCGCGTAATCGTCTCATCGAGCGCATCACCGAACGAATGGAACGCGAAAGGTCGGCGGCATGATCTATGCACGAGTCGCCGGGACAGGCAGTTTCCTGCCCGGCAAGCCTGTAACCAATGATGATCTGGTTGCGCGCGGTATCGAGACCTCCGATGAGTGGATCGCCGAGCGCACCGGCATTCGCATGCGTCACCTTGCCGAGCCGGACGTCACCGCGAGCCAGTTGGCCTACGAGGCGAGCGTGCGGGCGATCGAGGCGGCCGGCTGCCAGCCGTCCGACATCGATCTCATCATCGTTGCCACGTCGACGCCCGATTATATTTTTCCGAGTACCGCAGCACTGCTGCAGGCGCGCCTGGGCATCACCAACGGCGGGGCGGTCTTCGATCTGCAGGCTGTTTGCACAGGCTTTGCCTATGCGCTGGCAACTGCCGAGAAATTCATCCGCTCGGGCAGTAACAAGCGGGCGCTGGTGGTGGGGGCCGAGGTCTTCTCGCGCATTCTCGACTGGAATGATCGTGGGACCTGCGTGCTGTTCGGCGACGGTGCCGGTGCGGTGGTTCTGGAAGCCTCCGCGCGGCCGGGCATTCTCGCCACAGCGCTGCATGCAGATGGCAGCCACAGCCCCATTCTGAGCGTTCCCGGGCAGATCAACCGTGGTGTCGTCATCGGCGATCCTTTTCTGCGCATGGACGGTCAGGCCGTCTTCAAGTTCGCCGTGAAGGTGCTGGGCGAGGTTGCCCGCGAAGTGGTCGAGCAGGCCGGCCTCACGATGGGTGACGTGGACTGGCTGATCCCCCATCAGGCCAACATGCGCATCCTGCAGGCGACTGGCAAGCGGCTGGGTGTGCCAATGGAGAAGGTCATTGCCACCGTTGCCCAGCACGGCAACACGTCGGCAGCCTCGATTCCGCTGGCCCTCGATCTGGCCGTTCGGGACGGTCGCGTCCAGCGCGGGCAAAAGCTGCTGCTGGAAGGGGTGGGCGGTGGTTTTACGTGGGGCGCGGTGCTCCTCGAATTCTGAGAACCTGTCACAGGCACTAAAAGGTAAGCGACGATGAATTTTGCTTTTGTCTTTCCGGGGCAAGGCTCCCAGTCGGTCGGCATGATGGCCGCCTATGGCGAGTCGGTGGTGATCCGCCAGACCTTTACCGAAGCTTCCGATGCGCTTGGCGAGGATCTCTGGCGGATGGTGGCGGACGGCCCGGCCGAGTTGTTGTCCCAGACGGTGAATACCCAGCCGCTGATGCTGACCGCCGGCATTGCGGTGTATCGTGAGTGGATCGCCCGTGGCGGTGCCGTGCCGGCGCTGGTTGCCGGGCATAGCCTGGGCGAATATTCGGCGCTCGTCGCCGCCGGCGCCCTGGACTTCCAGGAAGCCGTCAAACTGGTGCGCTTGCGTGCCCAGGCCATGCAAGAAGCGGTTCCGCAGGGTGAGGGTGCCATGGCGGCGCTGCTGGGCCTCGATGAGGCTGCCGCGATTGAAGCCTGTGCCGAAGCTGCTCAGGGCGAGGTGGTTTCTGCCGCCAACCTGAATTCTCCCGGCCAGATCGTGATTGCCGGTTCGCGTGCTGCCGTCGAACGGGCAATGCTGGCTGCCAAGACGCGTGGCGCCAAGCGTGCGGTGTTGTTGCCGGTGAGTGCGCCTTTCCATTGCGCGCTGATGAAGCCGGCCGCCGAACGCCTGCAGCTGCGTCTGGCCGACATCGACGTGAAGGTGCCGTCGATTCCCGTGCTGAACAACGTGGATGTGGCGGTTGAAGATCAGCCTGCCCGCATCAAGGATGCGCTGGTGCGTCAGGCTTACTCGCCGGTGCGCTGGATCGAGACGGTGCAGGAAATCGCCCGCCGTGGCGTGACCAATGTTTATGAGTGCGGTCCTGGCAAGGTGCTGGCCGGCATGACCAAGCGCATTGAGGGTAGCCTGGTGGGTGGCGCGATTGCCGATGCCGCCAGCCTTGAGGAAACGCTGAAGACAACGGGGGCAGCATGAGTCAGGATTTGCAGGGGCAAGTTGCGCTGGTGACCGGTGCCTCGCGTGGTATTGGTCGGGCGATTGCCCTTGAGCTGGGCCGCATGGGCGCGACGGTGGTGGGTACTGCCACATCTGAAGCCGGCGCTGCCGACATTCAGGCCGGCCTCGAGGCCGCGGGTGTTGCCGGCCGCGGTCTGGCTCTTGATGTGACCAGTCCGGAGGCCTGTGAGGCACTCATCGGAGAAATCGAAAAGGGCCTCGGCCCGGTCGCCATCCTGGTGAATAACGCCGGCATTACGCGAGACAATCTGGCCATGCGCATGAAGGACAGCGAATGGGATGCGGTGATCGACACCAATCTCAAGGCTGTCTTCCGCATGTCCAAGCTGGTCATGCGTGGCATGATGAAGGCCCGTACCGGCCGCATCATCAATATCACCTCGGTGGTCGGCAGCTCCGGCAATGCGGGGCAGGCCAACTATGCGGCCGCCAAGGCTGGTGTGGCGGGCATGACCCGTGCGCTGGCCCAGGAACTCGGCAGCCGCAACATCACGGTCAATTGTGTGGCGCCGGGTTTCATCGATACGGACATGACGAAAGAGCTTCCCGAGGCCCAGCGCGAGGCGCTGCAGGGCAAGATTGCCCTTGGCCGACTCGGCAAGCCGGAAGAGATTGCCGCGGTGGTGGGGTTTCTGGCCTCCCCCGCAGCCACTTATGTGACGGGTGCTACCCTTCACGTAAACGGTGGCATGTACATGGCGTAAATCTCGCCAAGCTGGCGAGGGTGCGCGTTTTTGGTAGAATGCGGGGGTTTTTGAATTCACCCGCACAATCTGGGAAGGAGTTAGCACATGGAAAATATTGAACAGCGCGTCAAGAAAATCGTTGCCGAACAACTCGGCGTTAACGAATCCGAAATCAAGACTGACTCGTCCTTCGTGGACGATCTGGGCGCCGACTCCCTCGATACCGTCGAGCTGGTGATGGCCCTGGAAGAAGAGTTCGAGTGCGAAATCCCTGACGAAGAAGCTGAAAAGATCACCAGCGTTCAGCAGGCGATCGACTACGTCTCCGCCCATCTCAAGAAGTAAGACTCCCGGAGCCTGCCTTGACCCGTCGTAGAGTCGTTGTAACCGGCCTTGGCGTTATTTCGCCGGTCGGTAATACTGTGCCTGAAGCTTGGGACGCCATTCTCAATGGTCGTTCCGGCATCGGTGAGATAACCCGCTTTGATACTTCCTCCTTCCCGGTGAAGATTGCCGGTGAGGTGAAGGGCTTTGACATTGGCGCCTATCTGTCGCCGAAAGAAGCTCGCCGTATGGATGGCTTCATCCACTACGGCATCGCTGCCGGCATCCAGGCCTTTCGCGACTCGGGGATCGAGGTGACAGAAGCCAATGCCCATCGGATCGGTGTCAACATCGGTTCGGGCATTGGTGGTCTGCCGATGATCGAGGGAACCCATGACGATTTCCTCGCCGGTGGTCCGCGCAAGATTTCCCCCTTCTTTATTCCCGGCACGATCATCAACATGATCTCCGGCAATCTGTCGATCATGTTCGGTCTCAAGGGGCCCAACCTGGCCGTGGTGACGGCCTGTACCACGGGTCTGCACGCGATCGGCATGAGCGCCCGGATGATCGAGTACGGCGATGCCGACATGATGGTGTGTGGCGGTTCCGAATCCACGGTGACTCCGCTGGCGGTTGGTGGCTTTGCTTCGGCCAAGGCGCTGTCTACCCGCAACGATGATCCGGCTACGGCCAGCCGTCCGTGGGACAAGGGCCGTGACGGCTTTGTTCTGGGCGAAGGCGCTGGCGTGCTGGTGCTCGAAGAGTACGAGCATGCGGTCAAGCGTGGCGCCCGCATCTATGCCGAGATTTCCGGTTTCGGCATGAGTGGTGATGCCTACCACATGACCGCACCGGATACTGACGGCCCCCGTCGCAGCATGGTCAATGCGCTGAAGAATGCCGGCGTCAATCCGGACGAGGTTCAGTATCTCAACGCACACGGCACCTCCACGCCGCTGGGCGACAAGAACGAAACCGAGGCGATCAAGCTGGCTTTCGGTGCCGATGTGGCCAAGTCGCTGGTGGTTAACTCCACCAAGTCGATGACCGGTCACCTGCTTGGTGGTGCCGGTGGTCTCGAGTCTGTGGTTACGGCTCTGGCGATTTATCACCAGGTCTCCCCGCCGACGATCAATATCTTCGATCAGGACCCTGAGTGCGATCTGGATTACTGCGCAAACGTGGCGCGTCCGATGAAGATCGACATCGCAATGAAGAACAATTTCGGCTTCGGTGGCACCAACGGTACGCTGGTGTTCCGCAAGCTCTGACGAGGCGGATTGCACGGAGGGCCGTGCTTCGTGATCGTTATTGAATTAAAGCCGTCGCGGCTGCTTCCGGTCATTTTGACCGGGTTGCATGTCGCGGCGGCTTTTTCATTTGTGCTGGGGTTTGGCTGGAGCTGGCAGGCCACATCGGCGATGGGCTTGTTGGCGCTGTCGCTGGTTCACGCATGGCATTTGGCCCGGCGAGGGGGCGGTCGGCTGGGGCTTGCGGAGGAGGGTGTCCTGGTGCTGGAGCCGGATGGCGGTCGCCGTGAAGTGCTGGTCATCCCGCAGCCGTCCACTGTGGTGTTCCCGTGGGCGATCTGGCTGGCCTGGCGTGAAGAGGATGTGGCCCGGCGGGGTGTACTGCTGATTCTGCGCGACCAGTTGTCGCCTGCTGCCTGGCGTGAACTCCAGGTCTGGGCCCGCTTGAGGGCCCGGCCGCAAGCTGCCGGGCCCGGGCAGGCTTAGATGCCGGTGTTGCGGCTGGGACGAATCACTGTGTCCCGAGCCTTGGGCAGTGTTTCGGGGTAGTCACGGCTGAAGTGGAGTCCGCGGCTTTCCTTGCGCTTGAGGGCGCTGCGGACGATCAGGTCGGCGGTTACAACCAGGTTGCGCAGCTCGATCAGATCGTTCGACACCCGGAAGTTGCTGTAGAACTCTTCGATTTCCCGGGCCAGCAGGCGGATGCGGTGCTGGGCGCGCTGCAGGCGCTTGTTGGTGCGCACGATGCCGACGTAGTCCCACATGAAGCGGCGCAGCTCGTCCCAGTTATGGGAGATCACGATGGCTTCGTCGGAGTCGGTGACCCGGCTTTCATCCCACTGGGGCAGGTTGTCGGCCAGTGGGCGGGTGGTGGCCAGGATGTCGTTGGCAGCCGCTTCGCCGAATACGAGGCATTCGAGCAGGGAGTTGCTGGCCAGGCGGTTGGCGCCGTGGAGGCCGGTGCACGCGGTTTCGCCGATTGCGTAGAGGCCGGGCACGTCGGTGCGGGCGCGCAGGTCGGTAACGATGCCTCCACAGGAAAAATGGGCGGCCGGCACAACCGGAATCGGCTGGTGGGTGATGTCGATACCCAGCTCCAGGCAGCGGGCCAGGATGTTGGGAAAGTGCTCTTTGAGGAAGTCGGCTGGCTTGTGGCTGATGTCGAGGAAGACGCAGTCGAGGCCGTGCTTCTTCATTTCAAAGTCAATGGCCCGGGCAACCACGTCGCGAGGCGCGAGTTCTTCGCGGCTGTCGTGTCCCGGCATGAAACGGGTGCCATCCGGGAGGCGCAGTAGTCCGCCTTCGCCCCGCACCGCTTCGGAAATCAGAAAGGACTTGGCCTGCGGGTGGTACAGGCAGGTCGGGTGGAACTGGATGAACTCCATGTTCGCAACCCGGCAGCCGGCTCGCCAGGCCATGGCGACGCCGTCACCCGTGGCGGTGTCCGGATTGGTGGTGTACAGGTAGACCTTGCAGGTGCCGCCGGTCGCCAGCACCGTGTGGCGGGCGGCAAAGGTGCGCACTTCGTCGTTGACGATGTCGAGCACGTAGGCCCCGAGGCAGCCTTCTTCGGGTTGGCCGACTTTGGCGCCGGTGATCAGGTCGACCGCAATGTGCTGTTCGAAGACGGTGATGCCAGGGTGGGCGCGGACCTGCTCGGTGAGCGTGGCCTGTACGGCGGCGCCGGTGGCGTCTGCTGCGTGGATGATGCGTCGGTGACCGTGTCCGCCTTCGCGAGTCAGGTGGTAGCCCGTGGGTGAGCTGGCATCGCCGGTGAAGGGAACGCCGTGATCGATCAGCCAGCGGATGGCGCGGGGGGCGTTCTCAATGACGAAACGGGTGGTTTCATCGGAGCACAGGCCGGCGCCGGCCGTGTGGGTGTCTGCCACGTGGGCTTCGGTGCTGTCTGCCGGATCGAGCACGGCGGCGATTC
This sequence comes from Zoogloea oleivorans, assembly GCF_008107625.1. Taxonomy (GTDB): domain Bacteria; phylum Pseudomonadota; class Gammaproteobacteria; order Burkholderiales; family Rhodocyclaceae; genus Zoogloea; species Zoogloea oleivorans. The sequence goes on from NZ_SDKK01000001.1 coordinate 67,171, forward strand.
CGCCCTGGGCCCAGGCACTGGCGCTGTCCTCCAGGCTTCGCTTGGTAACAATGGCAACCTTGAGTTTGTCTGCGAGGCGCAGCGCAAGGGACTGTCCGGCAAGGCCACTGCCAAGGATGAGGACATCAAAAGCGGTCACTTCGAGGGTTGCCACAGAGGGCGATATTGGGGAGGGGCGACTATAGCATGGGGTGTTCCCGCTGCCGAAGCCTGCAAAACCCTTTGCGCGACTGAACTATACGGCGATGGGGGGGTCTAGCAGGTACTTTGGAAAGGATTGACGGGCTCTCGGGGTATACTCCGTGGTCTGTGGCCGTCCGGGCCACGACAACAAAGGTATATACGTTCCCCGACCATGAGCGATCGCGAAATTGACCAACTGTTGGTCGAGCGTGTCCAGCGCGGTGACAAACAGGCATTTGGCCTGCTCGTCACGAAGTATCAGCGCAAGCTCGGCCGACTGTTGTCGAGATTGATCCGAGATCCTGCCGAAGTGGAGGATGTTGCCCAGGAAACGTTCATCAAGGCTTATCGGGCCCTGCCGTCGTTCCGGGGAGACAGCGCTTTTTACACCTGGCTTTACAGGATCGGGATCAATACCGCCAAGAATTACCTTGTATCCCAGGGCCGCCGAGCGCCCACTACGACCGAATTCGATTCTGAGGAAGCCGAAACCTTTGAGGAGGGAGACCAGCTTCGCGATATCAATACGCCTGAACGTCTCCTGATGACGAAGCAGATCGGGGAAACGGTGAATGTGGCGATGGAGGCTCTGCCTGAGGAGTTGAGGACAGCGATCGTGCTGCGTGAGATCGAGGGCCTGAGCTACGAGGAGATCGCCGCGATCATGGAGTGCCCGATCGGTACGGTTCGCTCACGGATTTTCCGTGCGCGGGAAGCAATTTCTGAAAAGCTCAAGCCGTTGCTCGATACGGCTCCGAACAAGAGGTGGTAAGACGATGAAAGAGAAGGTTTCTGCCCTGCTGGACGGCGCGCTCGAAGAGCAGGTCTCGTCCCGGATGCTCGAATCCCTGAAACGGGATGGCGCGCTCCGCCAGAAGTGGGAGAGTTATTGTCTCATTGGGGATGTGCTGCGGGATGAGCAAGTTCTGTCGTCGGACTTCACCAGCAAGGTGATGTTGTGTCTGGAGGATGAGCCTACGGTTCTGGCGCCGGTCAAGCGGGAGGCGAGTGGCGGATGGGTTCGTCATTTCATGCCGATCGCGGCTTCCGTGATGGGGGTTGCGGCGGTGGGCTGGGTGGCGATGGCGCTGAATGGTGCTGATCCGCAAAACCTGCTGGTGGCACGGGCCAAGACGCCTGCCGTTGCCGTGGCGGCGGTGGATCCTTCCAGGATTGCCCGGGTGGCGGCCGTCTCCGCAGAGCCCTCCGAGCGCGAATACCTGTTTGCCCATCAGGCGATGGCGCCATCGGCCGCGATGCCGGGTGTTGCGCTCTACGTTCGGACCGTTTCGGATAGCCGCGTGGCCGGCGAGCGATGAAGCGTTTTTTCTGCTTTGTGGCGGTCTTGTTTGCCTCGTGTGGGTCGGCTCTGGCGCAGGTGCCTACCGATCCGCTGAGCTGGCTCGGAAGAATCTCCAGCGCGGCGCACAAGCTCAATTACACCGGGACTTTCACCTATCAGAGCGGCAAGAGCGTCGAAACTTCCCGGATTGCTCACCTGGTTGATGCCAACGGGGAATACGAGAGGCTGGAGGCGCTGGACGGCAGTCCGCGGGAGGTTGTCCGCAACAATGAGGAAGTGCGGTGCTTCCTCCCCGAGCAGAAATTGCTGATTGTCGATCAGTCAGCTGCCCGGCGCAGCTTTCCGGCCCGTCTGCCCCAGTCTCCCAGCGCGCTTGTCGAGTATTACCGGATCCGCAAGGGGGAAGTGGTCCGGGTGGCCGGAATGGAGAGCCAGCAGATCATTCTGGAACCCAGGGATGACATGCGATTTGGTCACCAGTTCTGGGCGGATACGGGGTCCGGGCTGCTGCTGCGGGCTCGTTTGATCGGCGAGAAAGGTGAGAGTGTTGAACAGTTCACCTTCACCGAGGTCCAGGTTGGCGCCCCTTTCGACAAGGAAAAGGTCAAGCCCCACTTCGTGCCCGGGGCGGACTGGAAGGTGGTCAATGCGCGTGGCAGTGATGTGAAGGTCGAAGATACCGGCTGGGTGTTCAGGAATACGATTCCCGGCTTTCGTCAGGTGGTTTCCGTCGTGCGTCAGGCTCGCAAGGAGCGCGGTGAGGCCTATCACGTGGTTTTCTCCGACGGTCTGGCGGCGATTTCGGTTTTTATCGAGCCGATGCCTGCCAGGGGCAATGTCCAGAGCGGTCTGAGTTCGTCGGGCGCCTTTAACATCTTCCGCCGCGCGGTGGCCGATCACCTGATCACTGTGTTGGGTGAAGTGCCGTCCCAGGCTCTTGTCAGGATTGCCGATGGCGTGGAGATGCGGAAGCGTTGATGCGGGTCAATGGTGTGGTGCAGCGGATTGAAGACGGTTATGCCTGGGTGGACGTGTCTGTCGCCCAGGGGTGTGGGCGTTGTCAGGAGCCGGGTGGCTGCGGTGGCGTGAATATCGCGAAACCTTTTGGCTCCAGCAGCCGGGCTGTGCGGGTACGCAACGAGATCAACGCCCGTCCCGGCGAGCAGGTGGGGGTTGTGGTCGAGGAGGGGGTTCCCTTGAGGGGGGCCCTGTTTGCGTATGCGTTTCCTGTGCTGGGCCTGATTGCGGGCGCAGCGCTGGGGACGGCCGTGGCGTCGGCCGACAGCGTTGATCTGTCGGCGACCATTGGCGCGGTGGCCGGTTGCCTGGCGGCTATTTTGCTCGGGCGCGGTCGTACAGGATGGGCGAAGAGTGCCGAGCTGCCCTTGCGGCTTGAAAAGGGTGCCGTTTCTGCAGGTGGGGAGTGCGGACGATGATGGCTTTCGTGCGTGCTTTACGTATTGCTGCCCTGTGCGGCCTGTGTGTCTCGCTGCTCTCGTCCCTGCCCGTTTGGGCGCGGGATTTGCCGGACTTTGCCGATCTTGCCGATCGCTCTGGCATGGCAGTCGTGAACATCAGTACGACCCAGTCCGGCAAGCAGGGCCGTTCCGGTGTGCCGAGTCTGGAAGAAGACGATCCGATGTTCGACTTTTTCCGGCGTTTCGTGCCGCGCACTCCGGGGGCGCCCCGCATGGAGCCGGACAATCGCTCGCTGGGTTCCGGCTTTATCGTCTCGGCCGACGGCTATGTGCTGACCAATGCCCACGTGGTTGATGGCGCCGATGAAATCATCGTCAAACTCACCGACAAGCGGGAGTTTCGGGCGCGCCTTATGGGCACGGATGCACGCAGTGATGTGGCGCTGCTCAAAATTGATGCGGCCGGTCTGCCCAAAGTCAGTCTGGGTGATCCGGCAAAGCTGCGTGTCGGTGACTGGGTCATGGCCATCGGTTCTCCGTTCGGTTTTGAGAACTCGGTGACTGCCGGTATTGTCAGCGCCAAGGGGCGTTCCCTGCCCCAGGAAAATTTTGTGCCCTTCATCCAGACGGACGTGGCGATCAATCCCGGTAACTCGGGGGGACCCCTGTTCAACATGAAGGGTGAAGTGGTGGGCATCAATTCCCAGATCTACAGCCGTACTGGCGGGTTCATGGGACTCTCGTTTGCGATTCCCATCGATGTGGCCATGGAGGTTCAAAGCCAGCTCCGCAGCAGTGGTCGGGTCCAGCGCGGGCGGATCGGCGTGGCCATCCAGGAAGTGTCGCGGGAGCTTGCTGACAGTTTCACGCTGGGCAAGCCGGTGGGGGCGTTGGTCAGTTCGGTGGAGAAGGGCAGTCCGGCCGACAAGGCGGGGATTGAGCAGGGCGACATCATCCTGCGCTTCGACAATCGTCCGGTGACTGTTTCGGGAGACTTGCCGCGAATCGTCGGCAGTACGCGACCGGGCAGCAAGGTGTCGCTCCAGGTGTGGCGCAAGGCAGCGCTGAAGGATCTGGCGGTCGTGGTGGCGGAGTTGCCTGAAGAGAAGGTGCGCAAGACTGCGGCCAGGCTGAGTCGGCCCGACGCCTCGCCCAACAAGCTGGGCATCCTGGTCGTCGAGCCTACGTTCGAGCAGCGACGGGATGGGCGCTTTGCCTCCGGCGGGGTGGTGGTGGATGCGGTGCGCAGTGCCTCTGCAAAGGCATCGGAGATCCAGTCAGGCGATGCCATTCTGGCACTGGTGAGCAAGGGGGTGCGCACGGATATTCGTGGCGTGGATCAGTTCAATCGCCTGGTGGCCGGGCTGGATGTCGGGCAGACGGTTACCCTGCTGGTCCTGCGTGGCGATCTGCAGACTTTTGTGCCCCTCCGAACCCTTGAGCGCTGAACGCCAACTGACCGTGTTGAGCCGGGAATGGTGCCATTTGTGCCATGACCTGCTGGATGCGCTTGCGCCCCTGCAGCAAGAGCTCGGTTTTACTGTGGATGTGCTGGATGTGGATGCGTTTCCGGAACTGGAAGCGCTATGGAGTGAAAAGGTGCCGGTCGTGCTGGCCGGAGAAACAGAAATCTGTCATTACTTCCTCGACGAAATCGCTGTCCGTGCTCATTTTCAGCGTATCGGTTAGAATGCAAGTCTTTGCCAGGCAAACAAAATTTATCAGGGTGCCCTCCGGCACCCTTTTTCATGGCCCAAATGCAACACATCAGAAACTTTTCGATTATTGCCCACATCGACCACGGTAAATCTACCCTGGCCGACCGGATCATCCAGCTGTGCGGAGGCCTCTCCGCTCGCGAGATGGAATCCCAGGTGCTGGATTCGATGGACATCGAGCGTGAGCGCGGTATCACCATCAAGGCCCAGACGGCTGCGCTGAGTTACCGCGCCCGCGATGGCCAGGTCTACAACCTCAATCTGATCGACACTCCGGGGCACGTGGACTTCTCGTATGAAGTCTCCCGATCGCTGGCGGCCTGCGAAGGCGGCCTGCTGGTCGTCGATGCATCCCAGGGCGTCGAGGCGCAGACCGTAGCCAACTGCTACACGGCGCTGGAACAGGGCGTCGAGGTGGTGCCGGTCCTCAACAAGATGGATTTGCCCCAGGCCAATCCGGAGGGAGCCCGCCAGGAAATCGAGGACGTGATCGGCATTGATGCGACCGACGCGATTCCCTGTTCGGCCAAGACCGGCATGGGCGTCGAGGACATCCTTGAAGCGGTCATCGCGCGCATTCCGGCGCCCAAGGGGGATCCGGATGGCCCGTTGAAGGCGCTGATCATCGACTCCTGGTTCGACAACTACGTTGGCGTGGTGATGCTCGTCCGGGTTGTCGATGGCACGCTCAAGCCCAAGGACAGGATCATGTTCATGTCCACCGGCGTGCAGCAGTTGTGCGAGCAGGTCGGCGTGTTCACTCCCAAGTCCCAGCAGCGGGAAACCCTGTCGGCCGGTCAGGTGGGTTTCATCATTGCCGGCATCAAGGAACTCAAGGCGGCCAAGGTGGGTGACACCATCACCCTGGCCAACAAGCCGGCGGTCAAGGCGCTCGAGGGTTTCAAGGAGATCAAGCCGCAGGTGTTCGCCGGCCTGTATCCGGTGGAATCCAACGAATACGACCAGCTTCGCGAGTCCCTCGAAAAGCTGCGTCTGAACGATGCCTCGCTGCAGTTTGAGCCGGAAGTATCCCAGGCACTCGGCTTCGGCTTCCGCTGTGGCTTCCTCGGCCTCTTGCACATGGAAATCGTGCAGGAGCGCCTGGAGCGCGAGTTCGACATGAACCTCATCACCACGGCGCCGACCGTGATCTACGAGGTGCTCATGAAGGACGGGACGGTGGAGCAGATCTCCAATCCGTCCAAGTTGCCCGACCTGTCGAAGGTGGAGGAGGTGCGCGAGCCGATCATCAAGGCCGTCATCTTCCTGCCGCAGGAATACGTGGGGGCCGTGATCACCCTGTGCAACCAGAAGCGTGGTTCGCAGGTGGACATGCTCTATCACGGCCGCCAGGTTCAACTGATCTACGACATGCCCATGAATGAAGTGGTGATGGACTTCTTCGACAAGCTGAAGTCCGTGTCGCGGGGCTATGCGTCCCTCGACTACGAGTTCAAGGAATACCGCGCCGCCGATCTGGTGAAGCTCGATGTGCTGGTGTCCAGCGAGAAGGTCGACGCGCTGTCCATCATCGTGCACCGGGCCAACTCCCAGTATCGTGGTCGTGATCTGGTCGCCAAGCTGCGCGAATTGATCCCGCGCCAGATGTTCGATGTGGCGATCCAGGCGGCCATCGGCTCCAATATCGTGGCCCGGGAAACCATCAAGGCCCTGCGCAAGAATGTGTTGGCCAAGTGTTATGGTGGCGACATTTCGCGGAAGAAGAAGCTCCTCGAGAAGCAGAAAGAGGGCAAGAAGCGCATGAAGCAGGTCGGCAACGTGGAAATTCCGCAGGAGGCCTTCCTGGCTGTACTGCGGGTGGACGAAAAATGACCGGCACCAAACTGATAGTAGGGGCGCTCGCGTGAATTTTGCGTTGATTCTTTTTACCTTGCTGGTTTTCAGTGGCGTCTTGTGGGCGCTGGATCGTTTCGTCGCCAGCAAGCGGCGTGGCGTCGGGGCCAAGTCCCCCTGGTGGGTGGAGTACGGCGCCAGTTTTTTTCCGGTGATCCTGGTGGTCTTCAGCCTGCGCTCGTTTCTCGTCGAGCCCTTCAAGATTCCGTCGGGCTCGATGATTCCGACCCTGCTGGTGGGCGACTTCATCTTGGTTAACAAGTGGACCTACGGCATTCGTCTGCCGGTGATCAACAAGAAGATCGTGGCGATCAACGAGCCGCAGCGTGGTGACGTCATGGTCTTTCGCTTCCCCGGCGATCCGTCGCTTGACTACATCAAGCGTGTGGTCGGTTTGCCGGGCGACAGGGTCGAGTACCTCGACAAGAAGCTCACCATCAACGGTGTCGAAATGGCTCAGAAGGCCGATGGCGACTACCTGCATGCTGACCGGCTGTACTTCTCGCCACGTTATTCGGAAAAGCTTGGCGAGATTGAACACAAGATCATCGTTGAGAATGAATCGCCGGCGTTTGTCTCCCAGACTACCCCGTATCCTTTCCGCGATAACTGCACCTATACTAGCCGCGGTGTGTCTTGCACAGTGCCTGCGGGGCACTATTTCATGATGGGTGACAATCGGGACGGCAGTTTCGACAGCCGGGGCTGGGGTTTTGTCCCGGAAGAGAATATCGTCGGCAAGGCATTTTTCATCTGGTTCAATTTCAGTGACCTGAAACGGATCGGCAGCTTCCATTGATGATGACAAAAAAGAGTCAGTCGGGTCTTAGCCTTATCGGGGTGTTGCTGGTCGGGGGCATCCTTGCCGCAGTCCTGCTCGTCGGGCTCAAGCTGATTCCCGTCATCTCAGAGTATTTCGGGATCCGGCGAGCGATTGCCGCCGTGGCCAGTGGCGCCGACCCCCAGACAGCGACAGTTCCCCAGTTGCGCTTCGCTTTTACAAAGCGGGCTATCGTGGATGACATCAGTTCGATCTCTGCAACGGATCTCGACATCACCAAGGAAAACGGACAAATCGTGATTTCGGTGGATTATTCCCGCAAGGTGCATCTGGTTTCCAACGTCAGCCTCCTCATCGATTTTTCTGTATCGACTGCACCAGGTGGCCGATAAGCGTTTTCCCATGAAGCTGGATGTTTTGCAGCAGGCGCTTGGGTATCGGTTTGTCCGTCCCGAGTTGCTGGAGCAGGCCCTGACCCATCGCAGCTTCGGCTCGCCCCACAACGAGCGGCTGGAGTTTCTCGGCGATAGCGTCCTCAATTGCGTGACGGCCATGGCCCTGTTCGGGCGCTTTGGCGAATTGCGCGAAGGTGATCTGTCCCGTTTGCGTGCCAACCTCGTTCGTCAGGAGGCCCTGCATCGTCTGGCCGATGGACTGAAGCTGGGCGACTACCTGCGTCTTGGCGAGGGTGAACTGAAGAGCGGCGGGCATCGCCGTCCGTCCATTCTGGCCGATGCGCTGGAGGCGATCTTCGCCGCTGTCTTCATGGACGCCGGTTTTGAAACCGCCAAGGCGGTCATCGACCGGCTTTACGAATCGTCCATCGCCGAGCTCGATCCGGCCCGCGCCCTGAAAGATCCGAAAACCGCCCTGCAGGAATGGGTTCAGGGGCGGCGCATGCCGCTGCCCCGTTACTCCCTCGCCAATACCCGCGGCGAAGCGCACCAGCAGGAATTCGAGGTCGAGTGTGAAATCACCGGCCTTGGCCTCAAGACCCGCGGCATCGGCGTGAGTCGCCGCGCTGCCGAACAGCAGTCCGCTCAGGCGGCGCTGGAACTATTGCCAAAGTAATGACCGAATCCAATTCCGCTGCCGACAAGTCTTTTCGTACCGGCTTCGTCGCCATCGTCGGGCGCCCCAACGTGGGCAAGTCCACGCTGCTCAATCGCCTGATCGGGCAGAAGATCAGCATCGTTTCCCGCAAGGCCCAGACCACTCGTCACCGGGTTACCGGCGTGCTCACCGAGGGGCAGTCCCAGTTTATTTTCGTGGACACCCCGGGCTTCCAGACGCGTCACAAGAATGCCCTCAACCGGGCGATGAACCGCACCGTCACCCAGGTGCTGGCAGACGTGGACCTGGTTCTGTTCGTCATCGAAAGCGGCCGCTACGGCCCCGAGGACGAGCAGGTGGTCAAGCTGCTGCCGCCGGAGGCCAAGGTGGTGCTGGTGATCAACAAGGTCGATCTGCTGGAAGACAAGGGGCGCCTGCTGCCTTTCATGCAGCGTATGAGCGAGGTTTTCCCGTTCGCCGAGATCGTGCCGGTGAGCGCCGAGAAGGGCCGCAATACCGACCAGCTCCTGAAGGCGGCCGCACCCTACCTGCCCGAGGGCGAGCCGATTTTCGACGCGGACGACATCACCGACCGTAGCGAGCGTTTCCTGGCTTCCGAATTTCTGCGCGAAAAGCTCTTCCGCCAGTTGGGTGAAGAGCTGCCCTACGGCATGACTGTCGAGATCGAGAAGTTCGAGGCCGAGGCCGGCATGCGGCGCATCAGTGCGGCGATCATCGTCGACAAGGCGCCCCACAAGGCGATGGTCATCGGCAAAGGCGGCGAACGCCTCAAGCGCATCGCTTCCGAAGCGCGTGTCGAACTGGAAAAGCTCTTCGACTCCAAGGTCTTCCTTGAGGTCTGGGTGAAGGTGAAGAGCGGCTGGGCCGACGACGAGCGGGCGCTAAAGAGCCTTGGTTACGACTGATCCCTGGCCGGCCCTGTCGTGAGTGCCAGGCAGCGCGTCGATCAGCAGCCGGGCTTCGTGCTGCACAGTTATCCCTACCGGGAAACCAGCCTCATCGTCGAGGTCTTCAGCCGGGACTTCGGTCGCATCGGCCTGGTGGCCAAGGGCGCCCGGCGTCCCATGTCGCAACTGCGCGGCGTGTTGATGGCTTTTCAGCCGCTGTTGATCGACTGGAGCGGCGGCGGGGAGATGAAAACCCTCGTTCGCGCCGAATGGCTGGGCGGCCAGCCCCTGCTCGGCGGTCAGGCCCTGCTGTGTGCCTATTACGCCAATGAACTCCTGATGCGCCTGATGCCCCGGGAGGATTCCCATCCGGAGTTGCATCGGGCTTACGGCGAGGCGCTGCGCGCGCTGGCTGCCAACGAATCCCAGGAAGTCGTACTGCGCCGCTTCGAGCTGGCCCTGCTGCAGGAGCTTGGCTACGGCCTGTGCCTGGATGCGGATGCCGACGGCGTGCCCGTGCGGCCCGACGGACACTACGCTTATATAATTGAACAGGGCGCCGTGTCGCTGGACGAATACGGCATCGACGACCCCTCGGTGGTGAGCGGCAAGACCCTTCTCGACATGGCCTGCGGCGATTTCCGCGACGCGGAAACCCTGGCCCAGAGCAAGGCGCTGATGCGCCGGCTCATCCAGCATTATCTTGGCGGACAGGTACTCCAGTCCCGCCGCGTCTTTACCGAACTTTTTGCCTTTCCCGGAGATCCGTCTTGATCGAACTCGGCGTCAACATCGACCACGTGGCCACCCTGCGCCAGGCGCGCCGTACCTGGGAGCCCGATCCCGCATGGGCCGCGGTGGAAGCCCACCTCGGTGGTGCCGATGGCATCACCGTGCACCTGCGCGAGGATCGCCGCCACATCCAGGATGCGGATGTGAAGAAGCTGCGCGAACTTACCCAGATCAAGCTCAACCTCGAGATGGCGGCCACCGACGAGATGGTCGGCATCGCCTGTGAACTGAAGCCCGAGATGGCCATGTTCGTACCGGAAGGTCGCCATGAGGTGACCACCGAAGGCGGTCTCGACATCGTCTCCCAGGAGGCACGCCTGAAGGATTCGGTTGCGCGCCTGGCGGAGCGGGGCATCGTCGTCAGCGTCTTCATCGATGCCGACATCGCCCAGATCGAAGCTGCTGCGCGCATCGGTGCGAAAGTCTGCGAGATCCATACCGGCCCCTACGCCCACGCCTTCCATGCGGCGGGTCGCGATGCAGAAAGCCCGGCGGTGCTGGTCGAGATCGACAAGATCGCCCGCGCTGGCGAGACGATTCTCGGCCTGGGCCTGCGTTTCAACGCCGGCCACGCCCTCAACTATTACAACGTCCAGCCCATCGCGCGCCTGCCCGGCATTCGTGAGCTGCACATCGGCCACGCCATTGTCAGCCGTGCGGTGTTCACCGGTTTGCGCGAAGCCGTACGCGAAATGAAGCGCCTGATGCGGGAAGCCGCGGACCGCGGCCCGCGCGCATGATCCACGGCGTCGGCACCGACATCGTGCGCGTGGCGCGCATGGGCGAGGCCCTGGCGCGCCACGGTGCGCGCTTCGCCGAGCGCATCCTTGATGTGTCCGAGCGGCCCGCCTTCGAGCAGGCCCGCGACCCGGCCCGTTTGTTGTCGAAGCGTTTTGCGGCCAAGGAGGCTTTCGGCAAGGCCCTCGGCACCGGCGTTGCGGCGCCGGCCACGCTGCACGCGGTGCGTGTCGCTCATGACGCCCTCGGCAAGCCACTGTTTGAATTTTCGCCGTCCCTTGCTGCCTACATGCAGGAGCGCGGCCTCGTTGCCCATTTGAGTCTGTCCGACGAAACCGACTACGTCGTCGCCTTTGCCGTCATTGAAAAGCCATGAAGACTTCCTACGCCCATCCTGGCCCCGTCATGCTCGACGTGGCTGCCTATGAAGTCACCTCGGAAGAGCGCGAGATTCTCCAGCACCCACTGGTCGGCGGAGTGATCCTGTTTGCCCGCAACTACGCCGAGCCGGAACAGTTGCGTGCGCTTACCACGGCGATCCGCGCTGCACGGCCGGAATTGCTGATTTCCGTGGACCACGAAGGCGGCCGCGTGCAGCGCTTCCGTGACGGCTTCACCCGTCTGCCGGCCATGCGCCGGCTGGGCGAGGGTTGGTCGGCCGACCCGGAGGCGGCGAAGCAGCAAGCCCGTCACGCCGGCTTCGTGCTGGCGGCAGAACTGCGCGCCCACGGTGTCGACCTGAGCTACGCGCCGGTGCTGGACCTGGATTACGGCGTCAGCAGCGTGATCGGCGACCGGGCCTTCCATCGCGATCCGTTGGTTGCCACCGAGCTGGCTCGCGCTGTGGTGGCCGGCCTGGCGGACGTCGGCATGCGTGCGGTGGGCAAGCACTTCCCCGGTCACGGGGCGGTCGAGGCGGATTCCCACGTGGCGATTCCGGTCGATTTGCGCTCCTTCGACGAGGTCTGGAAGGATGATGTGCAGCCCTTCCGCCTGCTCGCCGGCGAGCTGGGCGGGGTGATGCCGGCGCACGTCATCTTCAAGAACATCGAGCCGCGTCCGGCGGGCTTCTCGGCTTTCTGGTTGCAGGAAATCCTGCGCGGCAAGCTGGGTTTCGAAGGCGTGATCTTCAGCGACGATCTGACCATGGAGGGGGCGAGCGTCGCCGGTGGCATCGTGGCCCGCGCCGAAGCGGCCCACAGTGCCGGTTGCGACATGGTGCTGGTGTGCAACCGGCCCGATTTTGCCGTTGAACTGCTCGACGGCTGGCAGCCTGCAGTGAGCGCCGACAGCAGCAAGCGCATCGCCGCGCTGCGGCCGCGCCCGGGCACGGCACCGGCCGACCCGGCTACGCTGGCCGGCTGGGCGCCGTATCGCACCGCCCGCGAGAGCGTGCTGGCGCTGGCCTGAACCCGCCTCCGATCCGCGCTCCCGTGACTTTCGACGCCAGGGATTTCTTGCGCAGCCTCACCGAGGAGCCCGGCGTCTATCGCATGATCGGCGCCGACGAGTCGGTGCTGTATGTCGGCAAGGCCAAGAATCTCAAGCGGCGCGTCTCGTCCTACTTCCAGCGCACCCAGCTGAGCCCGCGCATCGCCATCATGGTCGGGCAGATTGCCCGGGTGGATACCACCGCCACGCGTTCCGAGGCCGAGGCGCTGATTCTCGAGAACAACCTCATCAAGAGTCTCGGGCCGAAGTACAACATCCTCTTCCGTGACGACAAGTCCTATCCCTACATCGCCCTGTCCGGGGGCGACTTTCCGCAGATTTTTTACCATCGCGGCGGCTTTCACAAAGGCGTGCGCTACTTCGGGCCATTCCCCAACTCGTGGGCGGTGCGCGAGAGCCTGCACCTGATGCAGAAAATTTTCCGCCTGCGCACCTGCGAAGACACCACTTTCAGCAACCGTTCGCGGCCCTGTCTGCTGCACCAGATCCGGCGCTGCACCGGGCCCTGCGTGGGCCTCATCGACAAAGAGGCTTACGCCGCCGACGTGCAGCTGGCCAGCCTGTTTCTCAACGGCCGCCACGGCGATGTCATCGACGATCTGTCCCGGCGCATGCAGGAGGCTTCCGACAAGCTCGCCTTCGAGCAGGCGGCGTCGTATCGCGACCAGATCCGCAACCTGCAGGCGGTGCTGCACAAGCAGTTCGTCGAGAGCGCCAAGGACGAGGACGTGGACGTGCTGGCCGCGGTGGAGCGGGGCGGCATGGTGTGCGTCAACCTGGCGATGATTCGCGGCGGGCGCCATTTGGGCGACCGGCCGCTGTTTCCGAGCAATGCCCAGGGCTGCGATCCCCTTGACGCGCTGGTGGCCTTCGTCGAGCAGCATTACCTGGATCACCCGCTGCCGGGCAAGATCCTCGTCAATCTCGAGCCGGTGGCGGTCAAGGAAGCGCTTGATGCGGTGGTGGACGGCAAGGTCGGCGTGATGACTGCCCGCTACGAAAACGAGCGCGCCTGGATGGGCATGGCCGAGAACAACGCCAGCCTCGCCTTGCTGGCCCGTGAGCAAGAGTCCGCCCGCGGCGAGCAGCGTCTCGATGCCTTGCGCGACGCGCTGGGGCTGGCCGACACGCCGAACCGCATCGAATGCTTCGACATCTCGCACACCATGGGCGAATCGACAGTGGCTTCCTGTGTGGTGTGGGACGGCAAGGCCATGAAGAAGTCCGAATACCGTCGCTACAACATCACCGGCATCACCGGCGGTGACGACTATGCTGCCATGCGCCAGGCCCTGACCCGACGCTACGAAAAGGTGGCGGCCGGGGAGGGCGTGCGCCCGGACCTGATCCTCATTGACGGCGGCAAGGGGCAGATGGGCGTGGCCAAAGAGGTGCTCGCCGAACTGGGCCTCGAGACGATCACCATGTTCGGCGTGGCCAAGGGCGAAAGCCGCAAACCGGGGCTGGAAGAGCTGGTCTTTCCCGATGGCCGCGAGCCTGTGCACATGCGCCCGGACGCGCCGGCGCTGCACCTGATCCAGGAGATCCGTGACGAGGCGCACCGCTTTGCGATCACCGGGCACCGTGCGCGGCGGGCCAAGACGCGCAACACTTCGCGCCTCGAAGACATCGCCGGTGTCGGTCCGACCCGTCGCCGCAAGCTGCTCGCGGCCTTTGGCGGTATCGAGGGCGTGCGCAATGCCACGGTCGAAGATCTGTGCCGTGTCGACGGCATCAACCGCGTGCTTGCTGAACAGATATACAATTCGCTGCGATAGCCAGCGACCGCCGACATGCTTTTCAATATTCCGAACTCCCTCACGTGGGCACGCATTGCCCTGATCCCCTTTTTTGTCGGGATCTACTACCTGCCGGAAAGCTGGATCCCGGCCCAGGACAAGAACCTGGTGGCGACCCTGACTTTCGTCGTGGCGGCAGTGACCGACTGGTTTGATGGCTACCTGGCCCGCTCCCTGGGCCAGACATCGGCTTTTGGCGCCTTTCTCGACCCGGTGGCCGACAAGCTCATGGTTGCGGCGGCGCTGATCATCCTCGTGCACCTCGGGCGGGTGGATTCCCTCATCGCGCTGGTCATCATCGGACGCGAGATCACCATCTCTGCACTGCGGGAGTGGATGGCCAAGGTGGGGGCGTCGGGGAGCGTGGCGGTAGCCTTCGTCGGCAAGCTGAAGACGGCGGCCCAGATGTCAGCGATTCCGTTACTGCTTTTTCAGGCACCGCTGGCAGGTTTCGACAGCATGGGGCTGGGAACGGTGCTGATCTACGTGGCTGCGGTGCTGACCCTGTGGTCCATGGGGTACTACATGCGCTGTGCCTGGCCGGAGTTGATGAAGCGCAGTCGTTGAAATTTTCAGGTTTTGTTTGACAAACTAAAATTATTGCCTATAATGGCGGTCTGTCGAGAGCGGCAGTAGCTCAGTTGGTAGAGCGCAACCTTGCCAAGGTTGAGGTCGAGAGTTCGAGACTCTTCTGCCGCTCCAAGGAATTCCAGGAAAAGCGTTGCTTTTCCGCTTGTTTTACGGCGCGATAGCAAAGCGGTTATGCACCGGATTGCAAATCCGTGTAGGTCGGTTCGACTCCGGCTCGCGCCTCCAGGTGTAGATTAAAGCGGCAGTAGCTCAGTTGGTAGAGCGCAACCTTGCCAAGGTTGAGGTCGAGAGTTCGAGACTCTTCTGCCGCTCCAGATGTAGAAACGGGGAAAGCGATTATCGCTTTCCCCGTTTTGTTTGTGTTTGTCGATTTTATCCGGACTCCCTCTGCAGGCTCTGTCCAGCGCCTTGTCTCCGTTCCGAAAAGCTTTCGTCACTCCCCTGTCATGCGCACTCTCCATGCTGGTGTCAGGCCCGGGAAGGGGTGTGTGCAGTTCTGGAGGGTGCGGTGATGCGAAGGAAATACAACGGTTTGCGCAGGCCGCCGGGCGGCTTTTTGATGCGGGGTTTTGCAGCCCGTCTGCTGGAGGGCTGGGAGCGGCTCCTGTTCATTCCGGACGCTCCGCTCATGGGCGGGTGGTTCTTGATGGATGAGCAGGAGCTGGAGGCGGGTTTTGCGGGGGTGGGGGGCGGTACTCTCTGTGGCTTATCTGCCCATGTCGGCGGCGATCAGCGGCAAATTCACCCGTAAGGTAGTGCCGCCTCCCGGCTTGCTGCTCACGTCGATGCGTCCGCCGTGCTTGCTGACGATGTCGTAGGAGATCGACAGGCCCAGGCCCGTCCCCTTGCCGACCGGCTTGGTCGTGTAGAAGGGGTCGAAGATCCGCTTCAGCACTTCGGGTGGCATGCCGTGGCCGGTGTCGGCTATCTCGATCCAGGCCCACTGGGTATCGTGGCCGCTGCGTACGGTGATGGTGCCCCGTTCGTCGATGGCGTGGGCTGCGTTGATCAGCAGGTTCATGATGACCTGGTTGATCTGGGCCGGAAGGCAGGGCACTTTCGGTAGCTCGGGATCGTATTCGCGCACGACCTCGGCTTTGTACTTGAGCTCGTTCCAGACTACGTTGAGGGTGCATTCGATACCGGCGTTGAGGTCGGCCTCCTGCCATTCGGCCTGGTCGAGCCGCGAGAAGTCCTTCAGGTCGGCGACGATCTTGCGGACCCGTTCCAGTCCGTCGCGGGATTCGCGAATCAGGTCGGCGCTGTCGGTTTTCAGGTAATCGAATTCGACAGCGACGAAATCGGCTTCCGTAGCCTTGCCGGTTCGGCACGCCTCCAGCAGCGTGATCAGTTCGTCGGTGTAGGTTTTCAGTGTGCCCAGGTTGGAGTTGACGAAGCCGACCGGGTTGTTGATCTCGTGGGCAACACCTGCGGCGAGTACGCCGATAGAGGCCATTTTCTCCGATTGCAGCAACTGTCCGTGGGCCTCTTCCAGCTCACGCATCTTGCCCGCCAGTTCGAACCAGCGACGGCGCAGCAGTTCGAGGAGCCCCCAGCTGACCGCCAGAACGAGCAAAAACGCGGTGCCGTGGGCCAGCGTGGTCTGCCGGATGCCGTCGCGGGTGGCTGCCTGGACGGGGGCATAGCTTTGCGACACGCTGAGGCCACCGCGAATATCGCCGGCCTTGTAGCCTTGCTTGGCATGACAGGCCAGGCAGCTTTCCTGCACCAGCAGCGGTGCCATATAGCGCAAAATTGTGCCGTGAGGGCTGGGCTCTGTGCCCATCGTCTCCTTTTCGCCATGCTCAAAGGCCTCAAGGGCGCGGCGCTCCCAGTCGTCCGCCATGTTGGCTGGGCGGATCGGTCGCAGGCTGGTAAGGCGGAACACCACGCCGCCGTCCGAGGCTGCCATGCCGGCGATGAGGCGCGTCATGTAGGCCGGGTTGACCATCGTCATCGCCACCCCGTCAGTGGTCGTTATGTCGCGGCGGGAGTGTTCCAGATAGGGGTTTGGCGGGGTTTCCGGAGTGACGGGCACATACACTCCGCCATGGCTGGCATTCCAGTTGCGGGTCAGCATCACCATGCGGAACATGTTGCGCGCGCCCTCGATGGCTACCTGCGTGGACTGCTCGCGAATTTTATCGATCTGCAGTTCGAGGGACAGCGCAACAATGATCCCCCACAGCACCAGGGGCAGCAGCCACCAGCGCCGCTCGCGGATGAGCTGTGGAACGGCGCGCAAGTTGGCGGTGCTTGTTGAAAGCATTTCTGTCATGGCGGGCGAGGAGCTGGGTGGCGACCCATCGTCGCCAGAGCGCAGCTTAACGGCAGGACGTCCCCTTGTCCTGAGTCCGTATCAAGGCGAAGTGTTCCCAGGCCACGCCAAGGACTGCATGAGCTGTTCTGCCAGCCTCTGACCACTCTGCCAGGCGCCTTCCACCTTGCCGCCATTCAGCCAGTCGCCACACAGCCCGATGCGAAGGTCTGCGTCCCACGCACACACGTTGTCCAGAGCCGGTTCGGTGTCGGCGTAGCGCCAGCGGTGGGCTGTCCATGCTTGCGGGGCAGGGGCGCCGAGTTTGATGAAGGCCTGCAGGAGAGCGGCCGCCACGGCTTCCGGGCTGTCCTCGATGTGCGCCTCGCTCCAGGTGGCCGAGGCGTGGAGCAGCCAGGTTTCCTGGGGGCCGCGCCCCGGTTTACTGTTGTCGCGGGCGACCCAGCGTAGCGGGCCGGCGTTGACGAAAGCCGCATCAAACGCGAGCGTGAGGGGGGCATCGTAGCGCAGCATCAGCGCCCAGCTCCCGCGCATCACGGCACGTCCGGCAAGGGCTGCCAATCGGGGAGCCGGCACGCGTAGCAGGGGCTCCGCCTGGGGAGCGGGGACGGCTAGCAGGATGGCATCGAAGCGGGTCGCCAGTACGCCCTGTTCGATGGAGGACAGGCACCAGCCGTCCGGCCCGCAGTGCAATGTCTGGATGGTGGTTTGTGCGCTCAGGGGCAAGCCATCGGCTAGATGGCGTGCCGGTGCCGTCATGCGCGGAACGCCGACAAAGCGTTCGTGACCCTGATCCGGTTCGCGGGTTTCTGCCCCGCCAAGTATGGCGAGGCGCGGTTGCCACAGATCAGCCACCCCGGCCGCCTGCCAGCGGGCGACTTCTGCCCGAAACGCGGGATCGCGGGCAGTGAAGTACTGAGCGCCATGGTCGCACTGCCAGTCATCACCGCGGCGGGTGCTCATGCGCCCGGCAGGGCCTCGGCTCTTGTCGAACAGAACGGTATCAAGGCCGGCGTCCTTCAGTCTTTTTGTGCAGGACAATCCTGCAATTCCGGCGCCAACGATGGCTATTTTGGGTGTATTTTTCATTTTTGTCCTGGACAAAATTTTGTTTGGCTCGCAATACTAAGGAAGTCCTGAAACGTATTCAATGGAGTTGTGATGACCGAGCGCTTCAAGAATGTCGCCCCGTCGGCCCGCAGTGCGCTTGCCGTGCCGAGCGGCAGGCTGTCGCGGCTGGCACGCCTGGGGAGTCTCGCCTCGGGGGTCGCCGGTGGCATGCTGGCCGAGGGCATGCGGCAACTGGCCCAAGGGCGCCGCCCGTCGGTCAGGGATTTGCTGCTGACTCCAGGCAATGCCCGGCGTGTTGCCGAGCAGCTGGCGCAACTGCGCGGTGCGTCGATGAAGGTCGGCCAGTTGCTGTCGATGGATGCGGGCGAACTCTTGCCGCCTGAACTCAGCGAGATTCTGTCGCGCTTGCGCTCGGATGCCCGGCCGATGCCGATGAGCCAGTTGGTTTCAGTGCTTGCTGCTAATTGGGGTGAGGGCTGGGAGAAGCATTTTCAGCGCTTCTCCTTTACGCCGATGGCGGCAGCCTCGATTGGTCAGGTGCATGCCGCGCAGGCCCTCGACGGGCGCCGGCTGGCCATCAAGGTGCAATACCCCGGTGTACGGCAAAGCATCTCCAGCGACGTCGATAACGTGGCGACCTTGCTTCGCCTGTCCGGTTTGCTGCCCAAAACGCTGGATGTCGGGCCGCTGCTCGACGAGGCCAAGCGTCAGTTGCATGATGAAGCGGATTACCTGCTCGAAGGCGCATACCTGATGCGCTATCGGAGCCTGCTTGCGACGAGCCCCGAATACCTGCTGCCGGAAATGCACACCGAACTGACCACTGGCAGCATCCTCGCCATGTCCTACGTGGAGGGTGTGCCGGTCGAATCCCTGCTTGAGGTACCGCAGGTCGAGCGTGATCGCCTGCTGGCTTTGTTGTTTAGGCTGCTGTTTCGCGAGGTGTTCGAGTTCCGCCTGATCCAGACCGACCCAAATTTCGCCAATTACCGCTATGCGCCTGCGTCAGGCCAGTTGATTCTGCTCGACTTTGGTGCGACCCGGGCCTACCCCGAACGCATGGTCGAGGCTTATCGGCGCCTGCTGACGGCGGGGATGCAGGGGAATAGGCAGGGGGTGGATGAGGCTGCGCGCGAAATCGGCTATTTTCAGGCGGACATCCAGGAGAGGCATCGCCTTGCTGTACTGGATATTTTTACCCAGGCCTGCGAGCCCCTGCGCCACGCAGGCCCCTATGATTTCGGCCAGTCGGACCTGGCCTTGCGCATTCGTGATACCGGCATCAAGCTGGGCATGGACCGGGAGTTCTGGCATACGCCACCCGCTGATGCGCTATTCCTGCACCGCAAACTCGGCGGGCTGTATCTTCTGGCGGCGAAGCTCAAGGTCCGCGTCGATATCCAGGCGCTGTTCGTGCCTCACGCCACGGGGGGTTAGTGCAGATCGTCCTTGTCCGGTGGAACTGGCAAGACGGGAATGCCTTCGTCGATCAGTTCGATCACGTCTTCCTGATTGGCCTTGCCGCGAATGGCGCGCTCTTCCGCCTGGCCGTAATGGATGCGCCGTGCTTCGTCGGCAAAGCGCTCGCCCACATCCTCGGACTTGCTTGCCGCGGCACGCAGTGCCTCGATGAGGCGTTTGGCGATGGCCTGGGGATCGGGCTGCCTGGTTGGTGCGCTGTGGGACGAAGTCTGTACGTAGGGCGCCGACGGCAGGCGCCGGATCTGGTGCGAAGCGCACTGGGGACAGCTCACCAGCCCGGCTGCGAGCTGTGTGTCAAAGGCCTCGCCCGAGGCGAACCACGCCTCAAAGCGGTGCTCCTGATCGCAAATCAGATCAAGGACAATCACGGCTGAAGTTCAAACGAGGTGGTACCCGGAACGGGACTTGAACCCGTAAACCTTGCGGCGGCGGATTTTAAGTCCGTTTTAAGGTTGATCATTGTTAATCTTTGTTAGTCAGATCAATAGCTTAGGATTGTGAGGTTTGCCTGCATTGATCTGTCTACGTCTGTGAAGTTGTCAGTTTGTTGTCACTCCACAAGAGCTGCGCCCCGCCTTAAAGATAACGTAATCAAAATCAAAGTAGAGCTACCCGCAAGAGGGTAAATCACTTCTTGGCTTCAGGGAACGGGTTCTGGGGAAGATCAAACCTGGTAAGCGTACCAGCCTGAGCAACAACGATCTTGGTTGCAACACCATTGGTGAACTCAGGATAAATCGCAACCCAGCCATCTTGAAGTAGCTTCGCATGTGATGCAAGAATCGTATCAAAGCGTCGAGTGCCTACGTCTAGAAACGTCACTCTGCTCACAACAGATGGCCCCAAGTACTCACGGGCAAGGCTGCCTGGCATGGCCACCCAAGACATTCGGGAAACCTTGATTAACTTGCCATCAATAACACAATCGGATCGGAAGAACGCGGTTTGGCGATACAAGCCAGATTGCAAGAACTCTTTCTCTTTTTCACAAGAGAAACTACCAGAACGCACCGCAGACCTCATTTGGAAAAAGCGCCTAGAAAAAACAAGATCAATATCTCGATCCGCACTTTGATCCGAAATAGGATCCACCCGTAGAAAAGTCACTGTTGGCGAAGTTGATTCTGCGTAGTAAAACTTAGCCCGGCCTGCAAAAGTCTCCTCAGGAGATCTAGGAGCAATCAAGGACAGGCCAATCATAGCAACATTGAATCCACCGCCAAATCGGGAAGGTGAGCCAAACATCTTACTTGACAATAAGTCAGCAGCAGCAATTGAGCCTGATATGTCCCTACCCTTTGACATGAAATCTTTTTCAACAGGACCGAATGACTTTCCTTCCAAGGCTAGGCCGTTCAAATACTGAAGGTAGTACTGAAAAGAGTAGTCATAATAATTAGGGCTGAGTTTTCCTTTAAACTCCTTTTCCCGAGCGGCGACATACTCTTGTCGTGATACCAATGGAGTATGAGAGACAAACTCAGATCCATCCCCTGACTCATCAGGCAGATACTTGTAACCACCGCAAGCTGATAACAGCAAAGCCGTCAGGCACACCAAAGAAGCTTTGATCATTTTGAATCGAAAAATCGAAGATAATATACCGAATGATTTTTTGATTCAAACGCAGCCCCAAGGTTGAAACTGGGGCAGCCAGTCGAGTATGGCAGCAGCACCTTCATCAATCCTTGACTATGTCAACTTGCAGAAGCAAAACGAGCTGCCCGCTAGATCTTGTCGAGCCAGAGCCCAAACGGAAGCCAAACAGCGATTGTTCCGAGCCTGATTGACGATCACTGGACAAACCAGCAAGGACAATAACTTCGCCGGATTTAGCCGTAAAACTTGATGTTAACTCGCGTTTGTTAAGCGTCGGAGTGTAGTTCAAGCCGCTCTCAGTCCGAACGAAGTCCGAAACGGTCTGGCTGACATCGAGTGTCACACCCTCACGCCTCACCACGGGCGTAACAGACAGGATCACCCCAGACGGGCGATACACCACGTTGTTGGTGATAGCCCCCTGACTAGCTACAGAGCCACCCGCAACGGGCGTTTCTGCGCCAACAGCAAAGTGACTTTTTTCGCCAGATGAAACCCGTACGACAGGACGCGAAACAAGCCGAAAGCGAGAATCCTTGTCCAGCAGGCTAACAACAGCATCCAGGCCACCCACACTTAGGCGGCCGACCGCACCAGTCGTTGTGACGCCGAGATCGACACTCAACCTCCCGGCAAGGACAGTACCCACCGCATTGACTGCAGATTCGACCGTTTCGGAGTCGCCGACCTCATATATGGTGGCCCTGACGATCACGTCCTTAACCGGTACGTCAATTAGAGGGAGAACCTGGCGAAGAACCGCAACTTCTGATGGCAAACCAAGGTAAACCAATACATCTGATGATGATGATTCTTTTGCCGTTTTCGAAAACTTGCCTGTAACAAGGACCTGAAGTTGATCAATCAAATAATCGGCTGATCGACTTTTAACCGGATAAACAAACGGTTCAGGGTTAGGCTGCTTACGGGATTCGGGTTTGCAAACCACGGCAACGCCCGATTCTTCCCAAAGATCATAGCCATTGGATCGCAAGGCTGAAGTCAAAACCTTTCTATCGACGGCTAAAGACCGAAGGGAAACCGCTTTGTCGTCACGAAGCAAAGCATCGCAGATAACATAAGGTGATTTTTCAACCTCGACAAAGTAAAGAGAAACAAGATCGCGAAGAGGGGCAAACGTAAAATCCATTGATTTGCCAGACTCCGCCGCAAAACAAATTAACGGAAAAGCCAAAATGGCGAATAGGTATCTGATCACTTGAGCGCCTCGGTTGCGCCAATCTTGCCGGCATCGCGACCGATAAAGCCAGGCTGAATGATCGGCCCAGTATGAAGCTTTACTTGACGCCGAACAGCATCATAGTCATATCCTCCCATCCATCGCAAATCGGCAAGGTTGTAAAAACCACCATCAGAGCAAGCAATCATGATTCGCTCACCGAACGAATCATGATACGAACCGGAAACAACACAATCTTTAGAGACTTTCAGCGCCCGTCGGAAATCATCGGCCGTCAGCACCGGATTGCCAACAACATCCTTAGCTTGAGAATTCGAAGCCGACGCCGTGGGAGCATCCTTTTTTTCGACCGGCCGACCCTTATGATCAACGTCCTTAAGGACAAATCGATGATAGAAATTACTACCGCCATACCAAGTAAGGCCAAGGGCTAAAAAGACCGAACCGATTGCCAGCTTAACCTTAAAAGGAAGCTGAAACTTAACAGTGTGAATCGTTGCAGATTCGTAGAGAGGATAAATCGACTTGCTAGGAAATATCTTTTTAGATTCGCCGACAAAAGATTTGGCTTTGGTTTGATCCGCCGGCTTTTCGAGGCAACCTTCGTAAATATAGTGGAATGCAAAAGGAGCGCCAAAAGGGCGATCAAAGTGATAGTGTCTCTGAACGAACTTACGCACCCAGGCATCGAGCAAACCCGTATCCTGAGTAATCAGTACGAAGTCGAACCCTCTATGACGATGTTCGGCCAAAGAGGAGACGCCAAACGGCACAGATTTTGATGATGCGCGAGTCGGCCAAATTTTTTGGCACTCATCAATCACCACATAGCTGCCGTCCGGCAAATCAGGCCAGTTAGCCAAGGTATCGTTATCGACAACCTCGACCCATGGCATTTCGGATTTGCCCCGATCGGTCAAGGGGATGTTGGTATAAACTTTTCGATTTTTAAGCTCATCACGGATCAGCTTAACTATCGTTAACGTTTTGTAATTACCTGGCAAACCCGTCGCAAGAATAATCATGATCCGAGGGCACCTGGCAAGCTACCTCGCATCATCCAGCCACGAGCAAAGACCAGTCCGGCAAGGCCAAAGTAAGCGCCATAAGCACCCATAACCATATTAACCGCCTGATCAATGCCGGCAATGCTGATGAGCTGCAATACCTCCATCCAGACATCGGTCAATACTGCAGGGGCATCGGTCTGGAGATGCAATACCTGCTCTTTGAGCACCAACCATGCCTCACTAATACCTTTGATAGTCAATAGATACACACCAGAGTAATACAGCACGCGCAATACAATGCTGCTCAAAATGGTAAAAAGCAAACCACCTAAAAGACCATACTTACCGATTGCCATACATCACCTCTTTAAAGCATCGACAAAAATCGCAATTGCCATCAAAGCACCAGCAGCAACAAAGATCGGCCGCAAAAAAGCCAGTACGATACAAATCCACTTGTAATCGATCGCCACGGAAAATTCCCGGCCAAACAGCCTGAAATCGAGCTGATGAGGTTGGGGGCAACTACCGTCAGCCCATCGATCACCCATAATCGAAGGCAATTCAAAAACCTCAGTCGGCAAACGAGGATCGGGGCCAGGATCGCCGTAATTGCCAAACGCATCACTAAAGTCAAGTTTGGCCATAGTCGGCGAACTCTCAGGATCAGGCTTAGTCACACCATCCGGCGTGGGGGCATTGGGATCACCCGCGTTAGGGTTAGGCTCCCACGGAGCTCTAACGGACGGCCAATCAATCGACGGGTTACGCATTGGCCAGGTAGCCGGTATGCCATCCCCCGGGATAGGTGCAACTGCAGGGTTTTCGGCAACGGCGGACTTTGGTGCAACAGCTCTGACCAAATCTGGTTTGGAGGCAACCTTGCCATATAGATCACCCTGGCGTATCTCTTTGTATATCGGGCAAGTAACTAGGCGACTCAAAGTACTGTCATAGGTCGTCGTAGTTTTGTTGAACGCGGTTTGAGTGTATCCAGCGGGCGCTTGAGGCACAGGCATTGGCTGTCCGGTACGATACGTAACCTCGACCACCTGAGCCGGCTTGTAGTAATTAACCGTGGTGCCTGGCGTCTGATATCGATTTGCCTGAGACCAATCGAGCCACGCATTAGGCCAAGCCGCCGATGGATTGCGGCCACAATCAGGGCCGGTACCAAGTTTTGATTTTTCGTAAATCCTGTCTGGATTAGGGTTGTTAAGACCCAAAGCACCAGGAGCCTCTAAAGGCGAAGCGGCAGGAGCCGGATCAAAATTAGGTACGTTTTGGCGATCAGAATCGGCGGCAACGACTTGGCGAGGCGAATCAGCCGGGACTTTATGACCAGGTACAATACCGTTTTCGGCCATCCAGGCATCACCCAATTCAAGCAAAGCCATTTCAACGGCTTTAATCACAATTCGCTGCTGAGTGTTTTTCGCAAAAAAACTCGCCAAAGTCGAAACAGAAGTGACTACGCGGGTATATTGATTGCCGAGCGAATCCTTGAACTTAGCCCACCACGATATCTCGACAGCCGGAACAGGTGCAGTCTTAACAACGCGCCCGACTTCACCGTCGATCTTAATCTCAGTTGGCACAACACCTTTCGGCAAGTTGGCCTGAGTGGTGACCTTATCCGTCCACGACGAAGGGAATCGCTCACGCGAGTAATCGACTTGAGGGACCGTGACGCAGGTTGTCGCGATAGTGCCAGCAACCACATAGGACATGATTGTGGCACCAAGCCCACAAGTGGCTTGCGCATAAACAGGCAACGCAGTTAAAAAGGCGACTAAAGCGATTAGATATTTAATCATTTCTCAACGCATTCAAAAATATCCGAATCGCAAGGATTGCACCGAAACTCAAAAATATAGGGCGGATTTTGTTTAACCACCAACAAGCCCAATCAAAATTAAACGAAACGTCAAACGGCGGGCCACGGAATGACATAGTTATCACACGAGGTTGAGGACAAGCCCGATTTGTCCACGGCTCCCCAGCGAGCAAAGGCAAATCAACCACATGGCTATCAAGGGGAGGATCAGCGCCCTCATCCGGATAATCCTCGCCAAACACAGCAGACCAGTCCGCATCAAAGACAACCGGCTGCTCATCTGGTTTGACAACGGATCCACCGACACCAGAGTAGGGAGCATCATCGAATGGCTGTTCAAAACCGACCCAATCCAGCACAGGCCGCGAAAAGGGCCAGGTAACTATCTGACCATCACCGGGGGAATTACCGTAGGCGAGGAAGGCAGAGTCTCTAACACCAATCTTTGGCAGCAAGGACCGGAGGAGATCAGGATTAAACAATACCAACTGCTTGAGCTCGACAAACCCCAGCTCAACCCAGCTCGCACAACTAATCAACGCATGACATACATAGCCATACGTGCATGGATCGCCGACTGTTGTGCAAGGCGCCATCCAGAGTATCGTCTGATCGCCCTCGCCACACGGAGTGACAGGACGACCACCGACACCGTGATATACGGCAACAACCTGATTATCAGACGGCTTGTAAAAGGCAGCAGTAACAGCATCGGGAACAACAAAAGGTAATTGATCCCAAGCGCTGTAATTAGCCCAGACGTCGCGTGCTTCGGAGGGCTTGCACTGACGCCCTGTACCAAAAGGACGACGCTGATAGATCTTGTCCGGATTAGGTTTGTTTGTCCCCCGACCGCCAGTAAGGATAGGCTCAGAAGGATAGTTATCAGAGGGATCAGCGAGCGGTACGTTTTGACTTGCGGTATGGACAATCAGAGGATGGTGGCCAGCATCAAGCGGGATTGCTGCACCAGGTGCGATACCGTTGGACTCAATCCATGATGAGCCCAGATCCTCAAGTGCAGCCCTGATTACCCTGAGGACTACACGAGGGTTTTCGACCGCAAAAAATCTAGATAGCTGATAGCCGGCAGAGACGGTGCGGGAGTAACGATTGCCGAGGGCATCGGTGATATCAACCTCCCAAGAGTAATCAACGCCTGACAGATCACCGTTAACTGTCCTACCACGCTCGCCAGAGATGTTTATGCTGGAGGCAGACACACCCTTAGGCAATGCCGCCTGAGATACAACGCCGCCGACCCAAGATGACGGCAAAGTGACTTTGGCGTAGTCCAAAACCGACGACGAAACACAGATATCAACCGGTTGACCCGATACGGATACTGTCCTGATCGACTCACCGTAACCACAGGCTAGGGGAGCAACTCCCTTAGCACAAGCCAGGTACACCCCAAGTAAAATGCCAAAAGCAAAGTGCCTAACATGCACGACGCACCCCAAGTTAAGGGGGCCGAAGCCCCCATGCCTAACCTAATTAACGGCGGAAAAGACGAATGATCAGCAGCACGGCCGCGACCAGCGCAACCACACCCAGGATCGCAGGGACGTTATCGGTGATATTGGCCATGTAATCCGCAGCACCATTAGTCACACCGGTCTTAAGTTCCGCGTTGCCGGCAGCCATAGCGACGGCAGGCAGGGTGGCAACAGCGCCAGCGACGTAAGCCAGCTTGGACTTGATTTCATTCAACATTTTAAATCTCCAAAATTTGGGCAAAAGGAATCCAACGGGTGCCCAAAGCCGTAAGATTTGAGCACTAAGATTTAGCGCCGCGTTTGAAAAGTCGGATAACCCCGGCGATCGAAATCGAAAAAAATAAAACGACAACCAAAGGAGGCAAAAGCTCCATGGCATCCTCAGGGCTGATGCCTATGGATGTGGCAAAAATCTGGTAATCGACCTGGCGGCAATCAGCCAAAGTAACTGCACCTACCGGACAAACCGGTACGTACTCAAGCACGGCAAAAGCTCCAGTCATCGTTGCAGACCATCGCATACACCGACCCCAAGCCGCCGCAGTGATCAACTAACGCCTCTTCGGCCTCTTCGGCATCGTAAAAAATCCCAGCCGAACCCAATTCGCGTACGAAACCAACGTCACCATCAATAGGGGCCAGAAAGCACGAAGTCTCCAAGTCCTGCACGACGTAACCACGTTTCATTTTTTGGCCCCCGAAGAAATCACTTTTGTGCGAGAACCGCGCCCGCAACACGAGCAGACGGCGTGATGGAAACGATGTTGGTCACCGACTTCGACCCCGACGTCACCAGATCAAATTCGACTTCGGCGAAAAACGGGAATTCAAGGTGCTTGAATGACCCAAAATTGTCGGAATTGCCGTATTTGTAGTCTTCAGCCGAAAAGCCCTTCGCCTTGCCAGTCGCGGCATCAAGTTCCGTCTCGATAAACACGCGGGTGAAGTCATAAACGGTGCCATTTTCGAGCTGGCCCTTGGAGGACTTCATCCCCAAAATCTTAACCTGACTCTTGAAACGCATTTTTGTAGTAAGCGTCGTCCCAACCCCGTCTTGACGCCTCAGACCCTCAGCCTCTCCAGGCGCTCATTCACCGCAGACAAATCAAAGTGCCCGGGCTCGAAGTCCTCCCCGCACCACGCCCGCATGGCGTGGTGTTCGGGGTGGTCCGGGTCGAGGATGGCCTCCAGGAAGTCGGCGTAGCCCGGCGCGCCGCCCACGTCTTCGGGCGGTGCGGCGTTGGCGCCGGTGAGGCACAGGGCGCAGGCCGACAAGATGGGATCCGGCGGGTGGCGTTTCTCCACCTTGATCCGGTGTTCCCAGTGATCGCCGAAGTCGTAGAGGTACTTGAACGACTTCATGCCCGCGAGCGCGGTCTTGAGCTGGATGCGCTGCTCGGAGCGGGGCGGATCGCCCCAGTCGAACTCCGGGTCGGGGACTCCATAGCGCTCCCCAGCGATCTCGAACTCGTGCAGATGCCCGCCGTGCCAGCCCATGACGCACTGGATGACGTGATGAAGCCTGGCAAGGGTGATCGACTCAGGCACGACGATCCGGCGCCAGATGGCGGGCTTGATCTCGGCCAGTTCGATCCGCAGTTGCAACAGATCGGCCGGTTTGCGGGTGCGCGGCTTGAGGGGGACGACGGTGCTCATGTCAGGCGGCGTTGAGAAGGGTCTTGGCGGGGTTGAGGTTCCAGGGCAGCAATTCGTCGATCCGGTTGATCGGGTGCTCGGCGATGCGCGTGAGCACTTCGCGCAGGTAGGCCTCCGGGTCGAGCCCGCTCAGCGTGGCGGTGCCGATCAGACTGTACATCGCCGCCGCCCGCTCGCCGCCGGCATCCGATCCTGCGAAGAGAAAGTTCTTCCTCCCCACGGCGACCGCCCGCAGCGCGCGTTCAGCGGCATTGTTGTCGATCTCGAGATGGCCGTTCGTGCTGTAGCGGATCAAGGCCGGCCATTGATTGAGCGCGTAGCCGATGGCCTGCATCAGGTCCGATTTGCGCGACACCCGGCGGCTCTGCGCCGCAAGCCAGTCATGCATGTCCGCCAGGCGCGGGGCGGCCTCCTGCCGGCGCAGCTGCGCCCGCTCGGCGGGCGGCTTGCCGCGCGCGCGGGCTTCGATGGCATATAGCGCCTGGATCCGGGTCAGCGCCTCGGCGGCCAGAGGCGAGGCGCTCGCGCGGTGGATGTCGTAGAACTTCCTGCGCACGTGGGCCCAGCAGGCCGCCTCGACGATCGTCCCGCCCTCGAAGAGCGCGTCGAACCCTGCATAGGCATCCGCTTGCAGGACGCCCTTGAAGGGGGCGAGATGGGCTTGGGGGTGGCACCCCTTGCGGTTCTCCGAGTAGGCGAACCAGACCGCCGGCGGATCCAGGCTGGCGGCCGGTCGATCATCGCGCACATAGGCCCACAGCCGCCCGGTCTTCGTTTCGCCCCGACCCGGTGAGAGCACCGGCAAGGGCGTGTCGTCGGCATGGACCTTGCCAGCGGCCATCACGTGGCGCTTCACCGCCTCGACCAGGGGGCTGAGCAGGGTGTGGCATTGCCCGACCCAGTCGGCCAGGAGGGCGCGTTCCAGGCTCAGCCCGCTGCGGGCGAAGATGGTGCTTTGCCGATAGAGCGGCAGGTGATCACAGAACTTGCCCACCAGCACGTGGGCCAGGAGCGCCGGCCCGGCAAAGCCCCGCGCGATGGGGCGGCTGGGCGCCTCGGCCTGGGCGATGTGATCGCAGCGGGCGCAGGCAAGTTTGGGGCGCACATGGCGGATCACCTTGAAGCTGGCCGGGATGTACTCGAGCATCTCCGAGACCTCCTCACCCAGGGGCTTGAAGGCGCCGCCGCAGCAGGGGCAACGGGTGTCGGTCGGTAGATGCTCAATCGTCTCCCGAGGCAGATCGTCGGGAAAGGGTTTGCGTTGGCGCCGCGGCGAGCGACCCGCGGCCGGTGGGGCGTCGGCCGTCTTGGCTGGCGCCGGCAAGGGCTGCGGCGTCAGAAGCAAGGGCAGGTCGAGCTGCCCTTCGGCCCGCCAAGATTCGGCGCGCCGCCCGAAATGCATCTGACGGTACTTGGCCACCAGCAGCTTGAGACGCACCACCTCGGCCTCGAGCTCACCCACCTGATGGCGCAGGGCGGCCACCTCGTCAGAAGGGTCGATGGGGGGAGGTGTTACAGGCTGGGGCATGACGCGAGTCTACGCGAGACACCCGTCGGTGAACAGCCCCCGGAATCCTATCCTGCCGCCTCCGGCTGCCAGGTGCGCACAGGGCGCCGCCAGTCGATGCCTTCGAGCAGCATCGCGAGCTGGGCCGCGGTAAGGACCACCGACCCCTCGCTGGCCTGGGGCCAGATGAAGCGGCCGTTCTCCAGCCGCTTCGCAAGCAGGCACAGGCCGTCGCCGTCCCACCACAGCAGCTTGAGCCGATCCCCCTTGCGTCCGCGAAAGACGAACAGCTGGCCCGAGAAGGGATCCTGCTCAAGTTGGCTTTGCACCAGCGCTGCCAGGCCATCGAAGCCGCGGCGCATGTCGGTGAAGCCACAGGCCAGCCAGATGCGGGTGCCCGGGCCGGGGCGGATCATCGGGACAGACTCGCCAGCACCCGCTCGAGCACCGCCAGATCCACCGGGCCGCGCACCAGGAGACGGGCGCGGGGCAGCTCGATCTCGATCTCGCCACGGGGCGTGGAGGCCCGCGTTGCGGGCGGGGGCGTGTCGGGCACCACCGCGAGCCAGCTCACGTCCGCCTCCGCCTGGGTCGATGGGCGCGACTTCTCGATCCATTTGCGGACCAGATTGGCATTGACGCCGTGGGCCAGGGCCACCGCGGCAACCGATGCGCCCGGCACCAGGCACTCCGCTACGATCGCCGCCTTCAGCTCGGGGCTGCGCCGCACATAGGCCCCACGCCGAGCCACTCCTGCTGCCTTCTCAATTTCCATGGTGTCCACCCTCAAAAATGGTGGACACCTTCGCTGCTCAAAGAAATGGGATCAAGACGGGACAGGGACGACGCTCACTTTTTGTATCTCCTATAAACGGGATTTACGTTAATCAACCGATGACCCGTGGCACCGGCGACAAGGAATTACCATCTTGATAAGCATTAAATGATTTTTGACGATCGGAAGGCAGAACACCCAACGCCTGACGAGCTATTTGTTCCCGCCCGGTGCGGTAACCGTGCTGAGCGGCATCCTTGGCACCCCAAACCGCAACGCCACCAAAGGTGTAAGCCTCATCGGGCTGACCCAGCAATTCGTCATATTTCGCCCACCGAGCACTCATCGACGGCTGCCAATCGTACAATTCGGCCATAGCGGAGCGGATGCGACGTGGCATGTGAGCCATTTGCTCGAATTCGAAGGCTAATTTGCGCTCGTCGTAGCTCGCAGTAACCACCTCGACATAGGGGCTTATATCGCGCTCGTGTAGCGAAATGCCCGGATATTCGTGGTCGCCAATATCTAGCTTGCGAGGCCAACGGTCGTGATCGGCTTGGAGCATATTAAGTATGTCGGCATCGCCATACATGGCGCGGCCAAGCTTAATCAGCGGGCCGTAACAACGCTTAGCGTGGTGCACCAGGTGCTCCCAGGTGCGATCAACGTATTTAGCTTTACGCTCCAAATGCACAGGTTCCTCGCCGGCGACAGAAAACTGCGCCAAAAAGGCATTGCCGCTAACAAAATAATCCTGCGGCCGGACCAAAAAATCCCACGGGATAATGTGATGGTTGTCACGAAACCGAGCTTCAACCCGTACATGCACCGAATCCGGATCACCTAACTGCTTACCCTTTTCATAAACGCAGACCTCAAGCGGAGAGTCGCGCGTACCAACGTTTACAGTCAGGCCCTTGTTATAGCGATCTCCCCCCTCCCACTCTCCAGGCAGATGGATAACAGGGCGGTTGTGGTACCGGTCCATCTCTCCGGCATGCCAAGCCTTACGGGCGTCATGCACCGTCAGAGCCCCGTCAAAAATATCGCGGGCAGCATCCCCGCGCGTGATACGAGGTCTAAGCGGGTCCAACAAATCATGCAGGCGTTGCTCCCAACCCGGCCTAAAAGCCATGCAGCCCACACCAGTTATGCTGACCAATACGGTCCCATGTTGACGACCACCCCCGGCAGCAACGTGCCCGCATACCGCATTAGGGCCAATGCCCCACGTCGAATCGTAAAAGTCCCTAGGCTTAATTTGATCGCCCAAGCCAAAACCTGTCGCCTCAGCCAGCAGGCGAGAAACGATGACGGCATAATCGTCCGCAGACTCGCAGGCTTCGCCCGCATGATCCGCAAGGGCAATCTCCGCCAGAACAAAACGGAGGGTATCTACGTGGCAGATCGCCTTGTCGACCTTAGTACGGCACAGGTGGTAAACGACTTTGCGGCCACGCAGCACACGCTTAACTACTATGTCGTCGCGACCAGCGTGATCGACCCATGAGTAATCATCCACAGGTTTGCGTGCCATCAGCGAGCACCCCGCCGGATACCAGCCACCGTGCCCCACCCACGAGACCCCGTGTTTACTAAGGGGGGGCATCGACCGGCCTGCCCGACGGCGGCCGCCTGACGGCGGCCATCCTGCCGGGCAGGCTGGGAGGGAGTACCCGTACCGGCTGGGGACATGGATGCGGGCGAAAAATGGCAGGTCATCGTTTTACCTATGTACGCGTTTGGCGTACAGGCAATGTACGCCCGCAGCTTACATTTTGTCAACAACGAGCGTACAAAATATGATTTTGCCCCCTCACGCACAAATAGCGACCCAATGAAGGCGATAGGCCAATATCTGGACGACGCCGTACGACGCGGAGCCGCCAAAAACGACAGCGATGTTGCTCGGCTGCTTGGCGTTACACGTGCGGCAGTTAGCGATTGGCGTAATCTGAGACGTACGCCAGACGATGACCAAGCGGTCAATCTCGCTAAGCTATTAGGCATCGAGCCGGGAGAATTGCTCGCCGAATGCGGAGCAGCCAGGGCACGTAACCCTGAAACCCGCGCAGCCTGGGAGCGAGTGGCGGCTAAGATGGCACAACAAGACTGAGCCAGCATCACTTGCGACCAAAATCGCTTTGCAAAGCCGAGTCGGCCGCCAGCGCTACACAGTCGATCATCCTGTACCGGCCGACCTTACGCGTAGGCAAATAGCCCCTGGCGACCATGTTGCGCACGGCATGCTCGGTAAGCCCCGAGTTAACGGCGAACTGAGCAATAGTCAATAACGGCGTAATCAGCACACATCCCCCAGCTATTAGCACATCGATGCCCCAATAGTAGCGGCCCACCTTGCGCGAAATAACAGCTAGGTACGGCGATTTATGCGGCGACCAAAAACAAAAAAGTGCACTCGTATTTCTGCGAACTTTTTTCCAAAAAAAACCCGGCAATGCCGGGCTAAAGGTTGAGCAAATTAGATAGGATTAACGACGCTGCTCAACAAGCGGCACAATGTTGCCAGCAGGGTATCCATTGTCGCGAGCACGCTGCATCAAATCGAGAGCCTTAACCCTATCTTGCTTGACCCCCAAACCAGACCAGTACAGCTGGCCCAGGAAGTACGAAGCGCAGGCGTCTCCAGCATCGGACAACTTCTCCAACACGACTGCCGACCGCTCATAGTCATTATCAATTTGTCCATAACTCAAGGCTCGACCCGCAGCCAAAGAGCAATCATTAGCTTTGGCCCCAAGAGACCAAAATACAAAGGCAACAGCAATCATCACTTTAAACATAGCTCTCAATCTCCAATCTATCCGCGCAAATCGCGCCTAAATAAGATAGCGTACACAAATTCTAATCAAAGCGATTTCTTTTAATCTTCCAGAGCGGAAAACGAAATGCCAATATCGAAAACAGAAAATGGAAAATGGCTTGCAGATTTCCAGCCGGGAGGACGAGGCGGCAAACGCATTCGCAAAACTTTTGCAACAAAAGGAGAGGCCAAAGAATACGAAATTTGGCTTAAGTCAAAAAGCCAAGACCCTGAATGGTCACCCAAACGAGACAAGAGGAGACTCAATGATTTACTGACAATTTGGTACTCAGCACACGGAAAACACCTCAAATCCGGAGACGATACATTCGCGCGCTTAAAGGCATTCGCGACCGATATCGGCAACCCGCCACTATGCGCGACCAGCGCAGATCATTTCACTTCCTGGCGAACCGACAAGATAGCCGGAGGCATGGCGGCGGCTACCACAAACCGCATTCTCGCCTACACCAAATCAGCGCTCAATGCACTAATTCGTACAAACGTAATATCAACCCAAAATCCGTTTTCGAAAATAAAACAAATCCAAATCGACGAGCATGAGCTATCGTTCCTCTCAATAGCGCAAATAAAGTCACTTCTCCACACGCTGCAAAACGACGCACGCAACAAGCACGCATACCTCGTGGCCAAAGTGTGTTTAGCTACTGGCGCCCGATGGTCCGAAGGCGAGCGCATGCGGATCAGCCAACTCCAAGGCGCCCTGATTCAGTTCGCGCGAACCAAGTCCAGCAAGGCAAGAGCTGTACCCATCGACCCGGAGCTACAGGCCGAAATCGAAACTCACTTCAAAACGCACGGCGACGGCCAACAAATCTTCGGCACCGCATACAACGCTTTTCGAGAGGGTCTAAAACGAGCCAAAATCACTTTGCCCGACGGCCAGTGCACACACATCCTGCGACACACGTTCGCCAGTCACTTCATGCAGCGTGGGGGAAACATCCTTACGCTTCAGCGTATCCTCGGCCACCACAGCGTCACGATGACCATGCGGTACGCCCACCTTGCCCCAGACCACCTCTCCGACGCTGTTCGGCTCAACCCCCTGGCCGACATCGATGGATAAGAGTTTCACGCGTGAAACTGCGCGCCGACGTTGCCACAGACGCACACACTGTCGTCACTTCGTCGTCACCCGCCGAACAGCAAAACAAAAAGCCCTGCGTCAGAAGATCGCAGGGCTTTGTTTTTACAGCGCTTTTCGGTGGTGCCCGGAACGGGACTTGAACCCGTAGGCCTTGCGGCGGCGGATTTTAAGTCCGCTGTGTTTACCGATTTCACCATCCGGGCTCGATGAGACTTACTTGGGCTGCTGCTGGTCCGGCAGCGTGATGTTCACTTCGAGGATCTCGCAGTTGCCCTGCTTTTCGAGCTGGACCTTGATGTCGTCGGGGCCGACGTTCACATACTTGGAGATCACGGCGATCAACTCGCGCTGCAGGTCCGGCAGGAAGTCCGGTGCCCGGTTCCCGCCGCGTTCGTGGGCGATGATGAGCGACAGGCGCTCTTTGGCGACCGAGGCGGTCTTCGGCTTGTTGCCGAAAAAGTAGGAAAGCAGGGACATCTCACTTGCCTCCAAAGAGCCGCTTCAGGATGCCGGGCTTCTCGTAGGTGACGAAGCGCAGCGGGCGGTCTTCGTCGAGGAAGCGTGCGATCACGTCTTGATAAGCGGCGGCGACGTCGCTGTCTTTCAGGTGGATCGCCGGGGTGCCCTGGTTGGAGGCCTGAAGGACGTCGTCGGATTCGGGAATCACGCCGATCAGGGGCACGCGGAGGAGTTCCTGCACGTCCTTGTAGGAGAGCATTTCGCCTTCTTCGACCCGCTTGGGGGAGTAGCGGGTGACCAGCAGGTGTTCCTTCACCGGCTCGCGGCCTTCCATGGCGCGGCGGCTCTTGCTCTGCAGGATGCCGAGGATGCGGTCGGAGTCGCGTACCGAGGAGACTTCCGGGTTGGAGACGACGATGGCTTCGTCGGCAAAGGTCAGGGCCATCACGGCACCCCGTTCGATGCCGGCGGGAGAGTCGCAGATGACGTAGTCGAAGGCCATGTGCTCCAGTTCCTTCAGGACCTTTTCGACACCTTCTTCAGTCAGCGCGTCCTTGTCGCGGGTCTGGGAGGCCGGCAGGATGAACAGGTTCTCGCAGTGCTTGTCCTTGATCAGGGCCTGATGCAGGTTGGCTTCGCCATTGACCACGTTGATCAGGTCGTACACCACGCGGCGCTCGCAGCCCATGATGAGGTCGAGGTTGCGCAGGCCCACGTCGAAGTCGATGACCGCGGTCTTGAAGCCGCGCAGGGCCAGGCCGGTGGAGATGCTCGCACTGGTGGTGGTCTTGCCGACGCCGCCCTTGCCGGACGTTATTACGATGACGCGTGCCACGATGTTCCCTTCGGTATTGATGCCGCTTCAATCGTTCTGCAGCGGAGTGATTTCGAGAGTGTGCAGGTTGTCCGAGCCGGTCAGCTTTACCTGGGCGCCACGCCCGGCAACCGCTTGCGGGATGCCGCGTTCGAAGGTGCGATACACCCCCGCGATGGAGACCAGCTCTGGACCGAAATTGGTGCTGAAAATGCGGGCACTGGTGTCGCCTCGGGCGCCGGCGAGGGCGCGGCCGCGCAGGTGGCCGTAGCAATGGATGCTGCCGTCGGCGATAACTTCCGAGCCTGGGCTCATGCCTGCCAGCAGGACCAGGTCGCCGCCCTTGGCGTAGACCTGCTGGCCGGAGCGCAGCGGGCGGTCGACGATCAGGGTCGGGGCGACGATGTTGACCGCTTCGCTGGATGCTGGGGCAGGCGCTGCCGCGGGGGGCGTTTCGACGACAGGCGCGGGTGCCGGGGGCGGGGCAATGACCCGCTGCTCGGCGGACAGGCCTTCGGCGCCGAGTAGCGCCAGGCCGGCGCGGCGGGCACCGTCGTGCAGGGTCTCGGGCAGGTTGCGTACGCCGATCGGCTGTACCTGGTAGCGGCGCAGCAGACTGAGGATGGCTGTCCAGTCGACCCGCTCCGGTATGTTGGCCAGTTGCGCAAAGTCGAGCACCGTTGGTTCGCCGGCGAAGAAATCGGGCATGCCGCCAAGCATCATGTGGAGGGCGTCGGCGAGGCGCACGGCCTCCGTGTCACGGACGTGGGCGGTCATTACCGCCAGGCTGGCGCCTTTGAACTCGATCAGTTTGCCCTGCAGGGGAGCGTCGGCCATATGGAATGCGGTGCGTAAGTGCGGACTAGAACCGGCCAAGTCTACTTTTCAGCAGGGTTTCGGGCAAGTGTGCCGGCAAAATGCCTGAAAATCAGTGCAGGGTAGGTGGGGAGGCGAAGAGGGCGGCGACGTCCTCCGCGTCAAAACGGTATTCGTGATTCGACAGGTCGTCATGGATGAGGATTTCTCCGTGCTCGGCAATCATCGAATCGAGTTCTGCGCGGCCGAGGGAGCGCAGCATGTCGCGCACCTTGTCCCAGTCCTGGGTCCAGTCGTGGGTGACTTCCCGGGCATCGAGAAGGCGCACGGTTTCCTGGTGGAACAGGCGGGTCAGGATGTCTTCGGCGGACAGGTCGAGCAGCTCTTCATCACGCACGGTGGAGGCGAGGTGGGTGATCCGGTCCCAGCCGTCGGCATCCTTCTTGTCGGCATCGGGCAGCTTTTGCAGGAACAGGCAGGCGGCGGCCTTGCCCGAGCTGGCGGTGTGCAGGATGGCCGGTTGCTGTTCGGACTGGGTCAGGTAGTGCTCGAAGACTTCGGCGACGCTGTTGCCCTGGACGGGTACGTAGCTCTGGTAGGGGTGACGCAGGCCGGGCATGTCGAGGGTCATCAGAAGCTGGCCGTCACCGACCAGGTCGATGATGCCGGTTTTGCCGACAGCCTCGTCACCGGCCTTGGCGTAGCCGCGCAGGTTGAGGGCCTCGGTGACATCCACCACCAGCAGGCTGACCGGGCCGTGACCCTGCAACTGGATGGTCAGGCGGCCGGACTGCTTGAGGTTGCCGCCGATCACGCTGGCTACGGCGCTCATGGCACCGAGCAGGTCGCGCACTTCAGGCGCGTAGTGGCGATTCTCGAGGAGGGCCTGCCAGACGTCATCAAGTTTGACGATGGCGCCGCGGATGTCGAGGTCTTCCAGCAGGAAGCGCTGGATGGTGCTGGTCGTGCTCATTCTGACTTTCCGGCGGAAAACGGGACGCTGGCGTAGAGGGTGGGATCGAAGCCGACCAGCAACTGGCCGCTGTCGGTTTCAACCACCGGGCGGCGGATCAGGCTGGGAAACTCCACCATCAGATAGACGGCGGCGCTCTGGGTGCTGAATTCCTGGCGCTCGGGGGGCAGCTTGCGCCAGGTGGTGCCGCGGGTGTTGAGCAGGGTCTTCCAGCCCACGACCTTGCTCCATTCGTGGAGTTTGCCGGAGTCGATGCCGAGCTTTTTGTAGTCGTGAAAAGTGTAGGCGATGCCTTGCTCGTCGAGCCAGGCGAAGGCCTTTTTCATGCTGTCGCAATTTTTGATGCCGTAGATCGTGGTCATGGGGCCAAAAGCAGTGCGACGCCGGGGAGGCGTCGCTGAAAAATCAATGAGATGGAGCGGATTCTAGCCGCCTGCGGGCTCGCCTGTGCTTATTTCTTGAGCGCCTTGGCAAAGGCCGAGGCGAGGGAGCCTTCGGCTACTGGTTCGCGATTGGGTTTGCCGGCTGGTGCGCGGGTGTTGCCGCGGGGCGCATCGCGACGGTCGCCCGCCGGTTTGCCGCCGGCCTGAGGTGTGTCGCCCATGCGCATGGTGAGGGCGATGCGCTTTCTGGGCAGGTCTACTTCGACCACCTTGACGCGCACCACCTGGCCGGCCTTGACCACCGAATGGGCATCCTTGACGAAACGGTCGGCCAGTGCGGAAACGTGCACAAGGCCGTCCTGGTGTACACCGATGTCCACGAAGGCGCCGAAGTTGGTGACGTTGGTGACCACGCCTTCGAGGATCATGCCGACGGTCAGATCCTTCAGTTGCTCGACGCCGTCCTTGAAGCTGGCCGTCTTGAACTCGGGGCGCGGGTCGCGGCCGGGCTTGTCGAGCTCCTTCAGGATGTCCTGCACGGTGGGCAGGCCGAAGCGTTCGTCGGTGTAGCGCTCGGCTTTCACGTCGCGCAGCAGGCTCGAGTCGCCCATCACGTCGCGCACGCCCTTCTTGATGTCGGCGAGGATGCGCTCGACCACCGGGTAGGCTTCCGGGTGCACCGCCGAGGCGTCGAGCGGGTTGGTGCTGTTGGTGACGCGCAGGAAGCCGGCGGCCTGCTCGAAGGTCTTGGCGCCCAGGCGCGGGACATCCTTCAGCGCATTGCGGCTGGCGAAGGGGCCGTTGGCATCCCGGTGGGCGACGATGTTGGCCGCCAGCGTCGCGTTGAGGCCGGAGATGCGGGTGAGCAGCGGCACCGAGGCCATGTTTACGTCTACCCCGACGGCGTTTACGCAGTCTTCCACCACCGAATCCAGCGCGCGGGCGAGGCGGGTCTGGTTGACGTCGTGCTGGTACTGGCCGACGCCGATGGATTTAGGGTCGATCTTGACCAGTTCGGCCAGCGGGTCCTGCAGACGGCGGGCGATGGAGACGGCGCCGCGCAGGGTGACGTCGAGGTCGGGGAATTCCCTGGCGGCCAGCTCGGAGGCCGA
Source organism: Zoogloea oleivorans (assembly GCF_008107625.1). Taxonomy (GTDB): domain Bacteria; phylum Pseudomonadota; class Gammaproteobacteria; order Burkholderiales; family Rhodocyclaceae; genus Zoogloea; species Zoogloea oleivorans. The sequence goes on from NZ_SDKK01000001.1 coordinate 106,168, forward strand.
ATACACCGAGGCGCCGGCTTCGGAAACAACGATCTTGCTCATGTGCAAGTCGGGCTGCAGTTTGATCAGATCGGCGGCGAGCTTGTCGGTTTCGCGGCTGGCGGTGCCGTTGCCGATGGCGATCAGCGACACCTTGTGCTTCTCGCACATTCTGGCCAGCGCATGCAGGCTGCCATCCCAGTCGCGGCGCGGTTCGTGGGGGTAGATCACGCCGGTGTCGAGGAGCTTGCCGGTCTGATCCACCACGGCTACTTTCACGCCGGTGCGCAGGCCGGGGTCGAGGCCCAGGGTGGCGCGCGGGCCGGCGGGGGCGGCGAGGAGCAGGTCTTTCAGGTTGCGGCCGAAGACGCGGATGGCTTCTTCTTCGGCCTTCTCGCGCAACTGGCCGAGGAGTTCGAGTTCGAGGTGCAGGGAAATCTTGACGTTCCACGCCCAGCGCACGGTTTCACGCAACCAGGCATCGGCCGGGCGGCCTTGGTCACGGACCCCGAAGTGGCCGGCGATGCGCCCTTCGCAGGGGTTGGGGCCGGCCGGGCTGCCGTCGGTGGGGTCGGAGTCGAGGCCCAGCTGCAGGCGCAGGAAGCCCTCGTTGCGGCCGCGGAACAGCGCCAGTGCCCGGTGCGACGGCACGGTTTCAATGGATTCGCGGAAGTCGAACCAGTCGCGGAACTTGGCGGCGGCGGGGTCGGCCTCCTTGTCAGCGATCACCGTCGAGGCCACCACACCGTGGTCGAGCAGGTATTCGCGCAGCTTGCCGATCAGCTCGGCATCTTCGGCGAAGCGCTCCATCAGGATCTGGCGGGCGCCGTCGAGCACGGCCTTGGTGTCGGCAAAGCCAGCCTCGGCATTGAAGTAGGCGGCGGCTTCGGTTTCCGGCGTCAGGGTCGGGTCGGCCAGCAGGGCGTTGGCCAGGGGCTCGATGCCGGCTTCGCGGGCGATCTGGGCTTTGGTGCGGCGCTTTTGCTTGAAGGGCAGGTAGAGGTCTTCGAGGCGCTGCTTGGTTTCGGCGTTCTCGATGGCGTGGCGCAGGGCCGGGTCGAGCTTGCCTTGCTCGGCAATGCTGCTGATCACGGCGGCGCGGCGCTCTTCCAGTTCACGCAGGTAGCCGAGGCGTTCTTCGAGGTTGCGCAACTGGGTGTCGTCCAGGCCGCCGGTGACTTCCTTGCGGTAGCGGGCGACGAAAGGTACCGTGGCGCCTTCGTCGAGAAGCTGCACTGCGGCAGAAACCTGACGGGGCTGTACACCTAATTCGGCGGCAATGCGTTGTTCGATCGGCAGAAGCATGGGCGGGCTGGCGCGCAAAAGGGCGCATGGTGCAGAAACGCAGCCCTCCCTGCAAGCCCGTTGCCCGGCCGCTTTCCGGTAAAATCAGTCAATTGTCCATGTCGTGCGTTGTTTCTTTGCGCGCGCGTCCAGCCGAATCACCCTTGGTGGTGAGTTCGGCCCAGCAGGAGATACATCCATGAATCCCGTTTTCACCGCGCTGGCCGCGGTGGCGTTTGGCTTGATGATGCTCGGAGGCGATGCCTCTGCCGCTCACAAGCCGGCCCACCATGAGCCGGCCCGCAAGGCCGCACCGCATGTCCGGCCCGTTGCCAAGTCCGCCGCCCCCAAGCCTGCGGCCGCTCCTAAAGCCACGTTCTCCCGGGGCAAGGCCGCCAAGGTTGTTGGCGCAAAGGTTGTTCCCGCCAAAGAGACACGCGTGGCGCCTAAAACGCTGCGCTCCGGCAAGCCAGAGGCTTCTGTGAGGGCCGGCAAGATTGCGCCGGTTGTCCGCGAAACGGCCACCAGAGGGCGGGCTGACAAACAATACCGGGTGAGCCGTAATGAGGTTCAGCCTGAACGCCCGGGCAAGGCTGGCAGACGCAATGCCGAGCCGGTCCAGCCGGCGGCCCGGCGTACTCAGAAACCGATTGGCCGCGAAGCCTTCGTGCCGATCGGTCGCGAAGCCTTTGTGCCGACCTCGCCGCCGGTGCGGCAGGCCGCTGCTCGCCAGGCTCTGGTGATTCCGCCGCCCATGCAGCCCCGGCCGCTTGTTTCGGCTCCGCCTGCTGCTGTTCCGACTCCGACCCCGCTGCGCCCGACGACCGAATTGCCGAAGGTGGCGCCTCGTGTGCTGGTGCCGTTTGCTGCTTCGGCCGCCGGCTTGTCGGCCGCCGAAGCAGCCGCTGCCGCTGCCGCGGCGGTGCAGACGCCTGAAGCGGCCCAAGTGACGCCGCCGGCGCAGGTCGCTCCGCCGGCTTCTGTGCCCGCTGTGGCAAGCCCGGCCCAGCCCCCGCTCGCCATCCAGGCTCCGCCGTCGGCCCGTCCGGGGCGCGGTCTGGCGCGAGCCTATGCGATGGATGGGGCGACCTTCTACCAGAGTGGACGCAAGATCCGCGTACAGGGCCTGGACGTGAAGGAGCCGGGAATGACCTCGGAACATGCGACCCAGCGCCTGCAACGGGCGCTGGATTCAGGGAATCTGACGGTGGAGCCGGTGGAAGCCGATAGTGCCGGTCACACCCTGGCGGTGGTGCGGGTGAATGGTCGCAACGTGGCCGACTCCGTGCGGGCGGCGGCCAACTAAGCCTGCCGACTTACATCGCGACGAGAGACTGCCGGCCCCACCAGGATTCGCCGGCAGCCAGTTCTACCGGCTGACGCACGACGGCGGCTTCCACGCACAGCATGTGGCGGAAGCCGTCGGCGGGCATGTCGGCTAAGTTCGCGCACTTGTGTTCCCATGGGTTCCAGATCACTACGTCGGGGCAGTTCTCTGCGTGGATGCCCAGCGTTCGGTGATCTTCATGCACGAGCAGGGCGGGGGGCATGCCGTGATAAATGCGGTCCACCTTTTCTTCAATGATCACTGACGTGTTCATTTCCAGCTTGGGCGTGTTGCCATCGACGCAGTCCCGGTATTCCAGGCCGCGCAGGCCTTCGATGCGCACAGCTTCCACTTCCTTCACCTTCAGGTAGGTGTGCAGGGCGGCGGTGAAGCTGAAGGGCGTGTCGCCCGTGTTTTCCACTTCGAATTCGATGTCCAGGCGCCCGGCGCCGATGGCGATGCTCATCTCGGCGGCGAAGGCGTGCGGCCACAGGGCGCGGGTTTCCTCGTTATCGACAAGGCGCAGGGTGACAAGGGTGAAATCCTTGCCCGGGCGGGTATTGGTAACTTCCCAGCGTTGTTTGCGGGCAAAGCCGTGCTTGGGCAGGGTGCCGAGTTCGCCGAACTGCGGGAAGCACACCGGCACGCCGCCGCGAATGGCCGTTTCGCCATCGAACACGGCCTTGGGGCTGAGGTAGAGGCGATCTTCGCCACCGGCCGGGGTCCACGACAGCACCTGGGCACCGAACAGGCTGATGAGGGCGACGGCGCCATCGGGTGTTTGCAGTTTGATGACGGGCTGGCCGTGAAGCTCGGCCATTTCGATCTGGTCGGTCATATTTCCGGAAAAGGCAGGATTACAGAGGGCGCGATGATAGCGCGGCAACCTCGCCATGGCGGAAACAGTCGGTGGTGTGATCGTTCACCAGGCCGGCGGCCTGCATGAAGGCGTAGCAGATCGTGCTGCCGACGAAACGGAAGCCGCGCTTCTTGAGGTCTTTGCTCAAGGCGTCGGACAGCGGGGTGCTGGCCTGGGCGTCCTTGAGGCTGGCGAGGGCGTTCTGGATGGGTCGGCCATCGACGAAGCGCCACAGGTAAGCATCGAAGCTGCCGAACTCGGCCTGCACGGCCAGAAAGGCGCGGGCGTTGCCGATGGTCGAGGAGATCTTCAGGCGGTTGCGGACGATGCCCGGGTTGAGCATGAGGGCGGCCTGGTCGGCTTCCGTAAAGCACGCCACCACGGCCGGGTCGAAGTTGGCAAAAGCGGCGCGGTAGTTGTCGCGCTTACGCAAGACGGTGATCCACGACAGCCCGGCCTGGGCGCCTTCGAGGGTGAGCAGTTCGAAGAGCGCCCGGTCGTCATGGAGCGGCACGCCCCATTCGGTGTCGTGGTAGGCCTGGTACAGGGCGTCTGCCCCACACCAGGCGCAGCGGACGAGTTCCGGCATCAGCCTTGCAGCGTCAGGATGCCGTGCTTGACGGTGTTGTCTTCCGGGTCGTTGTGCAGCACGAAGCCAAGGCTCTGGACGAACTTGAGCATGCGGTCGTTGTTCGACAGGAACAGGCCGTTCATGCTGTGCAGGCCGCGATCGCGGGCGGTTTCGATGAGCACGCCCATCAGCCGGCGGGCGAGGCCGCGGTGCTGCCAGTCTTCGGCGACAACGATGGCGAACTCGCAGGATTCGCCGTCCGGATTGACCGCGTAGCGCGCTACCCCGATTTCAACTTCGACCCCGTCTTCTTCAATGATGGCGAGGAAGGCCATTTCCCGGTCGTAGTCGATCTGCGTCAGGCGGGCGACCATGGCGGGCGGCAGTTCGCGCATGGTGTTCATGAAGCGCAGGTACTTGGTTTCGGGTGACAGCTTGCGCACGAATTCGATTTCGAGTTCGGCGTCTTCCGGCTTGATCGGACGCACCAGGATCTCGCCTTCGGGCATGGAAATCTTGGTAATGAGGTGCGACGGATAGGGGTGGATCGCCATGTGGTCATAGCGGTCGGCGGTCGGGGCAATGTTGTCGACCGTGATGCGGGCATCCACGGCAACGGCGCCGTTTTCGTCCACGATCAGCGGGTTGATGTCCATTTCGCGAATCCACGGTAGTTCGCAGACCATTTCGGAGATGCGCAGCAGCACGAACTCCAGCGACTCCATGTTGATCGGCGGCATGTTGCGGTATTCGCCGAGGAGGGTCGCCACGCGGGTGGACTTGATCAGGTCCTGTACCAGATAGTTGTTCAGCGGCGGCAGGGCGACGGCGCGGTCGGCCTGGATTTCGATGTGCGCGCCACCTTCGCCAAAGGTGATCACCGGGCCGAAGACCGGGTCACGGAAGGCGCCGACCATCAGTTCGCGGCCGTAGGGCTTGATGATCATCGGCTCGATGGCGACGCCGTTGATGATGGCGTCGGGACGCTTCTTCTTCACCTCTTCCAGGATTTCCTGGTAGGCCGAGCGTACCGCAGCCAGCCCGCGCAGGTTGAGGCGCACGCCGCCGGTGTCGGCCTTGTGGGTGATGGACGGGGAGTCGATCTTCATGGCCACCGGCAGGCCGAGTTCTTCGGCGAGCACCATGGCCTCGGTGGCGGAGCGGGCCACTACGGTTTGCGCGATGGGAATGCGGAAGGCCGCCAGCAGGGCCTTGGATTCCATCTCGTTGAGATTCTTGCGGCGCTCGGAGAGAGCCGTTTCGATGACCAGACGGGCACTCTCGACCGACGGGGGATTGAGGTCGGACGACAGCGAGGCCGGCGTCTGCACCAGCAGTTTCTGGTTGCGGTAATAGGCGGAGATGTGCCCGAACAACTCGACGGCGGGTTCGGTGGTGCGGAAGGTCGGGATGCCGGCCGCTTCGAAGAGCTTGCGCCCCTCGCGAACCTGTTCCTCGCCCATCCAGCAGGTGAACACCGGCTTGTCGGCATTTCGTTCGATCTCGATGATCTTTTGGGCGACTTCGGTCGGGCGGGTCATGGCCTGCGGACACAGGATGGTCAGCACGCCTTCGACGTTCTCGTCGGCCAGCACGATTTCCATGGTCTTGCCGTAGCGCTCGGGGTCGGCGTCGCCGATGATGTCCACCGGGTTGGTGTGCGACCAGTTGGCCGGCAGAATTTCGTTGAGCTTGGCGACGGTGGCGTCGGTGAGCTTGGCCATCGGGATGCGCAGGTCGGCAGCCCGGTCGGCGGCCATCACGCCTGGCCCGCCACCGTTGGTGATCACGGCGAGGTGGTTGCCACGCGGACGGAAGTGGGAGAACAGGGCGTTGGCGGCGGCGAAAAGCTGGCCCAGGTTGTACAGGCGGATCACACCGGCACGACGCAGGGCCGCGTCGAAGACGGCATCTTCGCCGACCATTGCGCCGGAGTGCAGCAAGGCAGCGTGGGAGCCGGCCGGATGGCGGCCAACCTTGATCAGCAGCACCGGCTTGACGCGGGCGGCGGCGCGCAGGGCGCTGACGAAGCGGCGCGCGTCCTTGATGCCTTCGACGTACAGGAAGATGCTTTCGGTGCGGGAGTCCGACACCATGTATTCGAGGACTTCACCGAAGTCCACGTCCACCGAGGTGCCGAGGGACACGACGGAGGAGAAGCCCACGTTGTTCGGGCGTGCCCAGTCGAGGATCGCCGAACAGAGGGCGCCGGACTGGGAGATCAGACCGATGGAACCCTTGATGGCGCCGCCGTCGGCAAAGCTGGCATTGAGGCCGAGTTCGGGGCGCAGCACGCCCAGACAGTTGGGGCCGAGCAGGCGGATGCGGTGGCGGCGGGCGTTCTCGACGGTGTTCTTCTCGAGCATCTTGCCCCGCGGGCCGTTGTCGGAGAAGCCCGACGGCAGGACGACGACCGACTTGGTGCCAGCGCGACCACAGGCGTCGACGATGGCCGGCACGCGGTCGGCCTTGGTGGTGATGACGGCCAGGTCGAGGCGCTGGGGAATATCCTCGACGCTCTTGTAACAGGGCACGCCCAGCACGCTCTCGTACTTGGGATTCACGGCGAACAGTTTGCCCTTGAATCCTGCCTCCAGCATGTTGCGGATGAGGATTTTGCCCAGGGAGAACTCGCGTTCGCTGGCGCCGATGATGGCCACGGAGCGGGGCTCGAAGAGAGGCGTGAGGTAGTGCTGTTCGTTCATGATGAGTACTCGAGTGAGTGCAGTTCGTGCGGCTATTGTGCTGCCGTTGTCACGGGGTCGTCAGCCATTTAGGGTCGGGCGGATTTTAACCCGCAAGGATGAGGCCACGCATACGTATAAGTACCGACATATTGCGCTGCACAACCGCTCCTGTGACTTATATCAAGGCTTGTGTATTCAGAGTGTTGCACGGGGGCAACGGATTTGTGTCGACGCAACGTTTCAGTGGCTCAGCGTGAAGAAAAAGCTGGCTCCTTCGTCGGGGGCGGACATCGCCCATACCTGCCCTTCATGGCGCTGGATGACCCGCTGGACGGTGGCCAGGCCGATGCCGGTGCCGGCAAATTCACTGATGCCGTGCAGGCGGTGGAAAGGCAGGAACAGCTTGGAGGCGAAGCTCATGTCGAAGCCGGCACCGTTGTCGGAGACGCAATAGACGATCTGCTTGTCGTGCAGTTCGGCGTGGAAGCGGATCTCGGCGATTTCCCGGCGACTGGTGAACTTCCAGGCGTTGCGCAGTAGGTTGTCGAGGGCGACACGGATCAGCGCCCGGTCGGCGGCGGCAAACAGGCCGGGTTCCACGTGGCTTTGGACATGGCGCTCCGGGTCTTCCTGGTGCAGTTCGGTAAGGATCTGCTCGACGATCTGGCTGAGGTTTACTTGTTCACGCTTCATGGTCTGGCGGGTCAGCCGGGCCAGATCGATGAGATCGTCGATGAGGCGGGCCATGCGCTGGGTGGCGACGCGGATGCGCTGGAGGTATTCGCGGCCGGTTTCGTCCAGGCGCGGGGCGTAATCCTCGGAGACGATCTGGGCGAAGCCGTCGATGGCCCGCAGCGGTGCCCGCAGGTCGTGGGAGACCGAGTAGGAAAAGGCTTCGAGTTCCCGGTTGGAGGCTTCCAGTTCGGCGGTGCGCACGCGCACGCGGGCTTCGAGTTCGCGATTCAGGTTGCGCTGGGATTGTTCGGCTTCCTTGCGCGCGGTGATGTCGTCGAGGGTGCCCGAACTGCCGATCACGTGGTCGTAGGTGTCGAGCAGGGGGCGGATCGTCGCCTCGACCCAGCGCGGCCCGTCCGACTGGGTGCGCAGGCGGAATTCGAACTGGCCGATTTCGTCGTAGCCGTCGCGGATCGCCCGCAGGCGTTGCTCAACCCGTACCCGGTCTTCGTCGATGACGAAATCGAGGAGGTTCTGGCCAATGGACAGGCGGCTGTCGAAGCCGGTGGTGTGGCGCCAGGCCCGGTTGAAAAATGTGACCCGGCCTTCCTTGTCGGTCTGGAAAAGGATCTCGTTGACCGACTCGACCACGTCCCGGTACATGGCCCGGCTTTCGCGCAGAACCTGCTCCGCCGACAGCCAGCGGGCCACGTCGCGGAGCACGTAGAGCACGGCTGGCTGACCTTCGAAGCGGATGCGCACGCCAGTGGCTTCGGCGCTGATCGATTCGCCGTCGAGGCGCTGATAGCGCAGCGGCAGTGGTGGGAGAATCGGCTGATGAGACGCCGCCTCGAACTGCTGCAGGCGGGCGCTCTCCATGGCCCGGTCGTCCGGATGCACGAGTGACAGCATGTCAATGCCGTCGAGGGCATGCGCTTCGCTTGCACCCAGGAGTTGGCGCGAGGCCGCATTGACCAGATGGATACGGCCGCCGATGCACACCAGTGTGGCTTCGGGCGACAGTTCGAAGAGCTGGCGATAACGTTCTTCGCCGGCCTGGCGGCTGTCGAGGGTCTCGCGGATGGCGGAGATGTCCTCGGTGATCACCACGAAGCAGGGAGGTGCTCCGGAGCTCTCCGCAATCAGGCGGGTGGACTCCCGGCACCAGCGAAGACTGCCGTCGGCAACCCGATAACTGACTTCACGCGTGAAGTGGTCTGCTTCGCCGGCCATGCAGCGGGCCCGCAAGGCCTGGCCGGCTGCCGCGTCTTCCGTCCGCAGCATGGCATCGGCGGGCATGCCGACGAGTGCTTCGACCGAGCGGCCGAGGAAGGTCGCGAGGGCATTGTTGACCTGCAGCCAGCGGTTGTCGGCCGAAATGCTGCCGATGTTCGTCGGAGCCTTGTCGAAGAGCGCGCGGAAGAAGGCTTCATCGTGTTGCAGGTGCTCGCGCGCCCTGATCTCGCCAGTGACGTTGCGGGTGGTGCCGCAGTAGCCGGCAAATACCCCCCGCCGGTCAAACACGGGGATGCCGGATTCACTCAGCCAGATCGGTCGCCCCTGCGCATCAAGGCGCTTGAAGACAAAATTGGAGAAAGGTTCGATTTGGCGCAGGTGGGCAATATGCTCCGCCCAGGGCGCCGCGTCAGGCGTTGTGTCGGGCAAGTCCCAGCGCCTGGTGCCGATGCGGTCGTCGGCGGCCAGATCGGCCAGGTGGCCGGAACTGGCGGTGATGGCCGTGTAGCGCAGGTCGGCGTCCTGCTCCCAATAACCGTCGTGGCTGTAGGCGATGAGGGCGTGGATGCGTTCTTCGTTGCGTTCCAGGTCGTCGGCGAGGCGGGCCTGATCGGTCACTTCGCGGCCGATGCCGCGGTAGCCCTGGAAGCGTCCGCTGGCGTCGAACAACGGCTGACCACGCAGTTCCAGGTAGCGAATCTCGCCGGTCGGGCTGCGCCGGGTGAGGGTTACCGCGACAGGCCCGTGGCGGGCTAGGGTGTCTTTATGGGCGATCGCGAAGTCGGCGGGCAGTTCCGGAACGATGACTTCATCCCAGGTCCGACCTGGCGCATCTTGTGGTGCAATGCTCGGGATGGCAGGGGCGCCGGGAAGATCAATGAAACGCAGCTCGGAATCGGTTTCCCACAGCCAGTCGGCCGAGACTTCGACGAAGTCCCGCCAGCGCGTGGTCGTCAGGGCCGGCTGAGGGGGCGCGCTTACCGTTTCTTCGCGTCGCCAGATCGGCAGGCGGAAGAGCTGTCCTGCGGCAAGGCCAGCCAGGCCACCCAACAGATAAGGCAGTGCCGTCTGCAGCAGGGCACTGGCGTCTGCTTCGGCTGCAAATCCCGCCAGGACATCAGGCGAGCACAGACCGCCGGTGATGAGCAGGCAGTGAACAACGGCTGGTCGAAGCAGCGAGGTGGCAGGGCGGAAAACCATCGAGACGTATTATCGTTGTGAGCAGTGCGTTTGGTGCAGCGTCAACGGTGAAGGATCCATGTGCCTTGACACGACAGCTGCAAATTTGTGTGCCGCCCTCGGAGGTTTTCAGAAAAACTGAAATTTCCTCCCAAATTCATTTGACGAGTCACAAAAGGGTCTGTAATATTCGCCGCTCTCGGGGTGTAGCGCAGTCCGGTAGCGCGCTTGCTTTGGGAGCAAGATGTCGGGAGTTCGAATCTCTCCACCCCGACCAAAGCTTGACCCCGTGCCCACGGCAATCTGCCCGTAGCTCAACTGGATAGAGCACCGGCCTTCTAAGCCGGGGGTTACAGGTTCGATTCCTGTCGGGCAGGCTCTGACAAGTTTCAAGATTGGCGATTCAGTTCGACAATCCGTAGTGGCGGCATTAGCTCAGTTGGTAGAGCACTGGATTGTGATTCCAGTGGTCACCGGTTCGAACCCGGTATGTCGCCCCAAAAATTCAAGCACTTAGCGCAGATTTACAGTAAGCGCGAAAGTTGCAGTAAGCAGATAGTAAGCAACGAAGCACGCCGAAAAGCGGGCTTTTTTGCGTCTACCTGTCTTGGTGGAGCTTTGCGGTGTGCGGCCCCAGCATCAGTGTCGTGCTGTTCCGGCCAACCGGCGCCGGTACTGCTCCCAGCTTTCCCCAGGCCGGGCGTGGTTCGCTTCCGGCCGCTCTGCTGCTGACCATCGTCCCTTTCTGGCTCTGAACTGCGCCGGCGGGGCAGTGCCGTTCTTCAGAATGGTATCGATCAAGCCTGCGTTGATTGGCTGGAGGCTGCCGGACTTCTGACGAACAGCGCGGGCGGCGGTGATGGCGTCTGCAAGGCGGGCGGGTTGGACCCCAGCAGCAGCCCATTGCACCAACGCTGCAGAATATCCCGCGATGGGAACCTCGTGGCGTTCCAAGATATCCACAAGGTCACCAGTCGACAACAACATTCCATGACTCATGATGTGTGCCCCGTTTGTCGATTTTTCAGGGGTTGAGAGCGTGCCCGGTTTGGCCTGATTTCCCATGTCTTTAGCGGAATTCACGGCGCCGTGTTCTGTGGGCAAGTCTGTGCCCTCACCGTGCCCTGTTTGAATTGGACGAGCGGAGGCGGTGAGGGCCATTGGAAGGCGGAAAGACAGCCGGTCACCAGCCAGGCGGCGAAGCAACCCGGCTCTGACAAGCCGATCAATCGCTCCCCGGATAGTCTTTTCGCTCTCCTGTTCGATCTGGAGGCCGGCGCCCCGCGGCGTATGGGTCTCGGTGTAGCTGCGAAGCATGGACAGAGACACCGGCCGCGTTCGGCCGACAACGCCACTCGGGTAATCCATCCAGGCCCTCAGAAGAACATAGGTCTGAAAGGCCAGCGGGCCGGATCCATGAAGAACATCAATCTCGCTGATCGTCAGAGCCACAAGTTGGACAGGGGTAGCGCTCATGACGTGAACCTCGTAGAGGCATTTCTCAGAGCAGACCTCAGTGCATCGATAGCCTGCCGGCAGTCGGCAACGTGTGCATCCTTGTCAGTGGCCAGAGTCCCAGCCGTGAGGAAACCTGAACTAATCAATTTGTATATCATGGCGCCGGCTGTGAACAACTCGGGTGCCGCGCTAATCAAGGCTTCGTTGGCATCCGCCTGGTCAATGCCGGAACCGCCGGATAAGACCTCGCAGATTGTCACCGTATTGCCGCTGGTGCCGGCGGCAATGGCTCTGTGCCTGACACGACGCCACGGGCCAGGCGTGAAGTTCGGGGGGAGCATTATTTCCCCTCCCTTAGTTTCGCAGCAGAGATCTTGGCGAGCTGGCAGACTTCATTGGATATGGATCCGCACGCCCACATGAAGCGGTCCTGCAGCTCGTCATTCATGCCGCGGAAGGCTTCACCTTGTTCGCCGATGGTCATGTTTATCAGTGCGTCCAGCTGGGCCAGTCGAGCCCTTATCTGGTCCTGAATGATGCCGGTAGTGGCGCCGGGCGCGAGAACGTACAGGTCACCGGATGCATCGGGGAAGGTCATCACCGTAGTGGGCTCACCGGCTTTCATGATCTTCGCGCTCATGCTGAAATCCTGCCACCCATTACACTTTCAAGGCGGCGGGCTTCTTCCTGCCCTTCTATGGCGAGGCGTATAGCTTCGGCTTTGCGGCCGGCTCCACTCTCAATTGCCCTGAACAACTCCAGCAGTTTGGCGAATCCGTCTTGTGCCTCTTTAAGGCCAGCACGGCATTCGTCAAGCTCAGCAGTCTGCAATTTCTCTATGTTGTGGGAGTGCTCAGTTTTGAGCACCTCCTCTCCTGTATGGGCCGCAGCTTTCCTGAGATCAGCCAGTTCGCGGACGAAAACGGGTTCGGTGCTATCCGGTGCATCAAATAGCCCATCGAAAATGTCCCTAAGATCAACCGACAGCGTTACGCAAGCATCGATGAAATCAGCAAGGGTGGCGTCATCCATACTGCCACTGGATAAGGATAGTGCTGAAAGCATTGCGGACTGATGTGCAAGGCGGTCCGCAAAATGCTCCTGCCCCATGGTTTGCTGAATGCGGCTCATTTTCCGGCCCTCCAGGCGAAGGACAGGCGATAGGCGAGCACGGGGCCGGCGATGGTGCGAAGGACGCGGTAAAGCGTCAGGGTGCTGAAGGGCGAGGCGGAGATTTGGGCGGACGTGCCCAATGTTGTGGCTTGCATGGTGCATGCTCCTTGAGTGCGGTCAGTTTCTCCGCGCCCCGCTTCCAAACGGGGCGGCGGAACCGTACGGGGTTGGAAGACCGGCCTCAAGAAACCGGCAGCCCGAAGGCTCCCCGCACGGCCCCGCCATTGAACAGGTGGCACCATGCTACCGACGTAAAAAAACCGCTTGCGCGGCCTTGTCGGCCTTGAGGTTTCGGGCTTCCAAACCCGTTCGCTGTTGTTTCAGCGACGCCCAGAGTATTCAGCCAGACGCATGCTGCTGTCAAGCATCTACTAGAAAATTATTCGGGCGGCCTCCACGAGCCGCTCTTCATCAGTTCGACTGCTCAGTTTTGAGCACTCCTACCTCTACGAACAGGGCGGCTTCCAGGAGCCGCTCTTCATCAGTTCACCGGCAATCTGCACTACCCGGCCCCAGTTCTGCGTCAGCACCGACAACGCCACGCGTTGCGCGTAGCCGTGTCCGGCTGAGCTGCCGCCGAAGATCGGAAAGAGCATGTCGTGTGCAAGCTGCCAGTCAGAGTCATTGCGCTTGGTTACGCCCTGCCAGGGTGCGCCGGCATAGATCAGCTCTGCACAAATGCCCGCGTGGGCGAGTGCGGCGGCTCCGGCATGGTGGGCCTCGTTTGGGGAAACGATACCTACGGCTGTGGCACGTTCGGACGGCCTATCGAATAGCGTAGCGCCTTCCCCTTTGGCGGCCACAGCCTGCTTCACATCGAAGCCCACCCACTCCAGCAGAACAACATGACCGGCCTCGTGGTACGCCGTGAGGGCAAGGCTTGAGGTCTTGATTTCTTCCGGGACGAGAGCGAACGGCCACACGCGGCGGACTTCATCGTCCCGGGGAAATGGATATTCAATCTGTCGCATCATGATCTAGCCGCCAGTTCCTGCAGCGTAGAAACAAGCGCCGCGGCATCTGCTTGACTCGCAACTTTTACCGACGACGTACCGCGGTTTGTCGTCAGGTCCACCCTGACGATATTCATGTAGGAAGACTGAACACCTTTTCCGGTGAGGCGATCCGCAAGAGCTTGAACCGCTGCATCAAGCGACAGGCCATAGGTGTTCTGGGTGTTTCCGGCGCCATCGAAGAACTGGCTAGCTTGCTGGGCAGCCAGCGCATCACTGACACCCAGGTTCTTCAACCTGGTGGCGACGGTCTGCGGGGTCACCCTCGCCACCTCGAGCACGTTGCCGCTGGCATCCCGCGTGAAGCCATCCTTGGCCGCAGCCGCACCGCGTATCGAGGTAGTCAATCCGTCGTAGCTGGTAGCTGCACGATCGGCAGCCGAAGCCGCATCGTCGGTTGAAGACGAGAGATCAAAGAAGCTCGATTTCAGCTCTTTGGTTTCGTAGGACAGCGCCTTCATCCGGGCGGCGATCAGATCGTATTTATCCGCCTCCAGTTGCTTGGCCTTGATGTTGACATCCATAACGGCCAACTCGGCCTTCTTCGCTTCGGTCAGGGCGCCAGACGCTTCCAGCTCGGCCCGTTTGGCCTTGGCGACAATCAGCATGGCTTCAGCCTCGAGGCGTGACGCCTGCGCCGACGCTTCACTGATTTCCAGCTCGATCCGCCAGACAGCAATCTGAGCCTGTGCAATCTCCTTTTCGTTGCCGCGCTGCTTGGCGATCTCCAGGATGGTGTTGGCCCGGTAGAGGTCGTTTTGCAAGGCGGATTGTTGAAGGGTGGCAGCAGCCCGTTCAGCCGTTACATGGCGCTCAGCGGCGGCCGTTGCGTCGGAAAGGGCATCGCGGTAAAGCAGCAAGGCCTTTTGAGCGGCCTCCTTTGAGGCAGTCAGTTCCTTGTCGGTTGCCACTCCTTTTACGAAAGCCTCGCCCGTCTTCTCGAAGGCTGCATTCGCGGCTACATAGGCGTCTCGCAGCGCGTAGACCTGCTTGGAATGATCCTTGTATGTTTCGGCTGCAGCCTGAGCCTCCAAGGTGGCCGAGTGCGATGCCGCCGCTTCCTGAGTCGCCTTGTCGGCAAGAGCCTTCTTCGCGTCGACCTCCTTGCCCAGGTCTTCAATTTTCTGCTTGCGAGCAGTGGATTCAGCCCCCATTCCCGCAACTTCAGCCTTCTGAGCTGCGAGGTATTCCGCGAGGCCAGCAATCTCCTCCTGCAGTGCTCGTCGGCCATCTCCTCTGACGCTTGCTTCCTGCTCCAGGGCGGCAATCCGTGATTGCGTCATGGCAATCTGCTCTTGCGCCTGCTTCCTTCCTGCTTCCGCCGCGATTTTCTCCGCGGCCAGTTCCGTCTCTTTTAGGGCAACAGCAAAGCGGGTCTGTTCCGCTATGCGCTGCAGAGCAGCTTCTTCAGCTTGGGCTGCATCCACTGCCGTGCGGCGCTGCTGGGCCTCAGTGTCGTAAAGCTGACTGGCCCGCATCATTGCATCAGCCTCTGACTGGCGGGCGGCAGCAACTTTCTCGAGGTTTATGATCTGCTTTCCCGCTTCATCATTCGCTTTTGTGAAAGCGCTCTGAAGCTGAAGGACGTCATTGCTCTGCGTCCGGATTACGGTCCCCATCTGTGCGGCGGCGGTACCAACATCGCCCAGCGACTTCGATAGCAATGCGCTGCTTCGTGCCGTCGCTTCCAGCGATTGGCGGGCCTTCTCCGCGTCCCATTGGGGGCCGCCAAAGAGCTCTCGCGTTTTGCTTATGCCAGCCTCAAAACCGACTGTCAGCGCCTTGGCGCCAAAGGTTGTGAGGGCCAACCCCTCGTTTAGAACCTTCATGACACCGGAGTCACCGATAACTGTGAAGAATTCCGTGGCGCTGTTTTTCATCCTTGCCCACTGGGCGGCGAAAGTGTCGTTGTTGGCCTTTCCTACGCCATACATTTCGGTCAGACCCCTGGCGAGGGCGGGCAGCAGGTCTTCGGCCAGGACAGAGCCGGACTCGACCATTTTTGTAAGCTCGGCGACGGTCAGCCCTGCGCCCGCTGCTGCGGCTTTCATTGCGCCTGGCAAGGCTTCACCAAGCTGGCCCCGCAGCTCCTCCATAGATACCTTGCCTTTAGACGCCATCTGATTGACGGCCAGCAGCGCCGTCGAGGTTTCGGCGCTTGTTTTCCCGAGGGTTGCCATTGCTCCAGCAACGGCCTCAAACACCTGCCGGGCGGCGGCGCCTTCAAGGGCCGTACCCTTTGTGCTGGCAAGCAACTGCATGTAGGCCTTGCCGGCATCGAGAACATCCACGCCGAGGCGCTGAGCCGCCCCGCGAATGTATTCCAGTTCAGCGGCTGCCCGTTCGGTGCTGCCTGTCAGGATCGACATGGTGCGAGTCAGGCTCTCGACCTGACTGTTTGCATCAATAAAGGCTCTCCCTGCCTGCAGAGCGGCGGCGGCCTTGGCCAACTGGACTGCCATGTCCTGAACCTGCCCGCTCATGTTTTTGGTGGACTTGGCAGCCTTGTCGGCTGTGGCGTTGTACTGCTCGGCATCCGCGGACATTTTGCGAAGCCGATCGGAAAGCACGCCCAAGGCTGGTGCAGCCTCGCCGCCCTGTTTGGCCAAGCTGTCAATATGCTTTGCAAGTTGTTCGACGGCTGCGCCGCCGGTTGTGTCGGCGGCGATGCGCAACCGTACTTCGTCATCGCTCAGGAGAGCCATTTGCGTAGTCCTTCAGAATTTTTGTGGCGGGGCCGGGAGAGATGGCGAGGAGCTTGCTGGCGAAGGAATCCGCCAAGTCGTGCTTGAGAGAGCGAATGGCAAGACCGAACATTTTCCGGAGAGGGTGGGCAGAGGCATACAGCTCAATGCCCAGAACATCCAGATAGGCGGCAATTGCAGCACGCACCTCTGGGTCTACGGCCGGATCGTCGCCGGCAGGGGATTGCGTCATCGGATGTTCCTTGGTGTATGGGGGCGCACCTCGCAGCCCGTAGGCGTCCCTGGTGCGCTTGTGCAGGCCGTCAGCCGCCGGCCGGCACGGGTGGGGCTGAAGCCCCTTTCCGGAGAAATCAAGACCCTGCGTTGGTCACCGAGCCGCGGTGATCAACTGCAGATACACCGAAGTCGTAGCGGACCTTGAAGCGGGTGCCATCTACCGAAAAACCTTCCACCTGCTCGAGAAATGGTTGCTCGTTGCCACCAAGGAAATCTACTTCGAGGACGGGGGCTTCCACTGGATCGGCGAAGCTATAGCGGCGTGTGCCAAAGAGGCGCGGGGAATCTACGATGTCGCGGTAGAGGCCGCGGATGGAGTTGGGGCGGCGATCCCCGGGATTCTTCGTATCCAGTTCGTTGAATTCTGCACCGTTGACCTCAATGGCCCTGGCGCGCAGCCATACAGGTGCAAGCAGAATGGACGGCTGGAGAACAAGAGAGCTACCGCCACCAGGCTCTTTCTGATCCGCCATCAGTTGTCGGTCGGCATCGACGGAACCCTGTGACAGTGCAGCGGGGGCACCAATGTTGTTGTGGAGGGCATGAAACAGCGTGTAGCCATCGTCCATGACCGGGCCAAGGCCAGAGTTCAGGAGCAGAAGAGCGTAAACATCCGTTTCGACGGTACGCGCAGCGGAGCGGCCAAGCTGGTACGACGGGTCCATGAAGGAGCCGAGATCGTCGTCAATGATTGCTTGACGAGAGAGGTTGATGATCAGCCCCTTGGTACCTATACGGACGCGGGCTCTTTCGCCGTCGGGAATCAGGGCGTTACGGAACTCGCCAAGCTCATTGAGCGGCTGCAGGTTCTGCAGTGCGGCAAGTCGGTAGCGCGGGTGGTCGCGGAAGTCGGAGACGGAGCCGACAGCGCAGAAGCGGCGCCAGGTGACGGCGGCAGTGGCGTAGGCCATCTGCAGCGTCTTGTGCATCGCGTTTTCCAGCAAAATCGGGAAGTCGCTGGTGCTCTGCGTAAAGGCAGCGCCGACAATCTCCATATTGTCGCGATTACGGTAGTCAACGCCACCACGTACCAAGGAAGCCTTGGCGATATTGAGTAGTGAATCGCCACGGTAAGGGTTGCCGTCAATCTTGGCCTTGTCCTCATTCGAGGCCACGCCGGCACGCACCATCAAGGCAGCAATGATTGCACCGCGGCGCTTGTCGGCTTCGTCTTCGACGGTTTGAATTTTATTTGTGGAAGTCATATTCCGGCCTTTTAGGAAAGAAGGGTTTTCTTGCCCGCGGCGACTGCAGCGGGGGCCTCGTCGCCCGTTATTACGGGGAAACAATCCGCAACCATGTCCCTCCAATTTACCCAGCATAGAGTCATATCGCTATTGGCGATCAGTCCATAAATTTCGATAAGGCTGGCACGCACTTTCTTGTCATCGGCAATGCGAGCCTTGATCGGTTCGATCAGCTCTTCCACTCGTGATCGAAGGGCTGCGTTATGGGCATGAGTCGCTGCGTATATCTCTTGGTCAATCTGAGGTTGAATGTCTCGGGCGGCGGCAATGACCTGCCTCACCTCCTCTAAACGCTTTCGGGCGGCCTCTATCCCATCCCGGGCCGTCATTACGTCAATTTCGCCGACAAGGCCGCGGACATAAGAGGCTTGCACCTCCTGGGCGCGCTTGGTGGCATCGACAATTTCGGTTTGGATGGCCTTAATCCCAAGCTCTGATTTTTCGACAACAGCTTGAACGTGGGCGCGTTGCGCCTCGAGCTCCTTAAGGGCTTTGAGTGTTTTCATGGCGTGGCTTTCTGACGAGGGGGAGAGGGAGAGAAAACGGGAAACGGGGTTCATGCTTGCGCCGCCTTGGCAGCAGTGACGGGCCAGCGCAGGCGACCGTTGGGCAGCTTGATCGGCACGGCGCCGAAGTAACTACCCTTCGTGTAAAGGGCATTGCGGACGGTTCCAGGCTGGACGCCATGCCGCTGGGCGAATGTCTCGGTGCTCTCCGTGGAGGGAGAAACGGCGGCGGCCTCTTTGTGCATTGCATTGCTCCTAAAAAGTGCTGAATTAGGCTCAATGGTGCTTTGTGTGCTGTCTCATTTTCAGGGGGTGGCGTGAGACAGGTTCAGGTCTAGGAACTACAGCCGTGGCCGCTTCCAGTCTTTTCCGAAGAGGCCGAGACGAGGGGAGGAGCGGATTTTCGACAGGGAATTGGGGGTCAGGCGCTCCTCGCCGGCAGAGGCGTTATCGGCCACTACCGGCGCAGCGGCGGCAGCGACAAAGCCAGGACCGATAATCCGGTAGAACGTCGCCCGGCTGACGTCCCAGCGCTGCTGCAGGCGTTTCCGGCTGGCCCTGGTTCCGTCGTAGTCGCGGCGGATGGACTCATCCCGCTCGAGGATTTCCGCCGGGTCATGCTTGGCAACATAGATCGTTGCGCTTTGGTGGTGATGGCGAACCTTGCCGACAACCTTCACTGCCAGTGCACGGGCGATGCGTTCGTCTATCCCGCCTTCAGATCGGATGGCTTCAGTAAGAACCCAAAGCAAGGACAAGCGCTCTTCATTTTTCTGCATGACTCACACCTTTTGAAAACTCGATCAAGTGAGAAAAGCCGGGGGGTGGATGCTGGCCGCCAGCTTGCGCGGCAAGGGTTGAAGCGGAACGGATGTGTTCCCAGTGTTCCCAGTCAACTTTTAACTACTGGGAACACTCAGTACCCTCTTGAAGCCGCATAAACACTAGGTTTTCTCAATCTGTTCCCAGTGTTCCCACTGTTCCCAGTGGTTCCTATGCTTCCGGGCCTTGGCTTTTGGTAATGCGGCGGAAAACGGGGTCGGTAATTTCCCCCCGGCGGAACTCCACGCCGGCATCGTGCAAGGCGTCGGCAACCACCTGGCGGATATCCCAGGACGGCCGCGGCCAATCCGTCCCATGGACCAATACGCGGAACTGGCGCAGGACAGATGCCGACGGCGGTCGCGGCTCCCAGGGGTCGGACCCAATGAAGCGACTCATCGCGTGACTGTCGAGAAGTTCGGCCTCAGTCTGGCGATCGGACATCGCCCACAAGAGCTGGAGCACGTAGCACTTCAGCAACATGCGGAGCGAGTAGCCCTTCCGGCCGGTTTTGCGGATATCCGACTGGTACAGAGGCCGGGTGATCTCCTCAAGCTTCCCCCATGGGATTGCCGCCTCCACGAAGGCGAGCATGTCGGCCCGTTTTGGGGTTTTAGCGCGCGGCCACCTCATGGAGGTGAAAAGGGCTGTCTGCGTTGAATCGGTGTTGCAGGGGCGTTGCATGATTTGTCGTCCTCTGTTGCCTATGTTTTTGGAGCTCACCCTGGCGGAGTCTCACGGCTCTCCGTACCCGAGTGGGTTTTGGCTGGGGAGTACCTTCAGGACATGGCCGGATGCAACACCCAGGTGTTGCAGGTCGCACCCTTGTCGGCGGGAAGTCGGCGGAGTGGGTGGCTTGGTCCGTAGGCTGGTGCGAGGTCGAGCCGGTCGCCGCCGCAGTGCCCATCCGACAGGCCGGGCCTGTAGATGTGGGCACAGGTTCTGCAGGATGAATTTTCCCGTTTGACCATCGGCGCAGCTTCATCTAAACCACCACCACCCGGCATCAAGCTATGCGCTTGTCTTTGGGTTTGTGATGTGTCCTCATACCTTGCCCCTTCAAAACCGCTGGGAACAGCGGGAACTCTGGGAGCAGAGCTTAAAAACTCTTTGTCTTCAATGTCTTGGGTGTTCCCAGTGTCTTCCGAAGCACTGGGAACACTGGGGCTTGGCTCTGGGAACAGATCCGCAGGCCCTAACACCTTGTCGACAAGCGAAGCCCACTCATTCGGCGGCATCGACAGCTCCCAAGATTGCCGGGGTTAGCGCGAAGAACCAGCCCGGCGAGGCTGCGCCGGGCTCGCGGAACTTCACCTGAAAGCGGGTGTTCTTTCCGTCGTGTGTGGTTTTCAGTAGGCCGCGCTTGACCAGTTCCGCTGCAACCTGTTTTGGGTCAAAGCCGAAGCACAGCTCACTGCGAAATGAAGCCGGATAGATCAGGTATTCAAAGATCTGATCTGCTTCGTTCAGCGATGCGGTCTCACCCGTTGGCCGCTTCCAGCCGGCCCGGTTCATGGTGCGTGGGGCGTGGGTGTCGGTGATACTGGGGCGCCGCCAATCCTCAAGGCGTGTGCCGCCATTAGCCTGAATCCATGCCTGAACTTGTTCCACCATCTTGCGAGGCTCCCGGTTCTCTTCGCCCCCGAAGGCCTGCAGCCAGTCCTTGAACATACGCATTGCGGACTTGACGGCTTCGCCCGCTGGCCATCCGGTGATCCCGTACTCCGTCGCCTTCTCTCCGGCATAAGCCACGGCAGCAAAGCGCGTTGCGGCCCGGATTGCCTGCCCGCCGGCCTTGTCAGTCAGGGCGCGGCCCTCGAAT
Organism: Zoogloea oleivorans; assembly: GCF_008107625.1. Lineage (GTDB taxonomy): Bacteria > Pseudomonadota > Gammaproteobacteria > Burkholderiales > Rhodocyclaceae > Zoogloea > Zoogloea oleivorans. The sequence goes on from NZ_SDKK01000001.1 coordinate 126,987, forward strand.
GCGCGGCGCAGTTCCTCGAACTGGCTGGGCATTGCGGCCCGCTCCAGGATCACGCGTCGGATGAACTCCGGGTACGCCGTGCCGTAGTGCTTGCCGGCATTGCATTGCAGGGTTTCGGAGAAGCGGGCGCCGTCGGCCAGGCCGTGCAGCGCATCCCAGCAGCCGAAGCCGGCGCCGGCATCGGCGGGCAGCTCGCAGAAGCGCACCTCCTGTCCGGCGTAGGCGCGCTCCTGGTTCTCTTCAAGGAACTGGGTCAGGCCAATTTCTCCGTTCGATTGGAACAGGACCACCGTGAGAGAAATTTCCTGTACCCCGCCAGTAGGCCGCCCGCGGCCCTTGCCTTGACCACTGGTGAGCATATAGGCCGCCTGTGCCACGTCCTTCGGGTTGCCGGCCTGCTTGAGTTCGTCGAGCAGCAAGGGGGCATCGCAGTGCCCGGCCGCCACGCCTTCAATAGCTGTGGCGGTCAGCAGCCAGGTGCGGCGGTAGGTTGCGGGTCCGCACAGGCTGGCTGCCCCGTAAAGCAAAGCGGACTTGCCCAGGCTCGAGCCGCCCGCCCAGTGGAAGCCGCCGGGAATATTGGGGTGGAGCCAGCATAGTCCGCCGGCGAAGCCCGCAGAGAGAGCAAACACTAGCCGGCTATTGCCCACCGCCAAGGCGGCGACATTGGCCCGCCAATCCTCCAAGGTGCCGGCAGTCTTGAACTGGGCATTGCCACTGCCTTGCGCCTGGTGCAGCCACAGTTCCGCCCCTTCGGGCGCGAGCGGATCATGGTCACCACCCAGAACGAAGGACCAGCGGCCCGCCTCGGTGCAGTCATCGTGCCAGCCGATGCGGGACGTAAGCCGGGCGCGGGCCGGCGGCCGGGAGCGGTTCACGTACATCTTGAGCAGGCCGCCCTTGTTGTCACCAATGAACAGGCCTTGGGAACGCAGCAGACGCGCCAGGGCGGCGCCATCGCCTTCAAGCATCTCGTCAGGGACGAGCACCCGGCGGCGCCGGCAGTCGTGATCGTTGAAGGTGGCCAGGCGCTGCCAGTTCTCGCCGCGGGCGTCGCGCACCTGGTGCGTGATTTCGAGGGGCGCACACACGTACTGCGCCACCTCGCCCCAGGTGTCGCCGCGCTTCTCGACCTTGAGCCGATAGACGCCCCGGCCTTCGTTGCCTTCGCGCAGTTCGAACACGTCACCGCCCTGTGCAGGCGTCTGCACGCCATCGGCCTTGGCCTTCGGTTTCGAGCGCGAGCGCTTGGCAGGCGCCGCGGGCTTTTCCTCGGGGGTGGCCGGGGCTGCTTCCGGGGCGCTGGCTGCGTTTTCTGCTTCGGGGGCGGGGGTTGGTGCTTCCGGGGGCGCATCGTCACAAGCGGGGCCGGCTATCGCGTCCCGTGCGGCCTCGAGAATGCGGCGCACCGCGTCCGGGCCTTCGCCCTCGCGGGGGCTGGTGGCCAGGTCGTTGAAATCGGTCGGGGTCTTGCCCGTGTTCTGGTAACCCTGCCAACGTCCGGCCGGATCAATGAACTCAGGTGAGGCAACCACACCCCTGACCGCACGGGCCGCGTCCTGCGCTCGATGCTGGCCGGCGTTGCGGCATTTGTGGGGTTTGCTGCAGGACGGGCAGGTTTCACCGTCCGCGACTCTTACCGGCGCCTGACACTCGAAGCACAGGCCGAAGGCGTCATCGTCGGCGCAGAGGATGAAACGGGCGCCCTGGTTGGTCTCATGCAGAGCACGGGCCACCGGCTCCAGGCCGCCGGCGTCGAAGGCCACGGCAACCGGCCAGCCCGTCACCTGGTGAAGGCTGGCCGCTGTGGCGTAGCCCTCGGCCACGCACAGGGGCACGTCTGCGGAGATCTCGCCAATCAGGTGAAACTTGCCGGCCTTCTCGCCATGCAGCAGAAAGTCCTTATCCCGGCCGTCGATCTTCTCGGGGTAGATCGCCTGCAGGCTATGCAGGGTGCCGGACGGGCTGCGCATCGGAACCAGCAAGGCATTGCCGATGCGGGTTTCTTCCCACTGGCCGGGGCGAGCCTCCACCCACTTCGGCCAGGACGCGACGCGCAGACCGAAGGACGGGACGCCCTTCCGGGTTAGGTAAGGATGATCGTCCGGCGCCGGCTTGGCGCTATTCCAGATCGCGTTTGCCTTGCGGCGGGCCTTGTCCCGCTTGGCCTTGGCTTCGGCTTCCCGTTCGGCACGCTGGATTTCCATGCGGGCACGGGCGGCGGCCTCTTCCTCGGGGGTCAGGCTGCGGCCAATGTCGGCCCGCCAGTTCTCCCAGTCGAGACCATCGCGGAAATTCTGAAAGCCCCCAGCGGGTACGCCGTCCAGGTGCAGCAGATAGGCGCCGTCCTTCTTGCCTTTAGCACCGTCCCGCAGCTCGCAGCGGTGCAGCTTGCCGTCAGCGTCGAGGTGGTCGGGCAGGAGCAACCCGCGGGCCGATGCGGCGGCGCGGAATTGGGAGATAACGTCAATGTCAGACATCCGCATCAGCCCTTAAACGGTGCACTAATGACGAGCGCTGGCCCGGCAAGCGCGGCAGCGACAACAACTTCGCCGGCGGTGGTCATGCGGATGTATGCGCGGGTGCCGCAGAGGATTACCGAGTCCGGACGGTGCTGGCCATCCGTCTGGATTACCCAGTCCACCGCATTCGCCAGGAGCTCCGCCAGGGCGGCCAACTCAAGTGCCGTGGGGCGCAGTTCGGAAATGTCGGCAGCCTCGCGGCGGGCACGGCGCATGAGGTTCTGAAGCGGCAGCGGCCTAGACAATGCCGCGCTGTTGCGGGCTCGTTGTTGCGTTGCGCCGTTGCGGCTAGAATTGTTGCGTACGTTTTGTTTTGGGCTGCTCTCATGGGGGCAGCCTTTTTTCTTTTTGGTCACGGTGTCGTCCTCTTGGATCAGGAGGCAGACGACGAGCACATAGGGGCAGAAAGTTTCTTCTGTACCCAGGAGTCGAGTTCCGAAGCCAAATAGACGGCACGCTTTCCAAAGCGGCGGTAGGTCGGCCCACCACCAACAGTGACGTATTTCTGAAGGGTGTTTTTCGAGACCTTCAGGCCGTGGGCTTTTCCGATGTAGTCGGCCGCTTCGGCACGGTCGAGATACTTATCGGAAAGATTGGAATTGCTTTGCTGGTCCATGGTTCGCATCCCATTGAGTTCCGCCGGGGCGGTATGGGTACGAATCTTTTAGTAATGTGTTCGTTGCGAGAAGACGGCCTGCATGCAGAGCATATGCAACACATCACTTCACGACTGATTTCTTTAGGTTTTTGTTTTCAGTGTTGCTTGGTTCTTTGCGGTCTTTATGTGCTTCCGCGCTCTATCGAATGAGCCCCCTACGATAGCTGAAACGGCTTCAGCAGCAGCGTCCATGCTCTTGTACTTGGTGTCGTTGTCCGCATACCATTTTTGTATGGTTTCTGCGATTTCATGGTCCTTGGCGTGGCGGGCGGCGGCAGCTTTTCGGGCATGGTCCTTAACGTAGCCGCCTTTGTCTTGCGCTTCGAATGTGGCTTCTATGAGACCAGACAGTTTTTCTGCACAACACTTTGCGTCAACGGCGTAAGTCCAGGCTAGATTTGTGTTTCCTTCCATCTGAGCAGAAACCGTCTGACGGAAGTAGGCGACAATTGCCCACATAAGGTACGTGCTCATACCAAAAGGATGGAGATTATTGTTGTTCTCGAGCTTTTCCTCATGCCATTTGAGGAAATCATCGCCGGTTGGCTGTTCGTCCAATGCTGCCTCTTCGTCCCAAGCAAAATGAAATATATCTTCAAGAAAGCGATCTTCAGACCCATCTCCAAATAACTCGACAAATAAGAGGCCTGCGAGTGCAAATGCATCACATGATTCCGATAGCGGAGTTCGTTGTCCTCGTTGTGTTTTAACTGGGCGCGCTCTAGACTGAAGTGCAACACCCCGATTTGGTAGGGTGTATGCATGGGAACTCACTACAGCCAGTTGTCGATGGACGAACGTAATCAGATTCATCGGTGCAGCAATGAGGGATTGAGTCTTCGGGCAATTGCCCGAAGACTCAATCGGCCGACCTCCGCAGTGTCGCGCGAAGTGGCGCGGAACACGGTGGGCAAGAGCTACGATGCCGCCCGTGCCGAGCGCGCGACGCTGGCGCGCAGGCGGCGCGGAACGATCAAGCTGAAGAGCGGTTCTGTGCTGCTCAACCGGGTTCGCGCGCTGATGGCCGAGGGCTGGTCGCCGGAGCAGGTTGCGGGCAGACTGCGCCGGATGAACCCTGATGATCCTGCTCTGCACGTCTCGCACGAAACGATCTACTGCGCCATCTACGCCGTGCCACGGGGCGAGCTGCGCAACGAACTCATCGCCCAGCTGCGTTTCTCCCACAAGGCACGCATGCCTCGCGCACGGGGCCAGGACCGGCGCGGCACGCTGCCGAACATGACCTCCATTCACCAGCGCCCGATTGAGGTGGCGGCCCGCCTCGTGGCCGGGCACTGGGAAGGCGATCACATCAAGGGGCCGGGCAACCGCAGTTCGGTGGGCACCCTGGTCGAGCGCAAGAGCCGCTACCTGATGCTGGTCAAGCTGCGTGACGGCTCGGCCGAGGCCACGCTGGAAGGCTTCACGCGCAAGTTCCGCCATGTCCCGCTCGCCATGAAAAAGTCGCTGACTTACGATCAGGGCAGGGAGATGGCCCGCCACGAGATTCTCGCCAAGCGGGTCAAGATCGACGTCTATTTCGCCGACCCGCACAGCCCCTGGCAGCGGCCGACCAACGAGAATACCAACGGCTTGATCCGCGAGTATCTTCCCAAGGGCCTGGATTTGGCGCCGATCTCCCAAGGCTACCTCAACGCAATTGCCCGACAATTAAACAACCGCCCGCGCAAATGCCTCGACTTTGAAACCCCAGCAGAGGTCTTTGCGAGGGAAATCATGAACTTTCAACCCGGTGTTGCACTTCAGAGTTGAAACCGCCCTGGATGGCTATCCGCGGTATTCATTTTTGGCCTTCCCCTTCGGACTCTGTTGCATCGGGTTTTTTCGTTGAATCCTTCAACCCTGCAACAGCTACCGATGCGGCTCGCTCGCCCAACGTGCTCCGGGCCTTTTCAGCGAAATGGATGTAGCGCATTGAGGTTGATGCCTGACGGTGGCCGAGGATCTCCATGATCTCGTTGAGAGAGGCGCCGTTCATTGCCATGTGCGATCCAACTGAGTGCCTGAGCCCGTGAAGACCGATGTTCTCGGGCAGCTCTGCTTCTTGACGAACCCGCTCCCAAGGCTTCGCAAGTGCGAGCGGGCCGATACCTTTTGCTGGCTTGAAAACATAGTCGTCAGGCTCGCCAGCCGGTTGACGGGCGATGATCTCCAGGGCCGCCGCGGGCAGGGCGATGATGCGAGCCTTGCCGGTTTTGTGCCCGGTTTTATGCGACTTTGGAGGCAGGACGATTTGACGGGCCTTCATGTCCACCCACTTCCAGATAAGCCTAGACGCCTCCCCCCGGCGGGCGCCGGTCAGGGCAATCAAACGGATTGCATCGGCGACAGCGGGACGGATGCGCTTCTCGTTCTCCATTTGCTCTACTGTGCCGAACAGGCGCGCATAGACTTCTGCATCGTCAATGATGGTGTCACGCTCGCCAGATTGTGCGACCTTGATTCGAGCTGCAGGGTTCTCCGTAAGGTGTCCTTGATCGATTGCCCAGGTGTAGGCTGCACGAAGGGCCAAAACGGCTTTGTCGGCCGTTCCGGCCCCGCCGGTCACCCTCGCCAAACCGCGCGATTTGGTTTTCACCTTGGCGGCAGTTTTTCCATCGGTAATCGCTGTTCTGGCGCGCTTGATGTCGTCAGATGTAATCTGGTCAGCAAAGCGGCTTCCCAGTAGCGGGCGAAGGTGGTGATTGATCCGGCCTAGATCGATAGGGCGGGTTGAGTCGGCCTTGTCCGCGAATGCTGGGCTGGCGAGGTAAGCGTCAAGAAGTTGATTGACGGTCCAGGCCTCACGGCGGGCTTTTACTTCGGCTTGGGGGTCGGCTCCCCTGGTTACGTCAGCCAGCAGCCCCTTGGCGATCTTGCGGGCCTGGTCGGCCGTTAGGTTGCTGGAATATTTTCCGACGGTGTATCGGCGGGTTCGCCCCTCTGCCGTCCGGTACTGCACAACGAAGCTCTTGGCGCCAGTAGGGAAGATCTTGAGGCCAAACCCCTTCAATTCAGAGTCCCAGACGAAGCGTTCCTTGTCGGTTGGCTGCTCTGCGTCGACAGTGGTCTTGGTCAGTCGTGTCATGGTCCAGTGGTCGAAAAAGTAACCGCATAGTAAGCAGTAAGCAGCAAGACGCGGTATTTTTTGGGTTGAGTTCTGGACTAATGGTAAGGCTTAGATACGCGTGTTACAAGGGAAGGGCAAGGTTTGGAAAACAATAGTAAGCAGAGGAAAGTATGCAGATTCAGGATTGTGATTCCAGTGGTCACCGGTTCGAACCCGGTATGTCGCCCCAAGTATTACAGCAAAAAGCCCCGAGAAATCGGGGCTTTTTGCTTTTCTGGCCGTTCCCCCTCCCAAGTACTTCCTGCCGCACCTCCACATCCCTTAAGCGCTTCCAGCTGTGAATCGATCAAGGCCATGACAAGTGGCTTGAGGCGAATGGTTCCTGATATCTGCTTGCCTGTTTGGCGGGTGGATGACTGCGTCGAAGAGAGGCATGTCAAACGACGGGCAAGATGGCGCCCCGTTTTTACCGATCTGTAACTTCTGAGCATCTAAGCTGGCCTACCGGAATCCCCAGAAATGTAGAAACAAGGAAATGTCATGAGATTCAAAGGGCTTCTGCTTGCCGCTGCCATGCAGGTGACTTTCTTCGCTGCTCCTGCTCGTGCAGGAGAATTCACGATGACGGAGAGCGCTGCTCGTCCTCCGGATGAAAGTCTTTGGTGGGGGAGGCACACTTCGGAAGGTAAAAAAGCCTTTCAGGGGGGAGTGGGCTGCAAGCAAGGGCAGAGCATTACGGTGTCACGCGATGAAAAAATAAAAGGCCAATACGCCGTCTTGTTTGATGCTCCCTGCGTGAATTTGCTTACCCTTGCTGATTTTGTGACATCTCTTGACTCGCGATCCTTCATTTACCCCACGGGAGAAGTGTCTGACATGAGCGGTATGCCCCGGTTGCGTCCCGCGATAGTCACCTCGTCCGCCGAGTTGCGAAGGTATGCTGGATATTCTGCCGACACCACAATTCCGGCCCTGGTTGAAACACTGGCGGCCACGCACATTCCGGAGCCCTCCGGGCTGGTCCTGGGGATGTCAGGCCTGATTGTGGCTGCCGCATCAAGAGCCCGGGAGCGGATGCAGATGAGGTCCTGAAAGCGTCAGCGTCCGAAAAGCTCGTCGTCGGGCTCCAGCGCCAGGCCGGCTGATGGGGGCATAGTGAGTTCGCCGATGGCAAAGCGGGGATAGACCGTCGTGATGACCAGTTCGCCGACGGCTCTTTTCTCTATTCCGAGTATTTCTCCGCGGGGTGTTGTGATGGGCTGTCTGGCGGATTTGAAGGCAGAAAAGGTATCGCCGATCGAGACACCTTGTTCGGCACCGGCATCGAGATAGACGGCCTTGTTGTCGACTTTCACGACGCGGGCAGAAAATGGCAGGCAGCTGGTTATCGCTTCGGCCCACCGTGCAACATCCTCAAGAACGGCGCCATGGACACGTCCAAAGTCGCTGGCGTAATGGGCCGTACTGCCAAAAACGATGCTTTCCGGTATTGCCACGTGGCCGGATGCTGTCTGAGAAAAGCGTTTGCGTGCGACACAGGAGCCGTCGGAGGCGTCGAGGATGAGGGCTTCCATGTCGATTTCCCGGTGGCTTTCATCTGCGCTGATGGCCAGGGAGCGATAACGTCCGATCAGCAGGTACTGGGCCCGGTGTTTGCGGGTTGCCGTGCGGACGACCGACCAGGCCTGCAGATCAAGGGGAATGGCGCCGACGACCCGTTCCGGAACGCCGAAATGGACCATGGTGTTACCGTTGTAGTCGGCAAATATCGCTGGATTTGCGCCGAGACGCCGGGCAATTTCACCGGCGCTCAACTGAGCGTAGCCTGACATTTCATTGATCTTCAACTGCTCGGGGCGCAATACCGGGAAGCCGCCGATCAGGAGGCGTTTGGTGTGCCCTTCGCGACAGACATTTCCCGTTGGACTGGCCGGCTCCGATTCGAGGTCGGCACTCAATGTGACCCGGTATGTCTCGCCGTCATGGCTCTCGTTGATGATTTGGTGCCGATACACTCTGGCAGATGCCTTGACCACCACCTGGTCGAAGGCCGTCTGTGGGCCCGAGGTGCCGAGCACCGATCCGACGTGAAGTGATCCGCTGCGTGCCGCTTCCGCCAGCGCATTGCGAATGGCCTCTTCACGGGCTGCCAGTGGATTCTGATTGCGCAGTGGCGCTGCGCCCTCCACGACAACCGATTCTGCATGGCCGATTGTTCCGGCAAGGAATAGCGCCAGGCCGGACAGCCATGCGAGAAGCGGGCGGTACATCTTTTATTGGGCGGTGTAATAGTAGGCGCTGGGTTGAACGCAACCCGACAGGCCGCAGCTGGTGTCTGCCGCAGTAATAGCTCCGCACTGATTGCTGGTATTGGTACTGGAAATACAGGTAAAGAAATTTGGTGTGAGGTCGAGTTCTACCGTGGCTTCGAAATTGCCGTCAGCCACGGCCGTGATATTGACGAGTCGGGCGCCGCGGATAAAAGCATCGACGTAAGTCCGGACGTTGTCGTTTTGTGTTGCAAATGCCGATACGGCCGTATTGCCCCATACGCGAAAACCATAGACCTGTTCGGCAAGAACGCGGTAGGCGTCGACCCGTGCGGCGCGCATGGCCATCAGTTTTTGCTGGCCCATGGTGTATTGCGACGAATTGCCGCCAATTGCGCCGTAGCCGACTGCCAGTACCTTTTGGGGTTGATAGACGGCTGCTCTTGTTTCACGCACGGCAGTGCAGCACGGGCCGGGGGCGGTAACACAGCCCGAGAGTAGTGCTGTAAATCCCGCTGCTGCAATGGAAAGTTTCAATTTGTTCATTTTTTTCATTTCATTTGTTTTATACATTCTTTTTGCCTTTTCTTTTCCGTAATTCCGTAAAAAGACTTGTTGGTGAATTGTCGGCAAGGAGGCGGTTAACTTTAATTGGGAGTGTATTGCGCCTGATTGACGATGCTGGCACCTGCCAATTAGGCGCGGCATGTCGCAGCGGCGGCAGGGCTCGCAACTTTTCCTGCCTCGGTCTAGTCTGTGCTTATGGGCTGGTTGGTTGTGCCGTGCAGCTGCGCAGGAGAGGATCTGAATGAGGCGGAGAGGGTGGTCAGACAGTTGGGCGATGAGGGGGGTTTCAGCCCTGGTGGTCGTGTTGCTGGCGGGACAGGCCGTGCCGGCAAGGGCCGTCAACAAGTGCACCGGTGCAGATGGGCGGGTGACTTACACGGACGGGCCGTGTGCGGGTGACAGTCGGGTGTCACGAGTCGATATACCTCCGCCGACGAGTCGGCAGGAGGAGGCCGAGGCGCGTGCCCGTGCCGATCGCCTGGTGGGCGAAGCGCGGGTTCTGGAGGCCAGGCAGACGGCTGAAAGTGTGGAGAGGCAGCGCCGTTATGAGGCAGAGCGTGCTGCCGAGGTGGCGCAGCAGCATCAGCAGAGCCAGCGGGATGAGGCCGAGCGGCTGGGGGCGGTGTATCCGGCGCCGTTCATTCCTCGTCACCGTCCTCCGGTGGTGCCGGTCCAGCCGAAGCCGAAACCTGTACCACAGGAGCGTCAGGCCTTGATGCGGGCCTATCCGTTCCGCTGACGGGCGCCGTTCAGTGCCAGGGGCGGTTTGGTGAAAGTAGCGAGTTCATCTGCTGAAACCGGGCCAAGAATCAGCAGACGAATGGGTTGATCGGCACTTTTTGCGGCGCAACCCAGGGCCCCGGCCACGCGTGCGGCGAGGCCCGCGGCGGGGTGGTCGAGGACGATCAGTGTTGGCCGGCGTGGCTGCCAGCGGGCGAGGGCTTTGATGCGGGTTTCGTCCGCGGCCTCCAGCCAGGCATCGTCCCAGGGTTCGTCAGTCCGTCGCGGTAAAAACCAGATCAGCGGACGCAGTTGCACGCCGAGCCGGTAAAGGATGCCGCCAAGGCGACTGCGTTCGTCCAGCTGGTGATAGCCGGCCAGACGATAGCCAAAATGACGGACCGTGAGCCTGGCGTCTGCCGGGACCGTGGCGCAGCTCAGCACACACGGCACGGTCGGGTGCGACCAGGGCAGCAAGGTGGCGCCGTTGCCGGCGTTGTCCATCACCCAGGCCATGAGGCGGCGTTTCAGATTCTCATCGCCGGGTTCGGCATCCGGTTTGTCGGTGATGGGGGCCAGTGCATTGCTGTCGTAACGCTGGCGCAGGCGGGGCAGGCGCGGGGCGACGGCAACCAGGGCTGCAGCCACCAGCACGAGCCCCGCGTTCAGCATGCGAAGCGGCTCCGCAGTTCGTTCAGGTTGAGTTCATCGAGGATCTTCTCGATGCGTTCCATGGCGTTCTTGCGCGGTACGCCGGTGCGTCGGGCGATGATCAGCTCGTTTTTCATGGAATGTTCCCAGCCGACCAGTTCGGTTACCGTCACCTGGTAGCCGTGGGCTTCGAGCTGCAGGCAGCGCAGCACGTTGGTCAACTGGCTGCCGAATTCGCGGGTGTGGATCGGGTGGCGCCAGATTTCCGACAGCGGCGTGAGGCCGAAGCTGGCGTTCTTGTTGTGGCGCAGCACGCTGGCCACTTCGGCCTGGCAGCACGGCACCAGCACCAGGAAGCGGGCATCCTTGGCGAAGGCGAACTGGATGGCGTCGTCGGTGGCCGTGTTGCAGGCGTGCAGCGCCGTCACCACGTCGATGCGTTCCGGCAGTTCGGCGGAGCGGGTGGATTCCTCCACGCTGACGTCGAGGAAGCGCATGCGCGGAAAATCGAGTTGCCCGGCCAGCACGCGGGAGCGCTCGACCAGTTCGGCGCGGGTTTCGATGCCGAAGACAGTGCCGACATCCTTCGCCTTGAGGAACAGGTCGTAGAGGATGAAGCCCAGGTAGGACTTGCCGGCGCCGTGGTCGGCGAGGCTCAGGCTGCCGGTTTCGGCCAGCACCTCGGCGAGCAGCGGCTCGATGAACTGGTACAGGTGGTAAACCTGCTTGAGCTTGCGCCGGCTGTCCTGGTTGAGCTGGCCCTCGCGGGTCAGGATGTGGAGTTCCTTCAGCAGCTCGATGGACTGGCCGGGGCGGATCTCGGGATGTACTGCCGGTTTGGCCTCGACGGCCGCGGGCTTAGTCTTTTTTGCCATCGTTCTTCGAGGTGGCGAGGCCGAGGGCTTTCCAGCCGGCGAGGCCGAGTTTTTGCAGGGTCTCGATGTTGCGTTCGTAGATCATCTCGGCTTCCGGGAAGGCTTCGACGGCCTTGTCGAGGCTGGCTTCGCGGATCAGGTGCAGGGTCGGGAAGGGCGAGCGGTTGGTGTAGTTGGAGATGTCGTCCGGCTCGGTGCCCTCGAACTGGAAGTCCGGGTGAAAGCTGGCAATCTGGATGACGCCTTCCAGCTCGTGCTCGGTGACGGCCTCGTCGGCAATTTCCAGCACGTCGTTGAAGAGCAGGAAGTCGGGGAAGAGGGTGGGATGCACCAGCAGCGTGGTGTCCACGTCTTCCGGGCTGGCGGCGGCGATGAAGTCGAGTTCTTCGTCGAGCTGCTCGAGGAAGGCGTCGAAGTGGCGCGCGTCGCTGACCACGATGCGGACCTGGTTCTTCACGTAGACCGACTTGGCAAAGGGGCACAGGTTGAGGCCGATAACGGCCTTTTCGATCCACTCACGGGTGGCGGCAATGACTTCTTCGTGACTCATGGTGCAGGCTTTCCGGGGATTTCCTTCGAGGGTCGCCATTTTGCCCTGATAATGGCAGGCTTTCATTGATTCAACGCACGCCCATGTCCATCCAGTGGTTCCCCGGTCACATGACTTCCGCCCGCAAGAAGGCGGCGGAGAGCATGGAGCGTATCGACGTCGTCATCGAAGTGCTCGATGCCCGCCTGCCCGAGGCGAGCAGCAACCCGATGATTCGTGACCTGCGCGCCCATCGCCAGCGGCCGTGTCTGAAGATTCTCAACAAGGCCGATCTGGCCGATCCGGTCGTCACCGCCCAGTGGCTGGCCTATTACAACGCCCAGAAGGGCGTGAAGGCGGTGGCCCTGTCGTGCAAGAAGCCCGGCGACGTGGCCAAGGTGCCCAACCTGTGCAAACCGCTGGCGCCCCACCGGGCCGACCGTCTGAAGCCGCTGCGCATGATGATCATGGGCATTCCCAACGTGGGCAAATCCACGCTGATGAATGCACTGCTCAAGAAGCGTGTGGCCAAAGTGGGCGACGAGCCGGCGGTGACCAAGAGCCAGCAGGTGCTGGATCTGTCGCCGACCATGACGCTCACCGACACCCCGGGCATGATGTGGCCGAAGATCACCCACGACGCAGACGGTTTTGCGCTGGCGGCCAGTCACGCGATCGGCCGCAATGCGGTGATCGACGAAGAGGTGGCGAACTTTCTCGGCGGGCTGTTGCTGGCGCGCTATCCGGCTCTGATCGCCAAGCGCTACGGCGTGCCGGTGGAAGGCCTGGACGGCCCGGCGCTGGTGGAAGCGATCGCCCGGCGGCGCGGCTGCTTGCTGAGAGGCGGCGGGCTCGACATCGAAAAGGCGTCCCTGATCCTGCTGCAGGATTACCGCGATGGCGCCATCGGCCGGGTCAGTCTGGAAACGCCAACCACCCGCAAGGCGATGCTCGACGCCTACGCCGAAAAGCTGGCGGCCGCGGCCCAAGCCAAGGCCGACGAGCAGGATCCGGACGCCAGCGAATAATGTGTGGGTCGGACTGAAGTCCGACGCCGCGCGCTGAATCGGCTGAGTCGGACTGAAGTCCGACCCACAAAACGTTTTGCTTAAACCCGCAGCAGCAGGGTCTTGAGCGGCGGGTTCCCGTCGGAACTCGGGAAGTCGGCTTCCGGCGCGATCCATTCCATCTCGCGGATGGTCCGGCCGGCCTTCTTGGCGCTACGCTCCAGCTGGTCGGCCCAGGCCTGGCGATCCACCTGGGCAACGTTGTTGCAGCACACCAGCGTACCGCCTTCATTCGTGCACAGCAGCGCCGGCTTGAACAGCGCGGAGTAGTCATTCACCAGGTCCACCACCCCGAAGGCGCTCTTGGCGTAGCGGGGCGGGTCGAGGAAGACCAGGTCGAAGCTGTGCTTTTCGAGCACCGGGAACGGCGGCATGCGCTTGCCGCGCACCATCTTCGCCTGGCCAATGCCGGACAACTGGCGCAGGGCGGCGAAGGCGTCGCTCTTCACGAAGCGCACGCGGATCGGCAACTCGTTGAGGCGCGCGTTTTCCTTGCCGATGGACAGGCTCGTTTCGGAAAAGTCCACATTCACCACATGCTTGGCGCCGGCCTTGGCGGCGGCGATGCCGAGCCCGCAGGTGTAGGCAAAGGTGTTGAGCAGGGACTTGCCCGGCGCCTCGGCCATGATGCGCCGGCGCGCGGCGCGCAGGTCGAGGAACAGCCACGGATCCTGCCCGCCATGACGGGCCTGGACGCGGTACTTCACACCCAGCTCCGAGAATTCGCGCAGCGCTTCGGCCTTGGCCAGCTGCTCGGGGGGCAGGGCGTTGCTGATGCGCGAATTGGCGTGACTGCGGTCGTTGTAGATCACGTCGAGGCCGGGACAGGCCTCTGCGTAGAAGCCTTCGAGGGCTTCCAGCTCGGCGGGCATCAGCGGCCCGTGGAAACTCTGCACGAGAATCAGGCTGCCGTAGCGGTCGACGGTGAGGCCGGGGCGCCCTTCGACGGTGCCGTGGAAGAGCCGGTAGGCGTCGGTTTTTTCCTTCAGCAGGCGGGCGATCAGGTCGCGGCGGACTTCGTGGGCCTCGTGAAGGGCGGAGATCAGGTTCTGGGAATCAGGCATGGGATACGGTACAGGCTTTCGGCAGGATAGGTAAATCGGCTCAAAGACCGAAGAATTCGCGGATTTTTTTGCCCAGGGCGGCAACTTCGGAGCCCTGGGAGGCACTGTGGCCTGGTTTGTCTTCAGCATACCCCGTTTCGAGGGCCTGGAAGTGGCTGAGACGGCGTTCGAGGATGGCGGAAATGCCTTCTGCAAGCTCCGGGCGGGCCCGGATGATGTGTTCGAAGCCGGCCTTGTCGAGGCGGTAGGCTTCCATGTCGCTGGTGGCAATGACGGTGGCCCGGCGCGGCGCCCCGGTCATCAGGCCGAGTTCGCCAAACAGGCTGCCCGGGCCGCGTTTTTCGAGCAGGCGTTGCTGGCCGCCATCGGGTGGCTGCCACCAGGCTTCGGCTTCGCCGCTGACGATGATGTAGAGCCAGTGGGCGATGGCGCCCTGGCGGGTGACGATGTCGCCGCGCGCAAAGGGGGCATTCACCAGCCGGCGGGCCAGCTCCAGCTGCTCGGCTTCGGACAGGCGCGAGAACAGGTCGATCTGTGAAATCGCCTGCAGGCGGCGATTGAGTTCGCGGGCACGGACTTCCTCCCGGTGCGCCTCGCCTTCCTGCACCAGATGGATGGTCTGGTCGCTGACGGCGAGGCGGATGCCTTCCCGTTGCAGTGCGGCGAGAACATGGTGGCGCACGTCGGAGTCAGTGACTTCGTCCGGGCCCGGGTCTACCAGCCAGTAGCGCAGGGCGTAGCGGGCGAAGCCCGGGCCGAAGTCGAGGAGCAGGCACTGGGGCTGCGGTTCGAGGCTCAGGTTGGGAATGCGGGCGGTCTGGATGTCCTGCAGGATGGCTGCGCTGACCCGTGCCGGCGGCACCGACAGATCGATGTTGAAGGAAATGCTGCGCCGCTGCTGGGGCACCGCCTGGCGCTTGTTGCACAGCACCGAGTAGCGGTTCTTCATCAGGTGGCTGTTCGGAATGACGACCCGTTCGCCGCTGCGCGTGACGATGGCGGTGTAGCGCCACTGAATGTCGCTGACCCGGCCGCCGAGGTCGTCCATCTGGATCCAGTCGCCGATCTCGAGGGAGTTGTCCATCTGCAGGGCCAGGCCGCCGAGCAGGTTGCCGAGGGTGTCCTGCATTGAAATGGCCACCACCGCGGTAAGCACCGCCGAGGTGGCGAACAGGTGGGAGAACTCCATCCCGGCGAGGTTGAGGCGCAGGAAGCCCCACGCCACATAGCCGATGATCACCAGGATGTCGGCGAGGATGCCGGAAATGTGCACCCGCATCCGCGGCAGCACCACGTTGAAAAGGGCCAGGCCCAGGTAGCGGATGACCGCCAGGCCTTCGCCGAAGATCGACATTTCGCGTAGCCAGCGCAGGGCGGCCGGCTGCATGTAGCCCTCAAGCAGGCCGGCCAGCAGGTCGCCGAGCAGGCAGGCGACGAAGAATACGCCGGTGTTCATCAGGGAGCGCCGCCAGGCGATCAGGGGCCGGATGATCAGCGCCCCGCTGAGAATCATCAGCAGGATGGCGAAGGGGGCTTCTGTGCTGAGGAAGGGAATGAGCATGAAGGTCGGGTCAGGGGCGTCCGGATGGATTGCGCTGGGCAGGTCTTGCCTGATGGTTAACGGAAGACGCCCGCCCGAATGAAGGGGCGGGGCTCAGATCTGGGGCGCTGCGCCTGGGGGGCGTGGAAACGTCAGAGGGCGGCGCGCAGGCGCTCGGCCATCTCGTCCATTTCGGTACGGGTCGGGGCGGTGGCCGGCCACACGCCGGGCAGGCTGTCGCCGGGGGTGCGTGGCAGCACGTGGAGGTGGAAGTGGAAGACGGTTTGTCCGCCGGCCACTTCGTTGGCCTGGAAGAGCGTTACGCCTTCGCAGCCCGCGGCCTGGCGGACGGCTTTGGCGACCCGGGTGGTGGTGCGCATGACGGCTTCGGCCAGCTCGTCTTCCAGGGTGTAGATGTTTTCCCGGTGGGGTTTGGCGATGACCAGGGTGTGCCCCGGGCTGCCGGCCATGATGTTGAGGAAGGCGAGGGTGTGTTCATCCTCGTAAACCTTCGAGGCGGGCAGTTCGCCGCGCACGATACGGCAGAAAACGCAGTCATCCATTTTTGTCTCCTCCTTGTTCCGGTGTTTTTTTCTGGTACCGATTATCCCGCACGTTCGGCCAGGGCGCGGCGCAGGTTGCGCTCTTCCTGCCAGCTGCGGCGTAGCGGATCGGAATTGGCGTAGCGCCGGCTCTCCTCCACGCTCTGGGCATGGAAGCTCTCGACGGTGCGCTGAAGCAGTTCGTGGTGGGGCAGCATGGTACCGAAGAACAGAACGGCATCATCGCGCTGGATGAGCACGGTGGGAAAGTTCTCCACGTCGTAATCGTCGAGCAGGTCGGCTTCGTCCTCCACGTCCAGCCACACGAAACGGGCCGTCGGGAAGCGGGTGGCAAGGGCTTCGAAGCCTTCCCGATAGTCCCGGCAGGTGCCGCACCAGTTGGCACACAGGCAGGCGATGAGGAATTCTGGGGTGTCGGCGGGGGCGTTCATGAGGCGGGCTGTTCCAGGGCGATCCACTTGACCCACTGGCCGCAGGCGTTGCGCGGGCCGCGGCTGTTGCCGTGCCACGGGCCTTCCTGGCAGGGGCCGCGATCGTTGTTTTCGTCGTATTCGATGGTGTCGGGCTCGGCGCCCGGCGTGCGGGCGCCGCCCCAGCGGTTGCAGGTGAGGCAGCGGCGACGTTCGATGGACTGGACGGCCAAGGCGTCAGGTCTTTCCCGATTGACCGCCTGGGAGTGCGGCGAGCTTGCGCACCTTGACGTCTACGGACATGCCGGCAAAGTCGGCGTCCTGGCCGATGTAGCTGCCGCTGAGGGGGCTGGCCTGGCTCGGGTCGCGGACGTGGGCGACGCGGATCAGGTTGTCGCCGCCAAACAGGCTGTTGGTGGGGTCGATGGGCATCCAGCCGGCCCCCGGCAGGTAGATCTGCAGCCAGGCGTGGGTGGAGCCGGAGCCGACCAGGCTGCCACTGCCACCGTCGAGGGCCGGGTCGTACAGGTAGCCGGACACGAAACGCGCCGCAAAGCCCAGGCGACGGACCACTTCCATCATGAACAGGGCGTAGTCACGGCAGGTGCCGCTGCGCAGCTCCAGGGTCTGCAGTGGCGGCTGGGTGCCTTCCACATAGCGGGAGGTGTAGGTGAATTGCTGGCGGATGCCGTCGGCGATGGCGATCAGCAGGCTGCGGGTCTTGAGACGGCGGCCCTGGGTGAGGAACTGGTCGGCCCACAGGCGCAGCTCGCCGCCCGGGTCGGGGTAAGCAGGCTCGATGAAGGGACGCAGGTCGTAGCGCTCGGAGATGGCGTACTCGAAGGGATAGTCCTCGGCGGCACGGGTCAGCGGGAGCTCTTCGTTGCGCGCGTTCATGTGTTCGACGACAAAACGGGCGACGAACTTCAGTTCGGTGGCCTTGCCGGGAATGCGCACATAGGTGACCGAGTTGGAGAAGACATCATGCACCCAGCGGATCTCGGCTTCCGGGCTCACTTCCAGCGCGCACTCGACCACCCGGATGTCGTGGCTGGTGCGCGGTCGGAACATCATCTTGTGCTCGCCAAAGCTGACCGGGTTGCGGTAGCGATAGATCGTGGTGTGTTCGACTTCGAGAATGACAGACATGGCGGGCGCTCAGGGTTTGGCTTGCGCCTGGGCCTTCAGCGGCGCCTGCAGTGCCTCGAAGCGGGCTGGCGCCACATATTGCAGCAGCTCCTTGCCCTTGCTGTCGAGCACCAGGTCGAGCCCCTTGGCCGGGTAGAGCAGGTGTTCCACGTGGTCATTCACGCGGATGCGCTCGGTGGGCTGGCCGAAGCGTTCGAGAACGATGGCTTCGTCAAGCTGGGCGCTGGGGATGAAGGCCATGCCACGGATTGGCGCGGCGAGGGCGGCGGCCAGATCGGCGTCGGCCAGCTTGGCCTTGCGGGTGGTGCTCTGCATGTACTCGGTTTTCGGGGCGCGCTCGCGCATGCCTTCGATCACGTCCTTCGGCAGTTCGGCGGTGACGATCAATTTGCCGGCCACGAAGCCGGCGGTGGCGCTTTCGTAATAGCCTTCCACGTTGCCGTCTTCGTCGGGCTCTGCCACCAGCGCGAGCTGCATCTCGGTGCCGAAGCGCGCCTTGGCGTCGGCCAGGGTGCTGCGCCCGAGGGTCAGGTCGAAGACGCGGGATTCACCGCTCGGCAGGGTTTCAATCTGCCACGGCATACCGGAGGTCGGGATGGCCTTCGGATCGTGGTGGGCCACCGTCCAGACGGCGGGGCCGACGATGAGGGCCAGGGCCAGCAGGATGATGGCAATCGCTATTTTCATGGGATGGGGTCAGTGAGGGGCGTGGAAGCCGTCAGGCACCTTGGCGTGAAAGACCACCGGGACGGCCGGGGCGTCGATGACCGACTGGCGGATTTGCCCGATGACGTGCATCTCGCAGCGCTTGCAGTCGAACCGGAGGGTGAGCCGCTCCTTGCCATTGACGAGGGTCATCGGGTCCGGCTTGATGCCTTTCACTTCCTTCGGGCACAGGTTGAAGCTGTAGCGCAGGCAGTGCTTGGTGATCATCAGCGAGGCGTCGTCGGTGTGCTCGTTGGCCTCGTAGGCTGCCTCGATGAGGGTGACGCCGTGGCGGTGATAGAAGTCGCGCGCCTTCTGGTTAAGCACGTTGGCCAGGTAGCTGAGCTCGGTTTGCGGGTAGGGCACCGGCGGTTCGACCGCGGCCCGGCGTTCGAGGCGGGGCAGGGCAGCCAGGCGGGCGGCCTCCAGCTTGTCGACGGCATCGCGACGCAGGGCGTTGATGGCTGACGGAGGGATGAACCACGGCGCCGAGATGTCGAGGTCAATGTTCCGCGCTTCAAAAATCGTTGTGCCCAGCTTGGCCAGGCTGTCCTTGAGGCTGGAGCGGGCGCGCTCGACGTCTTTCGCGGGCTCTTTGGCATGGGCCTGGCGGGTGCTGACGCAGATGCCGGTTTCGTCGGTCATCGTCAGCGCAAAGCCGTCCGGCGTTTCGGCGAAGGCCAGGTCGACGCCGATGCGGCGCTCGGCGGACTTCTTTTCGAGCATGCGCTCGAACTCGTGGTCGCGGTTGCGGAACATGCCGCTGCCGGGAAAGAGGTCGGTGGGCAGCGGGTCGGCAGTGTAAACGCGGAAGTCGTCACCGACCTTTTCGGCGCGGTTGACGCGCAGGCCCAGCAGTTCACCCTTGCGGTCGTAGAAGGTCAGGCCGTCGCCGTTGTGCAGCTCGACCACGCTGGAAACATCGAAGTGGCGGCGCTGTTTGGTGTCCACGCGGGTCACGCTGCCCACCGGTTCGCCGACGAATTTGGGCGAATCGAAGGCGCCGATGTCGGCGGTACGGCCATTCACGAAGTAGTCGGTGGCGCCGCGGTTGAAGGTCTTGTCGGCCAGCGGCTGGAACAGGAAGGTGCTGCGCCCGGCAGAGGTGCGGGAATATTCCGGCGCGTCCTCCATGATTTCGTCGAGCAGCTGGCGGTAGTGGGCGGTGATGTTCTTGACGTAGGCCATGTCCTTGTAGCGGCCTTCGATCTTGAAGCTGCTGATGCCCGCATCGGCCAGCGCGCGCAGGTTGGCGCTCTGATTGTTGTCCTTCATGGACAGCAGGTGCTGGTTGCTGGTGAGCAGCTTGCCGTCCTTGTCCTCGAGGTCGTAGGGCAGGCGGCAGGCCTGCGAGCATTCGCCCCGGTTGGCGCTGCGGCCGGTGTGGGCGTGGCTGATGTAGCACTGCCCCGAGAAAGCCACGCACAGCGCGCCATGCACGAAGAACTCCAGCGCGCAGTCGGTGGCGGCGGCTACCTTGCGGATGTCGGTGAGCGTCATCTCGCGGGCCAGCACGATCTGCGAAAAGCCCACGTCCTGCAGGAAGCGGGCCTTTTCGGGGTGACGGATGTCGGTTTGCGTGCTGGCGTGTAGCTGGATCGGCGGCAGGTCGAGCTCCAGCAGGCCCATGTCCTGAACGATCAGCGCGTCGGTGCCGGCTTCGTACAACTGGCGAATCAGGGTTTCGGCGCCGGCCACTTCCTCGTCGTGGAAGATGGTGTTGCAGGTGACGAAGACCCGCGCGCCAAAGCGGTGGGCGTGACGGGTCAGGCGTTCGATATCGGCAATGCTGTTCTCCGCGTTGGCACGGGCACCGAAGGCGGGGCCGCCGATGTACACGGCGTCGGCGCCGTGATTCACCGCCTCGATACCGATATCCGCAGTGCGGGCCGGGGCGAGGAGTTCGAGCTGTTTGCGGGAATGGGTCATGCTGGGAGGCTTTCTCTGGGTAATACCGGGATGGACTGGCTGCTCGTCTGGCAGCTTTTCAGCGGGGCATTATCGCCTGCCCGGCAGGGGGCGTCGAGCACCCACCCGAAAGCAGGGCTTGGCGGAGGCTGAATGCACGAGGACAATCCGGCCTTGCAAACTTTTTCCGAGGGCCCGACATGGAATCCCGACTCACCGAAATCGAGATCAAGCTCGCCCTGACCGAAGACCTGGTGGACACCCTCAACATGACGGTGCACCGCCAGCAGGAACAGATCGACGCGCTGCAGCGTCAGTTGGTGCAGCTCTACCACCAGATGCAGTCCGCCGCGCCGTCGGCCGAATCGCGCGATCTGCGCGACGAGATTCCGCCGCATTATTGAGGCGGGTTCAGCCGCCACTCAGGGCCTGGACGATGACAAGCTCGCCGGCTGCAGAGAGCGGCTGCGCGAGATCGCGGGCCTGCACGCCATCGACGAAGAAGCGGATGTGGGGGCGAATCCGCTGCTGTTCGTCGATCATGCGGAAGCGGATTCCCGGGTAGTGCCGGTCCAGGTCGGCGAGGGCCTCGGCGAGCGTGTCGCCGCTGGCTTCGGCGTCGGCCCGCTCGGTGTAGGAGCGCAGGGCGCTGGGGATCAGGACTTTCACGGGCGCCGCGCTATGCGCGCACGGCGGCTTCCACCGCATAGATTTCCGGCAGGTGCTGTGCGATGCATTCCCAGTGCCGGCCCTCGTCGCGGCTCATCCACAGCTCACCGCTGGTGGTACCGAAGTAAAGCCCCACGGGGTCATGATTGTCGGCCGCCATGGCCTGACGCTTGACGGTCCACCAGGCCTGGCTGACCGGCAGGCCCGTGTCGAGGCGCTGCCACGTACCGCCGCCGTCCCGCGTTACGTACACCGCCGGCTTGCCGCCCGGGCTGGTGCGCGGCCACACGCTGGTGCCGTCCATCGGAAACACCCAGGCGGTGTCGGCATCACGCGGGTGCACCACCAGCGGAAAACCGATGCTGCCAACCGCGTCCGGCATGTTCTTGCCGATGTTCTGCCACGTGTCCGACGGCCGGTCGAGGCGGTAGATGCCGCAGTGGTTCTGCTGGTACAGGCGGTCCGGATTGGCGGCGCACAGCCGCATGCAATGGGGGTCGTGAAAGGTGGCGTCACTTCGGTCGAAGCCTTCCACCACATCCAGCCCCTGAATGAGGGGTTTGAATGTCTGCCCTCGGTCTTCCGACTCATGGACGCCGCCGCCCGACATCGCCAGGTAAAGGTGGGCGGCATTGCGTGGATCGACGATGATCGAATGCAGTTTGGGGCCGTCCGGCGTGCCGTCCTGCACGGAGCCCATCCACTGGCGGTAAACGGGATCGTCGTTGAGGCACGAGAAAGGCGTCCACGTTACGCCGCCGTCCTCCGAGCGGAACAGCCCTTGCGGCGAGGTTCCGGCATACCAGACATCGGTTTCGTCGGCGTGGCCCGGCGTCAGCCAGAAGGTGTGATCGACCGCGCGCCCGGCTTGGCCGTCCGTGGCCGTGGCGAAGGCCGGAGGCTGTGCGGCCTCCTTCCAGCTCTGCCCGAGGTCTGTGGAGCGGAAGATGGTCGGACCGAGATGGCCGGTTTTGGCGGCAGCGAGCAGGGTTCGACCGTCACGCGGGTCAAGCACCACATGGTTGATGATGTGACCAAGAAAATGCGGCCCGTCGGCCCGCCAGGCCTTGCGCGCCGGATCCCCGTGGTAGAGCCAGAGGCCCTTGCGCGTGGCTACCGTCAGCAGCGTGGGGTGGTGGCCGGCGGCCTGATCTTCGATGTTCGATGTCATGTCCATCTCCTCATCAACGCCTGAACGTTTCGATCATGCACCGGCCGACAAGTTTCAGTGCAATGTTTCCGGCTTGACCAGCGGCTGCACATCCACCCACACATCGCTGCCGTCTTCGCTTTCGCGAATCTGCAGGCCGAAGGTGGCGAAGGCGGCCTGCACGTCGCGGCGCAGCGGAATGTCGGCCAGCTCGCCCGGGCCGATGGCATGGCCGGCCGCCAGGTGTTGCGCGGTGGTCAGCCAGATCGGCGACAGGAAGGACTGGCTGACCAGTTCCTGCATGGTGGCGCTCACGTCCTTCAGCGGCAGTTCCATGCCGTCGAGGTAGCCCTGCACGTGGGCAACGGCCTGCATCAGGTGGGCGATGCGGCCGAGGCTCTTGGCGAACAGCTCGTCCAGGTTCTGGTCGGCGTAGTAGAGGGTGATTTCTTCCTGCATGCCGCCGGGCAGGGCCTGCATCAGGGCCGCCAGGTGGTTGAGGAGCAGGTCGGAATCGGTGGGGATCGACCAGGCGCTGCGCCGGTTGATTTTGTATTCCAGCCACATGGCGCTGACGATGGGTGACAGAGCCCTGGCCAGCGGCGTTTCTGCGGTGTCGGCGGGCGGCGTGGGGGCATCGTGGAGGCGCCAGCATTCCTTGTGCAGGTGATGGATCAGGCGAGCGACTTCGGCACCGTCGCCGGACAGGATGGCCCACAGCTTGCTGCCGTCGAAGAGCAGGGCCAGCTTGCCGTCGGTGCTGTCCTTGTCGGTAACGATGCGCGACAGGTGGTCGCCGGCAACCGGCAGGGCGCCAAACTGTTGTTCGGTGGCGGGCAGGTCGTCGGTGACGACGATGCGCGACAGGGCCGACAGGTCGAGTTCGGCATCGCGGGCCTGGATGCGGCTGACGAGGGCTTCGATGACCTGGCGGAGGGTGTCGGCGTTCTCAGTGGACGTGGAACCGTCGAATTCGATGTTCATGGTCGGCGGGGGTAATGAATGCGGGGCTGAAATAAAAAAGGCCCGGCGCTGGGCCGGGCCGCGTGCTGCAGCGATTTACTCTTCCACGTGACGCAGGGAGAGGTCGATGGCGCGCACGTCCTTG
Source organism: Zoogloea oleivorans (assembly GCF_008107625.1). GTDB lineage: Bacteria > Pseudomonadota > Gammaproteobacteria > Burkholderiales > Rhodocyclaceae > Zoogloea > Zoogloea oleivorans. Next base: position 150,182 of record NZ_SDKK01000001.1, read on the forward strand.
GTGAGGCTGCCGATGGAGATGCGATCCACGCCGGTTTCGGCAATGGCGCGCACGCGCTCCAGGTTCACACCGCCGGAGGCTTCGAGTTCGGCGCGGCCCTTGTTGATGCCGACGGCGTCGCGCATCTCTTCGAGGCTCATGTTGTCGAGCAGGACCATTTTGGCGCCGGCTTCGAGGGCTTCATTGAGCTGCTCGAGGGTTTCGACTTCCACTTCGATGAACACGTTGGACGGGGCGATGGCCCGGGCCTGTTCCATCACGGCCTTGATGCTGCCGGCGGCGATGATGTGGTTTTCCTTGACCAGGATGCCGTCGTACAGGCCGACCCGGTGGTTGGTGCCGCCGCCGATCTTGACCGCATATTTTTGGGCCAGGCGCAGGCCCGGCAGGGTCTTGCGGGTATCGACGATCTTGGCTTTGGTGCCGGCCACGGCCTGCACGAAAATGGCTGTCAGGGTGGCGGTGCCGGACAGCAGTTGAACAAAGTTCAGGGCGGTGCGTTCGGCGGTCAGCAGCGCGCGGGCGCTGGCGTCCACTTCGCACAGCAACTGGCCGGGCTTGATGCGTTCGCCATCGCGGGCGTGCCAGATGATCGAGGCGTCGGGTTCCAGTGCGGTGAAGGCGGCGTCGAACCAGGCGGTGCCGCACAGCACGGCATCTTCGCGGGTGATCACGCGACCGCGGGCGGTGCGGCTGGCCGGGATGAGCCGGGCAGTCAGGTCGCCGGTGCCGATGTCTTCGGCCAGGGAGGCCGCTACGGAGCGCTGGACTTCAACGCGAAGCTGTTCTGCAAATTCCATCGGGAGTCACCTAATATGTGCTGACGTGAATTCTAACACCGGGTGAAAAGCGGCATGACGACGATGATGAGTGTGCTGGAAGTCAGCCTGGGCGTGCTGCTTGTCCTGCTGGTGGTTGGCGGGCTGAGCTACTGGTATATCCAGGACATCACCCAGAAGAAGCACGCGATCCTGCGCAATTACCCGGTGATTGGCCACCTGCGCTATTTCTTCGAGCAACTGGGCGAGTATTTCCGGCAGTACTTCTTCCTCGGCGACCGGGAAGAAATGCCCTTCAACCGGGCGACCCGCGGCTGGGTGTATCGCCTGGCGAAGAACGAGGGCGGGGTGCTTGGCTTTGGTTCCACCTACGATCTGCATCATCCGGGAGCTCTGATTTTTGTGAACGCCGGCTTTCCGGTGCTGGAGGAAGAGCAGGCGCCGACGCCCCCGCTGACCATCGGCGAGGGTTACGCCGCAAAACCCTTCACGGCCCGTTCCATCGTCAATATCAGCGGCATGAGCTATGGCGCGCTGTCACGGCCGGCAGTGCTGGCCTTGTCGAAGGGCGCCGCCGCGGCCGGCTGCTGGATGGATACCGGCGAAGGCGGCCTGGCGCCGGCCCACCTGGAAGGCGGCGCCGACATCATCATGCAGATCGGCACCGCCAAGTACGGCGTGCGCGATGCCGAGGGCCAGCTGTCCGACGAGCGCCTGCGCGAACGGGCCGCCCATGACGCGGTGAAGGCCTTCGAAATCAAGCTGTCGCAGGGCGCCAAGCCGGGCAAGGGCGGGGTCCTGCCGGCTGCCAAGGTGACCGCCGAAATCGCCCGTATCCGCGGCATTCCGGAGGGCGTCGATTCCATCAGCCCGAACCGCCACCGCGACATCGCCAACGTCAATGAACTCCTCGACATGATCGTCCGGGTGCGCAGCGTTACCGGCAAGCCGGTGGGCATCAAGACGGCCATTGGCGGGCGGCGCTTTCTGCATGAACTGTGCGAGGCGATCCTGCGCCGCGGCCTCGATACCGCGCCGGACTTCATCGCCGTGGACGGGGGCGAGGGCGGCTCCGGTGCGGCGCCCCAGGCGCTGGCCGATCACATGGCCCTGTCCATCGACGAAGCCCTGCCGCGGGTGATCGATACGCTGATCGAGTTCGGCCTGCGCGAGCGCATCCGGGTGATTGCCGCCGGCAAGCTGGTGACCTCGGCACGGGCCGCGTGGGCGCTGGCGGCGGGCGCGGATTTTGTGAACACGGCCCGCGGCTTCATGTTCTCGCTGGGTTGTGTGCAGGCCATGCGCTGCCATCAGAACACCTGCCCGACAGGCATTTCCACCCACAATGCCAAGCTCCAGCGCGGGCTGGTGGTGGAAGAGAAGTACCTGCGGGTGGCCAATTACGCCCGCAACATGAACAAGGAAATCGACATGATTGCCCATGCCTGCGGACTGACGCAGGCGCGCGAGTTTCGCCGCGAGCATGTGCGTCTGGTGCAGACGGCCGGGCGCAGCGAGGCCTTCAACATGATTTATCCCTACCCCGAACGCATCGACGAGGTGCGCAGCCTGGATTGAGCGGCAGGTTCTTGCCGGTGCCATGTCGAGCAGCATCCAGAAGCTTGCCGATGCTCTCGACAGCCAGGCCTTCAGCAGCCGCATGGGCGGCGCGCACGGGGCCGGCGGCATGCCACCGCCGCCCCCACCGGAAGACGACGCGGGGTTCACCAAGGATGAATTGAACAGCCAGCTCAGCGAAATCGACTCGACCGACAGCGAACGTTCGGACCTGATCTCGAAGATCGTCAGCAATTTCGACAAGGCCGACGCCAACGGCGATGGCAAGGTGAGCATGCAGGAGGCGATGGCCTACGACCAGTCCTCGCAAAGCCGCAGCACGTCGTCGTCGACGACCGACACCAGTACCGCCAGCAGCACATCCAGCAGCCAGAGCGATGCGGCCCTGATGCACAAGCTCATGGAGCTGGCACGCGCTTACGGGCCGGACAGCGATGCTTTCAATACCACGAGCAGCCTGACGGTGACGGCCTGAGGCCGGAGACTTTTTGTCAGCGGGACGGTGCGCTCTGGCTGATGGGGACGAAGAGCTTTTCGCCGCCCCTTTGCACCAGCAGCGCCACCGTGCCGCCGGCGCCCTTGACCGCCGCGCGGGCCTGATCGAGCGACGCCACGGTTTTGCCGTTGATCGACAGCACCACGTCCCGCGCCTGCATCCCGGCCGCTTGCGCCGGGCCGTTCGCCGCTTCGACCAGCAGGCCCGCGGCGGAGCCGATGGCGAGATGCTCCACCGGTTGCAGTGGCCTGAGCTGCAGCCCCAGCAAGCTCAGGGCCTGCGTGTCGGCACGCGGCACGGGCGGCGGGCTGGCCGCCTTGCCGGCTTCCCCGAGGGTGACCGTCAGGTGTCCGGGCTGGCCGTCACGCCACACCTCGAAGAGCAGGCGCTGGCCGGGCTGGGCCATCGTCACCAGCGTTTGCACATCCCCCGCCGAGGTGATCGGCTTGCCATCCACGCCAACGATCACGTCGCCGGGCAGCAAGCCGGCCTTGGCGCCGGGGCTGCCCGGCTGCACGTCGAGCAGCAGGGCGCCGGTGGGTGAGGGGAGCCGGAAGGCCTCGGCCAGGGCCTGATTGACCTCTTGGACAGTGACGCCGAGCATGCCGTGGGAGGCATGGCCCGTGGCGACGATCTGCTTTTGCACCTTCAGCGCCAGGTCGATGGGGATCGCAAAGCTGAGCCCCTGAAAACCCCCTGTACGGCTGTAGATCTGCGAATTGATGCCCACCACTTCGCCGCGGGCATTGAACAACGGGCCGCCCGAGTTGCCCGGGTTCACCGCCGCGTCGGTCTGGATGAAGGGCACGCCGCTGCCGTCCGGCAGGGAGCGCCCCTTGGCACTCACCACGCCGGCACTGACACTGTTTTCAAAGCCATACGGCGCGCCGATGGCCAGCACCCACTGGCCCACCTGCAACTCTGCCGGATTGCCGATGCTTACCGTCGGCAGGCCGCGGGCGTCGATCTTCAGCACGGCGATGTCGGTTTTCCTGTCGCTGCCGATCACGCGGGCGTGGAACTCGCGCCGGTCGGTGAGCTTGACGACCACGTCGCTGGCGTTGGCGATCACGTGGGCGTTGGTCAGGATGAGCCCGTCCTCGCTGACGATGAAACCCGACCCCAGGCCCCGTACCGGCACCTGCATGCTCGCCCCCGTGCCGCCGAACTGCTGCTGGAAGCGGCGCAAAAACTGCTGCATCGAGTCGGCGTCGTTGTCGTCGCCCGCCGTGTCGCTCGTGTCGGGGCCGACGGACACCTGGCGCATCCCGCTGATGCTGATGTTGACCACGGTCGAACCGTAGCGCCGGGTGATCTGCGAAAAGTCCGGCACCCCCACGGTGGCGAAGCTCGCCGGGGCGTCCGTGCCGGGTTCTGCCGCATGGGCCGGGGGGAATGCCACCCCGCCGGCACACAGGATGGCAGCCAGTCCGAGGCTCAGGTGGGCGTACAGGCGGGGAGCGGGATTCCCGCAGGAATGGATGGTCATGGTGGCCTCCCTCAGAGGCGTGCTGAAAGCGCTTGCTGCAGAGTCCCCTAACGGGGATTGAAATTCGTGTCTGTCGGGCCGAAGCCGTTTTCCTGGTATTCCACATCGCCGTCCTTCGCCCACACGTAATGGGGTTGGTCGGCGGGGGTCAGGTAGACCGCTCCGGCCGGCACGGCATGCACCCGTGTCTCGTCGAAGACCGTGCCGAAGCCCACGTAGAGTGTCCCCGAGAGCACGCTGGTGACCCGGTCTTCCGGATGGGTGTGGGCGCCGATCCGTCCGCCGTCGGCGAGCTTCACGCGCAGTACGTAGGGGCCGGCGTCCTTCTCGCTGCCCAGCATCCAGGCCACCTTGAGCGCCGGGATGTTCGGCGGGCCGGCCCATTTGAGGGTGTCGGGAAGCACCGGTGCCAGGCCCGAGAAAGGTTCTTCGCTGCGCGCTGCCGGCGGCGGCTCCATGACGGGAGAGGGCTCGGCCACCTCTTCGGCCAGCGCGTGGCCAGTGCCGGCAAGGACAAGCAGGGCGGCCTGGATAATGAGTCTGCGCATTACTTTATTACCTGAAAAGGCGGCGCAAATACGTTAGCCGGTTTGCGGCCGGATGACCAGTCAAAGGGCTTGTGCGACGGTCTGCCGTACCGTTTCTTCCAGATGTTCCGCCAGACAATCCAGCTCCACCAGATCGCCCCAGTTTTCGCGGAAGTTGCGTTGCCAGGTGATTTGCCGTTTGGCCAGCTGGCGGGTGGCGAAGATGCCCTTGTTGCGGAAGGTCGGGAGGTCGCAGTGGCCTTCCAGGTATTCCAGCGCCTGGCGGTAGCCGACGCAGCGCATGGAAGGCAGGTTGGGCGTGAGTTCGTAATGGCGGCGCAGGCGCACGACTTCGTCCACAAAGCCGGCCAGCAGCATGCTGTCGAAGCGCCGCTCGATGCGGGCGTGGAGCACAGCCCGGTCGCTCGGGGTGAGGGCGATGGGGATGTAGCGGCGGCTGTCGGGCGCGGCGTCCCGCCGGGCGTAGCTGGCGGCCAGCGGCTGGCCGGTGAGGCGGACGATCTCCAGCGCGCGCTGGATGCGCTGGGCCCCGTGGGGCTGCAGGCGCGCGGCGGCGTCCGGGTCGAGGCAGGCCAGGGC